>NZ_CACVTK010000005.1:114320-183267 GCF_902757105.1 Candidatus Avelusimicrobium luingense
CGGTCTGTTCGATTCGTACACATATAAAATTAAAAAACCCTACTTACGTAGGGTTCTTAAATTTTGGACGTGATCGGGATCGAACCGACGACCTCCTCGTTGCGAACGAGGCGCTCTCCCAGCTGAGCTACACGCCCGTAAATCGGTATTACTTCTTTCAACAACATACTTATTATAACAAATATGAAAATCTTTTTCAAAATTCATCTGTTTTTTTCTTCACTCCGTACGCGCGTATAAAATGCTAAAATATCTTATATGGCTAAATTAGTTAGAGGGTTTCGGGATATTTTTGAACCCCAAGCAAAAAATTTTACCCAATTAGAATCTTGCGCCCGCGAAGTGTTTTCTCTTTACGGGTTTAGCGAACTGCGCTTACCGACGGTAGAACAAAAAGAATTATTTGTAAAATCTACCGGAGAAACTACAGATATCGTCCAAAAAGAAATGTACGCTTTTGAGGACGCCGGACACCGCCAACTGGCTATCCGCCCGGAAGGCACCCCCGGTGTAGTTCGTGCTTATTTGGAAAATAATTTTGTCCAACAAGCACCTGTGCAAAAGTTTTATTATATCGGCAATATGTTCCGTGCCGAACGCCCACAAGCCGGTCGTTACCGCGAGTTTGAACAAATCGGTGCCGAATATATCGGCAACTCCGCTCCGGCTGCCGATGCCGAAGTAATTTTAATGTTAAAAGATATCGTTGCTAAATTCGGCGCGAAAAATTATACCGTCAAAATCAATAGTTTAGGGTGTGATAAATGCCGCCCGCTTTACCGTCAAGCGCTGATTGATTTTCTTTCCAACGAAAAAGATACATTGTGCGAAAACTGCCAAACACGTTTGGAAAAAAATCCTTTGCGTGTGTTAGATTGTAAAATTGACGGGGCCCGTTTTGCGGGGCGTGTTCCTACGATGCAACTCTGCCCGGAGTGCCAAGCACATTTTGACGAAGTACAACGCTTGCTCCAAGGTAAAATCAATTTTGTAGTAGATCCGATGCTTGTACGCGGACTTGATTATTATTCCCGCACTGTATTTGAATTTCAGGCGGGTGATGCTTCCCAAAACGCGATTGCGGCAGGGGGGAGATATGATACGCTTGTGAAAAACATGGGCGGCCCGGCTACTCCGGCTATCGGATGGGCCATGGGTGCAGAGCGTGTGATTTTATCACGTGGCGACGTAGCATTTGCCAACCCCAAAAGTATTTACTTTGTGTCCATGGATAAAACTTGCAACGAAGCCGCGTTTAATTTGATGCAGACATTGCGCGCCGCCGGCATTAAAACGGAAGGTGGACTCTTTGATAAAAACATCAAAGGGCAAATGAAACAAGCCGACCGGTGTGGGGCGTCGTACGCGGTTATTATCGGCTCGGACGAATTAGCCGCACGTGAAGTCACTATAAAAAATTTACAGACGGGAGAACAGCAAAAAGTCTCCTTTGATGCTTTAGCAAATGAGGTAAAAAAATTAGTATGAAACGAACGAATTACTGCGGAGATATCACCGCTAAATTACTGGGTACCAAACAAACTTTATGCGGTTGGGTGAACAGTTACCGCAACCACGGCGGAGTGCTTTTTATCAACGTGCGCGACCGTAGCGGGGTGTGTCAACTTGTCGTAGAACCTAATAGTCCGTTTTTTGACATTGCATATGGGCTTCGCAACGAATATGTAATTGAAGTTACCGGTACGGTCAAACGCCGCATTGAAGGCGCCGTTAACCCGAATATGAAAACGGGCGAAATTGAAATTTTAGTGGAAGATTTGAAAGTATTAAATACGTGTATTCCCTTGCCTTTTGACGTGGAAAATTCACGCGGTGTGGCCGAGGAAATCCGCTTAAAATACCGTTACTTAGATTTGCGCAATCCTAAAATGTATGCCAATTTATTATTGCGTCACCGTATCGCGCAAGCCGCACGGCGTTATTTGGATGCGCAAGGTTTCTTGGAAGTGGAAACGCCTATTTTAACCCGTTCTACGCCCGAAGGCGCGCGTGATTATTTGGTCCCGTCTCGTGTGCACCATGGAGAATTTTATGCATTGCCGCAAAGCCCGCAAATGTTCAAACAAACCCTAATGGCCAGCGGCATTGATCGCTACTTTCAATTAGCGCGGTGCTTTCGTGATGAAGATTTGCGCGCAGACCGCCAACCCGAACATACACAAATTGATATGGAAATGTCGTTTGTGACGATTAACGATATTCACGAAATTGTGGAAGGGCTCATGAAGGAAATTTTCAAAACGGCCGGCAAAGAATTGCAAACGCCGTTTATCAAACTTCCGTTTGACCAAGCCATGGATAAATACGGCTCGGATAAGCCCGATTTGCGCTACGATTTGCAACTTGTCAATGTTACAAAATTGTTTGCAAACACCGGCTTTAAGGTGTTCCAAGAGGTGCTTGCCGCTAACGGTGCGATTTATGCACTCAAAGGTGAAAAAGGGGCCGCTTATTCGCGCGGAAAATTAGATAAACTGACCGAACTGGCTAAGAAAAACGGCGCTAAAGGACTTGTATGGCTTAAAGTCAAAGGTGAAAATTACGAAGGTCCCGCGGCTAAATTTTTCACGCCCGAAGAACTGAACGCCCTTAAACAAGCCTTAAATGCGCAAGACGGTGATTTGATGTTAGTAGGTAGTGACGCGCAAAAACGCACGTGTCAAAATTTTATGGGGGCACTACGCAAAGAACTCGTCAAAGAGTTGCCGCAAAAAACCGACTGGGCATTCGCGTGGATTACCAACTTCCCGCTGTTGGAATATATCCCGGAAGAAGATCGCTGGGATGCAGCCCACAATCCTTTTACGGCAGCCGTAGAAGAAGATTTGCCGAATTTGGAAAAAGACCCCGGCTCGGTACGTTCGTATCAGTTTGATTTAGTACTTAACGGAAATGAACTTGCTTCCGGTTCCGTACGTAACTGCCGCCGTGACGTACAAGAACGTATTTTGGCCTTAATGAAACACTCCAAAGAAGACGCAGCCATCCGCTTTGGAATGCTCTTAAATGCATTAGAAGCCGGCGCTCCTCCCCATGGCGGTATCGGCCTTGGGTTAGACCGCATTACGGCACTGCTCGCCGGGGAAGAATCTATTCGCGAAGTGATTGCGTTCCCCAAAACGGCGCAAGCATCGTGTCCGTTAACGGAATCTCCTAACAAAGTAGATGAAAAACAGTTAGAAGAACTTGGTATTGAAATTAGAAAAGAATAATAAAAGTGGGCCGCTTTTTAGGGCGGCCCGGCCTTATTTGTTAAAGAGACTATGAACGAACAAAAAAAATCGCTGATGCCGTTATTATTTACAATCGCCATTTTGCTTATTATTGGCGCGGCGATTTTGTACTCTTCTAATCCGCAACTTCATTGGGCTAATTCCAAAAAATCAAAATCCAATCAGCCGGAGTTATCGTTAGCCCAACTCAAAGCCCAAGAGTTTTTTGAAGACGAAATGGACGAACCGCATAACTCGTCGTTGTCTCCTGACAAAAGATATGCTAGCCAAAACGGGCCGTATACTCCGTCGGCAAGATATAATCAACAATTACAAAACCCTACTACCGGTCAGATATATGACACCGACCGTGATGAATTGTTTATGGATACCGTGTCATCTTCTCCCGCATCAACGTCTTCGCCTTATCAAGGGATGACATCTATATCCCGTTTGAATGCGGAAAATCAAACTAGGGTTACGGCTCGCCAGCAAGTCAATCAATTAGCCGGCAGAGACGTGCGAACCGACAACGCCAATAGACAACAAAAACAACCGCTTGATCCTTTGGCTCCGTATATGTCTGCATTAACAAAAGAACAAGCCAATACGTTAAATCAGCAATTACAAAGTTTGCCCGGTGCCATAGAAGCGGCCGTATTGCGTGCCTTTTTACCTAAAAGTAAAAAAGATATGAATATAGAGAAATATTTATCTCATAATTCCGGTAATAAAAACAGCCCTTTTGCCACATTAGAACAACAAATTGACGGACAAACCGCCGGCATGGTCAACAGTATGAAAAAAGCATTTGGAAACAAGGCGGCTTCCGAAGCATCCAAACAAATGGAAAATTATAAACACGAAGTAATGAATTTGCTTGGACAAGCCAATATAACGAAAGAACAACTCCAACAACAAACGCGTTCTATCAGCGAAAAATATAACCAAAAATTACAGGAAATCAGCCAAAAGAGCGGGTTGGAACGTTTGAAAACAGAACGCGAGGCTCGAGATAGTGCTTTTCAACAAAATTTAGCCGAGTTATATGGTGATGAGATGGCCGGACAACTGGGGGATATCATGGAAAAATACCGTGAAAAAGATTTGCAACTTGCCCAACAAAAAGATATTTCTGCCGAAGAATATTATCGCCAATCGTTAGAAAATCAGCGTGCCCAACGCAAAGAAATGGAACAGGCCTTAGTGGCCAATGGTCAATCGTTAAAAGGGCTGCGTAGTGCCGAGGATCAACGGACGCAAGATATGTTGACTCAAATGCAACAAGAAGAAGAAAAAGGAAATACGGCCCCTCAACGTTATGTAGCCAGCCCGGAAGAAAAAACGGCTTTTGCCCAAAATTTAGAGAAAGAACGCCAAGAAAAAAACAGTACGGCCCGAACTATTTATGGCGCGGCCGGGGCAGAACTTATAGATTCTATTTATCGTGAACATGATGCCAAGGCCAACGAAATTTTAAGCCGCCGTGATTTGTCCTACTTAGAAATGCAAACGCAATTAAATCAAGTCCGTCAAGAGGCTAACGAAAAGTTGCTCAAACTCCAACAATCTCCGAAAATGCAAGAATTACGTGAGACTAATCAAGTAAATATGACGATGGATAAACTGATGAAAGATCCGGCGCTTGCCCATGCAGAACCGGCACAACGGCAAGCCTTTGAACAACAAGCCCGCCCGATTTTGCAACATATGTTCTCTCGTATAAATGCGGTTAGCGACGATCCGAATTTGTCTGCGCAAGAAAAGCAACAAAAAATTCAAGCCATTCAAAATGAGGCCCAGCAACAACTGGCCGGACAATAAAATAAATTAACGAAAAGTTATTTTCCGTCCACAAAATCGGCTTTGGGGAAATAGTGGTGTAAGATTGTTTTGTAATCTTGTCCGGCATCGGCGCGCCCGGCGGCACCGGTTTGATCAAAGCCCACGCCGTGTCCCCAACCTCCGCCGTAAAACACAAAGTATTTTAATTGGCGGTTTTCATAATTGGGTTCTACCATAAAATAACTGCTGCGAAGCATTCCTAAACTTAAATTATTGCGTATCACATTTTCTTTATTAAGGGTAATACTACCTTTGGTTCCTTGCACAAGTAACCGGCTGACATAGCCCGATTTACCGCGGTGCAACGGAATAATGGCTTTAATTGATCCGATATCTTTTTTCTTACGTTTAATGATTTCTCTTAATTCTTTTTCTTCCACCACGCGTACCCATCTAAATGCTGCCATACTTACATTTTTATCATAACGGCTGTAAGCATCATTATCGTATTGCAATAAATTTTTGAACTGATACGGTTGCAGGTTATCAAAGTCAAAATTCTTATAATCGGATACGGGGTGTAAATAAGGTGTTTCACTCCAACCCGCTTCTTTAGAACTTTGTGTAATACCACCGCAATTGGCCGAGAAAACGCTCTCAATCGGTTTTCCGTTATACGTTAAAATCTCGCCGATAGTAGATTCTACGGCAGCGTTAGCGCGTTCGCTTTCCGCACTTACTCCGCCATACACTTGACAGTTTTGCGTATCGCACAAATCAAAGCCGTATGCTTTATGTTTTCCTAAATGTTTCAGGGCATACGTGCGTGCAAGTACCGCTTGTGCGCGTAACGCATCCATGGGGAATTTGATCGGCATTTCCGAAGAAATGACCCCTTGCAAATACTCATCCACCGTCAGTATATTGATAGGAACTAATGTATTAAGGCGCGTATTATGTACAATTTGCAATTTGCCGCGATATTCTTTGTCGTCCATGCTGGCCCATGTCATACCCGCGCCGCTCATCAACTTTTTTACCAAAATCGTATGGCCTTCTCCTGCGGTGTGGGATACGGGGCTTACCGTTATTGATTTGGAAAAAGCCGTTTTTTTACCGGTTGGTGAAACTAAATAGGAATGCCCTTTTTCTAACACCACCGTCCAAAATTCTTTTGCATTTCCGCGCAAAATTTCTTTTCCTTTATCATCGGTAACCGTAAAATCATGGGAGGGGGAAAATTGTAAATTATCGCGCGCGGGAGGTTTGCCGCTGGGCCCCATACCCAGGCCTACTTTAATTTCCTGCGGATATTTTTTACCGGCAGGAATAAGCATCATTTTAACAAGGGTATGATCATCTCGTTGTTTCGTAGCGGTCAGTTCTTTTTCGGTGCGGGTAAGTTTGGGCAGTAATCTGGCAAGTGCATTTCGTACGGTATCATTATTTTTTTCAAGCGCGTAAATCATACGGTATTGACGGTATGATTCGTTGTAATTTTTTGTTTTTTCTAAGGCATGGGCATAGTGCATTTTGGCTTCTATAAATTGATGGTCGTACTCGGAAGCCACCTTAAAATGTTTAACGGCAGATTTATAATCTTTTTCTTCTTCGTACAGTATCCCCAACAAATAGTGCGCTAATGCGGTATGTACTTTCCCGTGGGTGGCCAACCGTAAATTGTATTTCGCCAATTTCTTTTCGCCTAAACCGATTTGTGCGCGCGCTAAATTAATATGTAACAACTCCGTGCGTCCGGGCGGTTCAGACAGTTGAGAAAGGAGCATCTCGGCACTGGCATATTGGCCGTCGGACAAATAAGCATCGGCGGCAGTTTGAATTACTTCGCTGTCTTGCGGATATAAACGATAGGCCGCCGTAGCAATATCTACGGCCAGTTTAGGGTTGTTTTGCTCCATAGCGATAAAGGCCGCGTTTAAAAAAGCATCTCTTTCTTGCGTTTCTTTGGATAACGTGATATAGGCGGATAATGCCTTTTCCGGTTGGTGCGAAAAATACAAATCAGCCGCCTCTTGTAGCCGTTCTTCCGTCGGTAATTGAGCGGTTTGTGCCCACGCATTAAATGTTGCAAAACAACACACGAAAATCAGTAAAAATTTTTTCATACGCTTGGTAACTGTACTTATTTTATCATATTACCCGTCCATGCTTTTAGTATAATAAACGTATGACATTACCTGTTCCTAGTTGGCTTAAAGAAATGGTGGGGAAAAATAAAGCCGCCTTGCGTTCGGCAGTGGCGTTGTCGGCGGAAGATTCGTTGCAACGTTACGCTTTACATACCGTTTGTCATGCGGCCAAATGCCCCAACCGAGGGGAATGTTTTAATTGTGGGGACGCTACCTTTATGGTGCTTGGCGAACGTTGTACACGCGGATGCCGATTTTGTGCGGTATCACGCGAAACGCCTTTGCCGCCCGATAGTACCGAGCCCGAACGCGTTGCCCAAGCCGTTGACGAGTGGCATATCCGCTATGCGGTGTTAACTATGCCTACGCGTGATGATTTACCGGATGGCGGTGCCGCTCATTTTGCACGTGTAATTAACGCTATTCACACCCGCACGCCGGATGTTTGTATTGAGCCGCTTATCTCCGATTTGCAAGGTAATCAAGAATCATTAAAAACTATTTTATCTGCACGGCCCAATGTGTTGGCGCACAATGTGGAAACGGTAGAAAAATTGTACCCTTTTGTACGCGCCGGCGCTCAGTATAAGCGTACACTAACGGTATTAGAAAACAGTAAAAAATTGGCGCCGCATATTTTAACGAAATCGGGTTTTATGGTAGGGCTGGGCGAAACGCAAGAGCAAATCAGCCAATTACTTGGTGATTTACGCTCTGCCGGTGTAGATTTGCTTACCATAGGGCAGTATCTTGCTCCGTCCGCCAAGCACTATCCGGTAGCACGCTATCCCGAGCCGGAAGAATATAAAGAATGGGAAAAGCAAGCCCTATCCCTTGGTTTTAAGGGAGTTGCCGCCGGGCCGCTTGTGCGCAGCAGTTACCGGGCGGGGGCGCTTTTCCGTGCGGCTAGCGCAAAAGATAAACAAATTCGTACGGATAAGGTATAATAAATTTATGAAGAAAATTTTTTCCATTTTACTGGGTTGTTTGTGGTTGGCCGCGTGTGCCGGAAATCCGCCTGCATGGTGGAACCCGACCGGTCGTTCTTATGACAAAACAGAGAAACAAAAAACGGTTCGCCCGGTAGCCACGCAAAATCGTCCACCGCAACCTATGGAAGAATTAGATATTTCGTTGCAAGATGAAGCCTACGAAGAAATGACACTTACTCCTTTGCAAGATGAAGAAGGGGAAAATGAGTCGGGTGATTCTTCGGCGCAGAGTATTGTGCCGGCGGAAGATGAATCGTTCTTGCCGCCACCCAGTATTTTACAAGAATAGGTATATCTACCTTAATAACTCGTCTATATCCGGATAAATATCTTCCAGCGACTCATATACTTTGAACGCCCGTTCACGTACAAATGTGTCGGGCTGTTTAATTTGCGGAACAACGCATACGCGCATTCCCGCCGTAATGGAAGAGGTCGCTCCGGCAATAGAATCTTCAAAGGATAAACACTCGCTCGGGGCGGCGTGTAATTTGGAAGCAGTAACTAAATAAATCTCTGGGTCTGGTTTCGGTTTAGATACATCTTCCGAGGTGGTAATGACCGGAAAAAATTGACGGACTCCTTTTTTATCTAACAAAAAATCTACCCACCGCCGGATATTTGACGACGCAAGCGCCAGCAGAAAACCGCGCTCGCTAAAATACCGTACCGCTTCTTTGGCCCCGGGGCGGAAATCTACTTCGCCGCCGTTAAAAATATAATTTTCAAATTCATCATACGCATAGCGGTATAATTGTTTAACATCCACGGCACCCTTAAAATAGTTATCAATAATTTTAGCCGCATCGGACGTACTCATCCCTACGCATGCTTCATAGAGTTCAAAAGGGAAGGTCTGCCCCATTTTGTCAGCGGCACGTTGGTAACATAAAAAATAAATCGGTTCGGTACTTAACAAAAGTCCGTCCATATCAAAAATGACATGTTTGATCATAATTACATTGTATAATTTTCGGCTGTTCACCGGGTATGTTGCTTATTTTATATAATATAGATAGTTATGAAATACGGTATGAATTTTCAGGATATTATATCCGCTTTGAACACCTATTGGACGAAACAAGGGTGCATCCTTGTTCAGCCCTATGACGTAGAAAAAGGAGCCGGTACATATAACCCGGAAACTTTTTTCGGCGCGCTTACTAAAAAACCTGTCAGCCGCGCCTATGTAGAACCTTGCCGCCGTCCCGCTGATGGCCGCTATGGCGAAAACCCCAACCGCTTGGGCAAATACTATCAATATCAGGTTATTATCAAACCTGCTCCGGCAAACATTCAAGAACTTTACTTAAATTCGTTAAAAGCCATCGGTTTAGATCCCAAACAGCACGACGTGCGGTGGATTGAGGACGATTGGCAATCGCCTACATTAGGGGCTTCCGGCGTCGGTTGGGAAATTTGGTTAGACGGTATGGAAATTACACAGTTTACCTATTTCCAAAATATGGCCGGTTATGCGTTAAACCCCATTACGGTAGAAATTACCTACGGGCTTGAACGTATTGCGATGTACTGCCAAAAAGTGGATAACGTCTTTGACGTGCGCTGGAACGATAACGTCACGTACCGCGACGTACACCACGAAGGCGAACGTCAATTTTCGCACTATTATTTTGAAGAATCTAACGTGGAACACTTGCGTCGTTATATTCAAGAATGTGAAGAAGAATGTTTTGCACTTTGCAAAAAAGGTTTATACCTTCCGGCGTATGATAACACCATGAAACTGTCACACTATTTTAATATGTTAGAAGCGCGCGGCGCGATTAGTGTATCCGAACGCACTAACAACATTACCAAAATTCGCAACTTGGCCAAAGCGTGCGCTAAAGCGTATGTGGAAAGTGTGGAAAAGAAAGAGGAGGCCGCGAAATGAACGCTTTGTTAGAAATCGGAGTAGAACATTTACCGGCGCGGTTTATGAAACCGGCATTAGCGCAATTGGAAAAATTAGCCGCAGATTTATTGACGGAAAAACGTATTTCTTATGAACGTATCAATGCGTTTGGTACGTACCGCCGGTTGGTGGTGGAAATTGTCAATATCGCGGACAAATCGGCTGACGTACAAAAAGAAGTCAAAGGGCCGCCCGCTAAATTATTAAAAGATGCCAACGGAAATTTCACCCCGCAAAGCGCCGGGTTTGCCCAAAAGAACGGTATTGCTCCGGAAAAATTAACCGTTGTAGAAACGGACAAGGGGCCTTTTATTTACGCTAAAGTCAAAATCAAAGGTGAAAAGACCGCTAAATTATTGCCTGAAATTTTTACGCGTTTGGTTACCGGACTTGAATTTGCCAAAAATATGATTTGGGAAGAATCGGGGCTTCGTTACGGTCGCCCGATTCGTTCGCTGATCGGTCTGTACGGAAATAAAGTAATTAAATTTACGGTGGCCGGGGTAACTTCCAACAGAAATACCTATCCGCTCTCGTCGTTTGGGCGCAAACCGATTAAAGTAGCAACCGCCGATGCAAAAGTATATGCCGAACTCTTACGCAATCAACCGCAACCTGTTTTGGTAATTCCGCAAGAACGTAAAGACGCCCTTATTAAAACGGTTTCCAATGAAGCCAAAGTGCGCGGATATCAAGCCGATTTGGATGAAAGTTTAGTGGAAGAAACGGTGTGGTTTACCGAACACCCGGTGGCGGTAAGCGGAGACTTTGAAATTAAGTTTTTAACGCTGCCCAAAGAACTTATTACTACCGTCTTAAAAAAACAAATTAAAATGTTCCCGGTGCTTAACAATAAAGGGGAATTACAACCGTATTTTATTGCGGTACGTGATGGTATTTCGGTGAATCAAAACGAAGTGCAAGGCGGATTCAAAAAAGTAATGTCGGCACGTTTATCCGATGCGGTTTTTTTCTTTGAAAACGATAAAAAAGAAGGCCTTGAAATCTTCAAAAATAAACTTAAAAACATTTCGTTTTTAGAAGGACTCGGCTCTATGTATGAAAAATCACAACGTACCCAACAACTTGCGTTGTGGTTGTGTGAAAAAACAAATCAAACTGCCTTAAAAGATACGGTAGATTATGCCGCTTCGCACGCATATGCAGATTTGGCCAGTCACGTCGTATATGAGTTCCCTGAATTACAAGGCTATATGGGGGGACAATATGCCGCGTTGGAAGGCCATAAAGATGCCGCTAAAGCGATGGAAGAATTTTACTATCCGCTAACGAGCACCTCTGTTTTGCCGTCGGATAAGGCCGGGCAATTGGTATCTCTGGCCGGGAAAATAGATACGCTCGTAGGTAACTTTTTAATCGGTCAAATTCCGACGGGGAGCGAAGATCCCTTTGCCTTGCGCCGTCAAGCCTTTGGGGCGGTACGTATTTTATTGGAAGGCGCATTCCCGGTTTCCTTAAAAGAATTAGTGGAGAAATCACTTTCGTTATATCCGGCGCAAACGGCCGATAAAGGCACCAAAGAACTCCCCGCATTTTTAAAAGCACGTGTGGCGCTTGTGCTTGAACAACGCGGGCATCAACCGGGTGTATTAGACGGTGTTTCCGATTGGTATGAAATGCCGCTTACACAAGTAGAAGCTCTTGTCAGTGCGTTAGAAACCGTTAAAACAGATGCGGCATTTGCCGCCGTATTGGAAGCCGCTAAACGGGTAAATAACATTTTGAAAAAAGCCGATGGAGTGTCAGCGCAGATTGACGTATCGCGTTTTGAACTTCCGGCTGAAAAAATGTTATTTGAAACCGTGCAGCAAGTGGAAAAACAAATGGCTGCTTTACCGCAAACTACCGATAAAAACGGCTATTTAAGCCGCTTAAAAACGTGTACTGCCTTCCAAGCTCCGCTAGAGACTTTCTTTAAGGAAGTAATGGTTAACGCCGAAGACGTGGCCGTACGCAATAATCGCCTGGCATTACTCGCGCGCGTACGTACGTGTTTAGCGCAAACCGGCGCGGATATTACACGGCTGTAAAAAATCGTAAAAAGTAACAAAACGGGACGCATAAAAACGTCCCGTTTTTTTCATTTTTCCGACGGTAAAAATAATTTTAAAATTACCCCTTGACAAATTTTACTTTTCCCTTATACTAGAGATATGAGTTGTACATCCGTAGGCGGTTGGGTGTCATGCCGGATGTGGGGTGCCCGTGAGATGGTGCCCGTTGCAGATGCTAATTGCCGGTTGGCCTTGTGAAAGGGCGTTGCATGAATGTGGCGGAGGGTCGTTCCCGAAGTCGTGGTTTGGGCAAGGCGTTCGCGGGGTGGATCGGACGGCGTGGGCGTAGCGTGATGAGCGTTGGGCTTGCGTGTGACAGATTAGATGTCTGGCTTTGAGTAGGGCCGATTGGTTGGTGGGCCGTATTCTTAGTGTGGGTTCTGTGCCCGGTTGATAGTTTGCTTCGGCGGGGAGGAAGAATCCTTAAGGTGTGAAGTAAATCCCAAGTTGCCTGCAAGTAGTACATGCTGCAGTAAAGGAGTAATGATGAAGGTGCAAAACTAGTCCCCTCGGTTGGATAAACCGGGGGGCTTTTTATTGTGCAATAGTTTGAAGTGTAACAACAGAAGCAGTTTCTTCTTTGAGTCCAAAATTCTCTGAAGTGTGTAACGGATAGGTAAGATATTGGTTTAAGAAACGTCGGCAGACATTGTTACATTTAGCAAGAGAAAGCAAATCTTCCGGCTCACTAAAAAGCAAATTGCTAAATTTATCTTCGTGCATTTTCTGCCAAAATTCCGGAGAAATATGTAATACCGGGTGGTCTAACCCGAACCCGGCCAGCATCATGAGCCGCAACGTAAACGCCGCTTGAAAAGCGGAATTAGCACCGTTTTGTTCAAGTTCCGTTAATGCTTGATATAATAATTCAAATTTTCCTTCGCTCGGTTGGTGTAGTGGCGTTAAACGCATCATTAACTCACAAAAGTGCAAGGCTAAGGATACACGTTTTAAATCGTTGCGGATGGCCGGAAAAACATTTTCTAATTTACCACCTGTCAGCGTGCCCATTACACCACCCCCGCGAGTATAGATACGCATATCCGCACAGATAAGCGGTTCGCTAAGAGCTTTTAATTTCCCCGTCGGACGAAGCACCCCGGGAACGCGCAAATTAAGCCGTCCGTGCTCACGGGTATATACACAAAGCACGCGGTCGGTTTCCCTAAAGGCTTGGCGAAGCAGTACAATGGCTTTATCGGTAAATATCATTGTAATAAGCATAGCAAATTTTAACCCGGTATTCTATATAGGACCGGACCTAGAAAATTTTTAGGTCTTTTGGCCGTTGTGCATATGGAAAAATTTAATCTACAATAAAATAAAGAAGTAGGATAATAAGGAGAAGAAATGAAAAGAAAACTTTTATTAACCGGAGTTTTATTGAGTTGTCTGCCGGCTGTTTGTATGGCCCAACCAGAGATTGAGGGTCTCATACAAGTGGGGAAAGCAGTCACAGGCGGCGGGAAAATTTCCTCCGAGATTACAAACGCGTTGACTCGAACTGCAATGGAACAAATCCGAGCGACGGAAGAAGCCGCAAACGCAGTTTTAACCAATTTACCCAAAATGGGAGTTGAACAAACACGTGTGGCGAAAGAAGCATCCGCGGGGACGACTAACGTGCCCGGGGTGGGAACGGTGCGTTCTTTTTCGGTAACGGGAGATTTGAATATTGATTACGGATTAGAAGTACCTACCCGCCGGGGGCATACGGATCATTTCGTGCCGATGGATTTAGAAAAAATCATCCAACGTTGGGATATAAACTATAAAAATGTAGATTTGCAAACCCGTTGGCAAGAAATTGGCGGAAAAATGGAATATAATAACCAACAGTCATTAGTGCAGGATATCCACCGCTTATATGAAGGGCAAGGTATTCCGGCACAAGAAATTCTTACCAAACAAGATGTTCTCATTTATACCTTACCGTTTGATGGAATCGTTTATTCCGGACACGCGCAATCTCAATCGTTACAGAAAAAAGATGCCATTGTTGTTTTTTATCCCAAACGAAACCGGGGGCAATTGGTAAAATTTGACAAAGACGGCTTACGGTTTTATCGGTTAAAACCCGATACGGTAGTAGAACCTTAAAAACTGTTTGATTAGAAAATCCGGCTTAATCCGCCGGATTTTTTAATGAAATTTTTGCAAATAATCTTCGGAAAAGATATAATAGTTGTGAGGTTTTTTTAACACTTTTGTAAAAAACCCTTTGAAATTATAAATAGGAGATACGTTTTTTTCAGTTCGCCTTGCGGGCCAGAATTAACGTATAAGAATAACATGTTACCGACATACAGACCTAATAAAAGAAGACGTGCTAAACACATTGGTTTTAGAGCTCGCATGGCTACTGCCGGCGGACGCAAAGTGCTTAGTGCTCGCCGTGCCAAAGGCCGCCACGAACTTATCCGGGCCTAGTTTTTATGCCCAAGCAGGGTTTGCCGCACTCTTGCCGCCTACATCTTAAACGTGATTTTGAGCGCGTTATTTTAGGCGGCATTAAATTAAAAGGAAACGGACTTATCGTGTGGTACGTGGTACGAAATGATAACCGCCCATCCCGCTTTGCAGTAGTCGTTTCCCGCAAATTAGGCCCTGCTGTAGTACGTAACCGCATAAAAAGATTACTGCGGGAAGTTTTCAGACTAAATAGAAAAAATTGGGCGGACGGCATTGATATTATCGTTAGTCCGCGGGATAGTGAGAAATTAAGTAATTTGCATGCCGTGCAAGAAGCACTCAAGTCAATTAGCGGTCAGACCGCATTACTTAAACCGCTATCCGCCCCGAATGAGTCGGGGGAGAATTAAATGCAACGGTTTTCTCGTTGGGTTACCCAACTTACACTAGGCATACTTACGGCAGGAATGGTTGTCGTGCGACCTTTACTCGGGCCGCGCGGTGTTTGCCGTTTTACGCCGACTTGTAGTCAGTATGCAAAAGAAGCCATTGTTAAATATGGTGCGCTAAAGGGCTGTTATTTAGCCGCCCGGCGTCTATTAAAATGCCACCCTTTTCATGAAGGTGGATACGACCCGGTGCCCTAATCGTTTTTCTATCCGTCTGTTTTTCCCGTTTGCTTAGACGCACATGTCTAGGCCGATTAAGGAGTTTCTATGAACAGACAGTTTTTGACTACGCTGATGATTTTTCTGTTATTTTTAACAGGATATAATCAGTTTGTAGTTGTCCCACGCGCCAAAGCCGCTCAACAAGCCGCTGAAGAGCAACTCAGAAAACAAGAACAAGAAAAACAAACCGCCGCTACACTCGTTCGTGCGGGGGAAACGGCACTCGTAAGTAAAGAATCGGCTACTGCTCCCAAACCGGAAGAACTGATTACGTTAAATTTGCCGCAAGCAGATGTAACGTTTTCTTCTAAAGGGGCCGGTATCAAAACATACTTATTCAAAGATATTTTGGGAGATGTGGACTTGACTCCGTACGACGGAGAAGGCTATTTTTCCACCTTGCCCGAAATTGACTTTGTTGAATATTCCCGCACCCAAAATTCCATTACGTTTACCGGGGATATTATTGCCGGTTTTTCCGTTCAAAAAACATATACATTTAATGAAAACGGCATCAACCAACTTACGGTATCGTTTCATAACAGCACCGGACGCGATTTGACACTTTCGCCTTGGAAGTGGAATTTCGGCCCCGGTTTGGCTACCGTCAAAAGTGAAATGAACGATAACGAGCGCGAGTCTAAAGCCGTTTATCTCGTGCAAGAAGAAGATAAACGCAAACCGACGTTGGAAACATTCACACCCAAAAGCAAACAACCTTCTTTACCGTGGATGTGGGCCGGACTTGAAAACCGTTACTTTTTAGCAGTGCTTATTCCGCAAGAGTGGACTCCCGGTGAATTATCCGCCCAAAAAGTAACTGTCGGCAAACAAAAACGCTTTTTCGGTTTATCCGAAGGAGAGTTAGACGGCCCGGCGTTGCAAATTGCCGTACCCGGTGTAACCGTCGCCGCGAAATCTACCGTATCATATAAGTCCGATTTTTACTTCGGGCCGAAAGATTATAAAGCCTTCTTAAAATTACCGTATCACTTTGAACGCAGTATCGCGTTCGGGTTTTTCGGTTCGCTGGGTAAACTGGCCCGCAACGTATTAGAGTGGTTATACGGTTGGACGGGGAATTACGGCGTTGCTATTATTTTGATGACTATACTTATCCAGTTGCTTTTACTGCGCTTTACGGTGATGCAATTAAAATCAGCCGCGCAAATGAAAAAAATCCAACCGGAAATGAAACGCATTCAAGAAAAATACAAAGGCAACCCTGAAGCCCTCAACCGTGAAACATTGAACTTATATCGTAAACATAAGGTCAATCCGTTATCAGGGTGCTTGCCGTTACTGATTCAGTTACCGATTTTCTTAGCGCTGTTTAATGCACTACGTACGTCGTGGGCGTTGCACGGGGCTAAGTTTGTATTGTGGATAACGGACTTGTCGTCTAAAGACCCGTATTACATCTTGCCGCTTTTAATGGGTGCGGTGATGTTCTTCCAACAACGTCATTCTATGCCGGCGGGAACAGATCCGGCACAAGCCGCTATGTTCAAATATATGCCGCTTATTTTTACGCTGTTGTTTATGAACTTCCCATCGGGATTGGTGTTGTACTGGTTGACGAACAGTTTGCTGACGTTTGCAATTCAAGTCACATTAAACCGTCGTATTGCTAAAACTAATTAAGGAGATTTTATATGCCAAACAAAATTAAAATAGAAGCCAAAGAAGTTTCGCAAGCTATTACCAAAGGCCTTAAAAAATTAGGATTGCGCCGTGATCAAGTGGAAGTATCCGTCTTGCAACAACCTAAAAAAGGCTTTTTAGGAATCGGTGCCAAGGATGCTATTGTGGAATTACGTCCCAAACGTTGGAGCAGTGCCGATTTGGATGCGCAAATTTATATGGATATTCCCAAACGCAAAGGGGGAAAAGGCCGCAACGGACGTAACGGAGGACGCCGTTATGCCCGCCGCCGTACCGAAGATTTAGAAGTTCGTATTCCGCGCGCCGAAAGAGCCCCTAAAGAAAATGAACCTCAACAATTACCGTCGGAAGAAATTCGCAATGCCGTAATTCCGGAAAATTTGAAAGCCCCCATGCAAGAAGCCAAAGAACACTTGGAACAAGTGCTTACGCATATGGGCGTAAAAGTGGAAAATCTCAATGTTTGGTGGGACGAAAAACAACAACGCATTTTGCTTACGTTTGATTGCGACCACCCGGCTATAGTTATCGGTAAAGAAGGCAAAACGTTAGAGGCCATACAATACTTGTCCACGCTTGCGTTAAGCCGCCACTTTGACAAACCGATTTCGGTGATTACCGATACGCAAAACTATTGGCGCAAAGCCGAAGATAAACTCAATGCCGAAATTGAACGCGGTATTGAACTGATTAAGAGCGGTCATAGTGTATTTCGTTTCCGCCCGATGCCGGCGCAGCTTCGCCGTTATATTCACCGTGCATTAGAAGGTAACGAATATGTCACCACGGCGTCTGAAGGGGAAGGAAAATGGCGCAAAGTAACCTTCCGTCCGACGGAAAAAGTGGCCGAACTCTTAAACACGCGTAAAGCCCCGGCAGATTTTGTACCCGGTGTAATCGGGGAAGATAAACCGGAAGAAACGACAGCAACACCATCTTCCGAAACACAAGTCTGCGCTGAAGTAACCGTAAATGCGGTCATGGAAACACATACTACGCAAGATGGGGTAAAAGTGGAAGAAACGGCGGTTATGGAAACGGTACAAACCGTACAAGAACCCGCCGCCAAAACTACTCAAGCGCAACCGTCCACCGCACCGGTGACTACGCAAGAACAACCTGTTGCCCAATCTACGACGGAAGCCAAACCGCAAGGAACGGCTGCCGATTGCGGTCCGTTATTTGCAACCGCTACGGAAAATACCGAAAATAAATAAACGGTTTTCCCTAACAAATATCCGCCCTTTTCCAATTATGGATAAGGGCGGTTTTTTTGATTGCTTTAACAAAATATCGCCAGCAAGCAAGATGACAAAAAAGATAGGGGGATATAACTCTTGAAAAATACACTAAAAAAGGGGTGCGTTTACGCCCTAAAATTGATAAAATAATGGTATGCAATCTACTATCTGCGCGCTTGCAAGCGGACAAGGGGGGGCAGTAGCCTTGGTGCGGCTGTCCGGCCCGGACGCGCTTGTTATTACGCATACGCTTACCAGTAAAACGCAACTCTTTGAGCCGCGGCGTCAAACTTTTTGCTCTATTTACGACGGAAAAAACATATTAGACAAAGCCCTTGTTACCTACTTCAAAGCCCCGCACTCATTTACGGGCGAAGATGTCGTGGAGTTTGCCTTGCACGGCTCGCCGTATATTATCGGACGCACGTTAGAGTTATTATGCCAATCCGGTGCGGTTCCCGCCAAACGGGGGGAATTTAGCCAGCGCGCTTTTCTCAACGGCAAAATGGACCTAGTGGAAGCGCAAGGACTCTGCGACCTAATTGCCGCCGGGAACCAATCCGCCCACCGTCTAGCCATGAACGCGTTAGACGGCAAACTAAGCGGCAAACTAAGCGAAATTAAAACAAAACTAACTGAACTTTTAGCACAAATTGAAGTACGTTTAGATGATGTTGACGAAGAAATGACGCCTCTTTCCACCGATTTTATTACACAAGAAATTACCGCCGTTTTAACCGCTATTAGAACCTTAACCGATACATTTTCCGTCGGACGTTTAATTAAAGACGGACTGAAAGTGGCTATCGTCGGCGCCCCTAACAGCGGTAAATCCAGTTTATTAAACGCACTTGTCGGTTTTGACCGCGCTATTGTGACCGATGTATGCGGCACCACGCGTGATACCGTGGAAGAAACTTTGGAAATTAACGGTCAAAAAATCCGGTTAACCGATACGGCAGGGATCCGTGCTCACGCATTAGATGTAGCCGAGCAAGAAGGTATGCGCCGCAGCAAGCGTGCCATGGAAAATGCCGATGTCATCTTGTTTGTATTAGACTCGTCTCGCCCTGTTTGTGCGGAAGAAAAACAACTGTGGCAAGATATTCAAACGCAACACAAGCGTACGCTTATCGTGCTCAACAAAACCGATAAACCATCTTCGGGAAAAATAGATTTAGAAAACGTAACACAGTACACCCAATTTACCGTTTCTTGTAAAACGGGCGCCGGACTAAATGAATTAAAAAACACGCTAACCGCTCCCATGAACGAGGTAGAAAAAGACAGTTTGCTAATTTCCAATTTACGCCATTATGAAGAATTATTACGTGCGCAAACGGAATTGGAAAGCGCACTGATGCAACTCACTAAAAACGCAGGCGGCGAAATTTATGCCGAACATTTGCGCGGTGCCCTGACGCACTTAAAAGATTTAATGGGAGAAGTAACGCCCGACGATATTTTAGGCGTTATTTTTTCCAAATTTTGTATGGGGAAGTAAAAAATGTTTGTTTGCAGTGAACAATATGACGTAGTAGTTATCGGGGGCGGACACGCCGGATGCGAGGCCGCTTTGGCGGCTGCCAAACTCGGTGCCAAAACACTATTACTTACGCAGAATTTAGATACAATTGCTCAAATGTCGTGCAATCCGTCTATCGGCGGAATTGCCAAAGGGCAAATCGTGCGCGAGATTGATGCACTCGGTGGGGCCATGGGCCGCGTAACCGATTTTTCCGCCTTGCATTATCACATGTTAAATACCGGCAAAGGTCCGGCGGTACACTCACCACGTGTCCAATGCGATAAAAAAGTTTATCAATTCACGTTTAAGCATTTTTTGGAACTGCAACCTAATTTGGATATTATGCAAGATGAAGCCGTCCGGTTGACAACCACCGATAACAAAATTGACGGAGTCTTGACCTTGCGTGATACGCTCTATCACACTAAAACCGTTATTTTGACGACGGGAACTTTCTTGGGTGGCACCATTCACATCGGCACGGTAATGACACCCGGTGGACGATATAACGATATGCCGTCCAACTTGCTTTCTAAAAATTTAAGTACAGAACTTGGCTTACACTTAATGCGTTTTAAGACGGGCACCCCTATGCGTATTAACGCACGCGGACTTGATTATTCCAAATTTCGTTTGCAACCATCGGACAACCCCTTGCAACCGATTTCCCATTTTACCGACGAAAAAGAACAGCAAAAACGAAAGTTTTTAAGTTGTTATATCACGCATACAACTTTGGCTACCGATAAAATTTTACGCGAAAATTTCCAACGCTCGGCTATGTACGGCGGCAATATCCACAGCCAAGGGCCGCGGTATTGTCCGTCGGTAGAAGACAAAATTAAGAAATTCCCGGAAGTAACTTCCCACCCGCTATTTTTAGAGCCGGAAGGCGCACATACCGAAGAATTTTACATTCAAGGGTTTTCTACCAGTATGCCCGAAGACGTGCAACGCGCGTTGATTGCTTCTGTACCCGGTATGGAAAATGCCTCTATTACGCGTATGGGATATGCGGTGGAGTATGATTGCTCCGATCCCATGGACTTATACCCACATTTGGAGAGCAAAATTGGCCCCGGTTTATTTTGCGCCGGACAAATTAACGGTACAACCGGATACGAAGAAGCCGGCGGACAAGGGCTGATGGCGGGTATCAATGCCGCACTAAAAGTACAAGGCAAAGAGCCGTTCGTGTTGCGCCGCGACGAGGCATATATCGGCGTTTTGATTGACGACCTGGTTACCAAAGGCGTCAATGAGCCATACCGTATGTTCACCTCGCGTGCCGAATATCGTATTTTACTACGTAACGATAACGCCGATTTACGCTTAATGCCCCATGCATTCCGGTTAGGATTGTTAGATAAAACCTATGAACCCGCTTTTGAAAAATATCGTGCCTTATGCGACACGTTAAAAAATAACATCAATGCAGTGATTTGCGAAGATCCGGATTTATTTCCTTGGTCGGCAGAAAAAGCACGCAGACACGCTGATATTCACCATAAATACGAAGGCTATTACGAACGTAACAAAAAAGATGCCGAGAAATTAGCCGAAGTGGATGCCATAAAAATTCCGGAAGGATTTGATCCGTCAACCGTGCGCGGACTCTTATTTGAAAGTGCGCAAAAACTGCGCGAAGTTAAACCACAGACCTTGGGGCAAGCAAGTCGTATCCCGGGGGTTACACCGTCGGATATTCAACTGCTTGCTGTACACATTGAGCGGTTTAGGAGACTGAAACATGTGGCAAACGCTCGTTAATTTTGCTGAAAAAATTGAGTTACCGCTGTCGGCCGAGCAAGCCCAAACATTGGTTCGTTATGCACAATGTGTATGGCAGAAAAAAGATTTTTTGAATTTAACCAGTGCGGCTAGTTTAGATGAGATTTTAACGCGCCATATTTGCGACGGTTTACAAGGAGCCGCGTGCGTACGAAACTTGGCCGATAAGCGGCCAGAAAAGATTTCGCTTATTGATGCAGGCTCGGGGGCGGGCTATATCGGTTTAACGATTGCCGCAGCATTACCGAATGTACAAGTAACACTTATAGAAAGTTTGGAAAAGCGGTGTGCGTTTTTGAATTGGACAATTTTGAATATAGGACTTAAAAATGTGCAAGTAAAACAAGTACGCCTCGGCGAGAAAAAAGAATTACAGGCCGATTTTGTTACCGAGCGGGCGATGGGACAACTCTCCGATATTTTAGGCATTTGTTTATCCGCCGTAAAATCGGGCGGATATTTCGTAGCGTATCAGGGGGAAAATTCGCTTGCGTCGTCGGTTCCGGCACAAAAATATGCAGGCCGATTTATACGGGAAATACCGTACGAATTACCTTGTGATAAAAGACATCGCCACTTGGCACTGTTTGAAAAGGAAGTACAATGAGTAATAATTTTTTCTTTAAATTTATGCTCTCGTTTTTGCTGGTGCTCGGGATCGGACTAGCCGTCGGAGATGCATGGGAAGTGGGGGATGTGGTCAAAGCCGTTTTTTCCGACAAACCGGCTTCACACACTAAAAAATCTGCAGGGGAACCGGTCCCGTTAAATACGACATCCAGTGCACTTACCGTTCCTAAAAACAGCGGGGTAGCAGGGGGCGCTGGATTAGAAGGATTGCCGACACAAGCCATTCGTCCGCAAGATTCTTATCATAAAGTCCGGTGGGCCCCACCACCGCCCGGATTTCTGACGGCTGATACATTTAACTATTTAATTTATCGCGAAGACGCTCCCGTTACGCAAAATATCAAAACCGTATTGGATAATATCCACGGTAATTTAATGCTGGACTTAACGCCTTTTACGTTGGTAGTCAAGCCGAATAAAATTTTAGTTATGCTCTTTAATACGCGTGACAGTTACCACAATTTTACGCATTTGCCTTCGTGGTCAGGGGCATCGTCCGATTTGCAATCGGATAGTATGTATGTTATTGAGGGAAATAGTTTCTTCCCGCTTTCCGTGCACGAATTGACACACTTGTATTTTGACGGATATTTTCTGCCCACGATTTCCCCATTGTGGATAAGCGAAGGAATTGCCGTGTATATGCAAATATACGAGTCTAAACAAAGGCCCCAGTGGATTGATGATAGTTTGCGGCGCATTTTAGCGGGAGATATCATTCCGCTTGAAGAAATGACCGCCACCGAAGATTTAAATTCCTACGATACTGCCAAAGCCGAGCTTTGGTACACGCAAGCATATAGTTTGGTAGATTATCTGCTTAACCACCGTTCGCGTGATGAATTTTACAAATTATGTACCGAGTTAAAAAATAAGACGCCCTTGCACCAAGCATTATATCGTACGTACGGTATGCCGTTTAATAAAGTTAGCGTATTGCAAAACGTATGGTTACACGATTTACAAAAGGCCTATCAGGAAGGGCGTATTTTGCAAGCCCCGCCGCCGTCGGCTATGACGCAACTTCCGCCGGCAGACGGTATTACACCCGCCGGGAAACCGTCAACCAAATCAGGGGCAAATGTATCAAAACCGGCGCCTAAACAGGCTCCTAAACCGGCCCCAAAACCGCAACCGCAAAAAACAAAAATTAACAAATTACAAACGGTGCCGGTGCCCAGTTATTCGGGGGGATTTTAATATGACCACATGGACACATATTCCCATTATGGCCAGCCAAATCGCCGATTTGCTACTACAAAATCCGGATGGAATATATATAGACGGAACCCTTGGCCTTGGCGGACATACCAAATACTTTTTAACCCGGTTAGGCCCGAAGGCCCGTATCTTAGGATTTGATAAAGACGAAGAAGCTCTTGCAATGGCACAAGAACGGGTCAACGACAAGCGTTTGCTAGCCTTTCACGCCAGTTATACCCAAGCCCCTGAAAAGTTGCAAGAAATGGGAATAAACGGGGCCGATGGTGTTTTGTTTGATTTAGGGTTAAGTTCGTATCAATTAGATAATCCGGCACGCGGGTTTAGTTTGCTGCAAAATGGACCGCTGGATATGCGTTTTGATTTATCGGCCACGTTAACGGCTGCGGATATAGTCAATACGTTCTCGTTAGATGACTTGGTACGTATTTTAACCGACTACGGTGAAGAACGTAATGCCCAAAAAATTGCCCTGGCTATTATGGCTGCGCGTAAAAACGCGCCTATTCAAACGACACAAGATTTGAAAAATATTGTAGAAAATATAGTACCGCGTTATGGGAAAAAACATCCCGCTACGCAAACGTTTCAGGCCCTTCGTATTGCCTGTAATAAAGAATTAGAAACGGTTGAACAAGCCTTAAAAACATTAGACCAATTGGTACGTCCCGGCGGCCGTGCGGCCGTACTGACGTTTCATTCGTTAGAAGACCGTTTGGTGAAAAACTATTTCAAAACATTAGCGCAAAGCGGACAATGGACGTTAATTAATAAACACGCATTAGCCCCCGATTATAATGAAGTCCGTCAAAATCATCGGGCCCGTAGTGCTAAATTACGTGTGATAGAGAGGAACAACTAATATGCCGATTTTCAGAATTATGTTTTTAATGGCCCTTATTGCTTTTGGGGTGGTGTGGATTCGTATTGAAGTAAATCGTTCGGGCCGGGCAGTAGGTATCCTTCAAAATGATGTAGAAATTAAAGAAGCCCGCAACCAGTATTTGAAATTGGAAATTTTACGTTTGTCTAATCCGCAAACTATTTCCGAACTGGCTAAAGAAAAATTCGGCTTACAACCTATTGAACCATCCCACGTAGTAGTATTGGATAAATAATATGCGTAAATCGGTTTCATCTCCACTTGTTTTTAACATCAAAAACCGCATGCGTACGCTGGGGCTTTTGATGTTGTTAATCCCCTTGGTTATTTTTGTACGTCTTTTTTATATGCAAACTTTCTTGCATGAAGAATTTGCGTCCAAAGCCGAACGTGCTATTTATAACTATTTAGCCGAAGACCGTATCCGCGGTAAAATTTTAGATGTTAACGGCAAAGCCCTGGCCGAATCCGTACGCACACATTCGTGTGGTATCAGTAAACGCTACGTCATAGATAAAGAGAAAACCATTGATTTTCTTTCCAAAACATTAGATATTCCCAAAAACCGTTTAACAGAAAAATGGAACCGGGCCGGACATTTCTTTTTTGTAGCCAAAAAAATCAAGCCCGATACCTATATCAAAATTGCCGACGTATTGCATACACCGTTAGGGCAAGGTTTGGAACTGACACCCGAATATGAACGTATCCATCCTTACGGAGAAAGTGCTTTGGATATTATCGGCTCGGCCAACTCCAAAAATTTAGGCTTATCGGGTATTGAACAAATGTTTAATACGGAACTAAGCCAAGATATCAGCAAAAAGCGGGCCAAACACGCTCGGCGCGGGGCAGTTATTTATGACCGTAAATTAAAAAATGAAGTACAAGTGGGAAACGTATATCTAACCATAGATGAAGTTGCCCAATTCTATGCCGAAAAAGCCTTAAAAAAGGCCGTTGATGACGTGGGTGCGGAACATGGTATTGCATTGGTGCAAGAACCGAAAACAGGCCGTATTTTGGCCGCTGCTTCTTATCCCATAAAAGACGGGCAATCACTTGCGTTTCAATTTACGTATGAACCGGGCTCTACTTTCAAAACGATTGCGGTGGCCTCTGCTATTGATGCGGGAACCGCCAGCATTACCGACAGCGTATATATGGAAAACCGTAAATGGGAAGTAGTTAAAGGTTTTACGGTTCGCGACAACCAACATGATAAAGACTATTTGTCTATCCCGGAAATCATGCAACTATCATCTAATATCGGGGCCGGAAAGATAGCGTTGGAACTGGGGGCAAAAAATTTATTTTATTATATTAAGTCATTTGGGTTTGGCTCTAAAACCGATATCAATTTTAACGGAGAATCTAAAGGAAGTTTAACGCCGCATACCAAATGGACCAAAGTGGATACCGTTACTAAAGGGTATGGCTATGGGGTTGCCGTAACTCCTATCCAACTCATTACGGCTTATTCCGCTATTGCTAACGGGGGAACCCTTATGCAACCGCATTTAATAGACCATATTGAATATGAAAACGGTAAAATAGAAAAGCGGGCTAAACCGATTAAAATACGTAATGTTTTTCATAAAAAAGATACTGCCACTATTATGACAAAAGTATTACAAAGTGTGGTAGAAAACGGCTCGGGGAAACGGGCGCGGATTGCGGGATATAATGTAGCCGGAAAAACAGGGACGGCCGAGAAATTGAGTGCCGGCGGAGGATATGGGAAACGTAGTCACGTGGTATCTTTTTGTGGGTTTGTTCCGGCGACGGATCCCCAATTTACGATTTTAGTGATTTTAGATAACCCGGCGAAATATGCTTTCGGCGGAACGGCGGCGGCCCCGGTGTTTAAGGAAATTGCAGAGCCGCTTTTGGCGCGCAAAGGTGTGCCGCCCGATCAATTAGATTTTTAATTTTTATTGAGGAGATTTTATTATGAAACTAAACTTTACCCTTCGCAAACTTACCGAAGTAATGCACGGCAAGCAAGTCGGCGGCTCACCCGATACCGTTGTTACTTCGTTTGTAACGGATAGCCGAATCGTAGCCCCCGGTGATGCATTTATTGCGTTGAAAGGCGAACAATTTGATGCCCGGCAATTTATCGGCCAAGTATTAGAAAAAGGAGCCAACGTCGTAATTGCCCAAGAAGAAGGTTTTACAGTGCCCACCAACACAAAAGCCGCTTTTATTCTTGTTCCGGATACGAAACATGCCTTGCAGGCCATCGCTAAATACCACCGCCAACACAGCACCCTTAAAGTGGCCGCCATTACCGGCTCTAACGGTAAAAGCACCACCAAACAAATGTTACGAGCCATTTGTCAAACGGCGGGGGAAACCGTCGCCAATGTAGGCAATTTTAATAACCAGTTCGGTGTACCGTTCTCGTTATTAGAAATACAACCCAAACATAAATTTGGCATATTTGAATTAGGCGCTTCCCACCCCGGAGATATCGAAGAAACGGCCCGATTAGCCATACCGGACGTAGCGGTAATTACCAATGTATCTGCGGCGCATTTGGCGTGTTTTAAAGATTTGGAAACCGTCTATAAAACCAAAACCGAAATTGCCCATTGCTTAAACAAAGGCGGCACGCTAGTATATAATGCCGATAATGAATATTTAGCCAGACTTAAAAAAGAATTTACCGGCAAACAAATTTCTTTTGGTTTTGCGCAATCCGCCGATTTGCGGGTATTAGACACGCAAGATTTCTCATTTATTTATCAAGGTAAAGCATTTATACTGCAAAAACATTTTGAGCGTCATGATAAATTAAATGCCGCAGCCGCCTGTGCCGCCGCCTTTGCACTAGGATTATCGGAAGAAAATATCCGGCAAGGGCTCCTATCGTTTACGCCCATGCCGATGCGTTTAGAGCGTATAGATAAAAAAGGCGTACACTTCATTTTAGATTGTTACAATGCTAACCCGGCCAGTATGCAAACCGCTTTGGAAATTCTCGGCCGTGAAAAATCCTCGCCGAAGATTGCTGTCTTAGGCGATATGAAAGAGTTGGGAGATACCTCTAAAGATTATCACCGCTTGGTGGCGCATCATGTGGTAGAAAACGGTATTAACGAAGTGTTTTTAGCCGGGCCGGAAATGCACTACGCGTATGATATTCTAAAAACGGCGTCCGGCGTAAAAGCCCATTATTCGCTGTCTTCCAAAGCATGGTTGGCAGACTTACAAAAGGCGTTGACTCCCGGAGCTGTATGTTTAATCAAAGCCTCGCGCTCGATGCGTTTTGAGAATATATTTAAGGAGATTTAACTATGATGTACTACTTATCCCTATTCAAAGATGATATTGGATTCTTGAATATTTTTAATTACATTACGTTTCGCACCGGCGCGGCGATTTTTACAGCATTCTTTTTGACGTTACTAATCGGCCCGCGTGTGGTAGCCAAATTACGTTCTTATAAAATACAACAAATTGAGCGCGAATATGGCCCGGCTTCCCACTTATCTAAAAGCGGAACGCCGACTATGGGCGGAATACTGATCTTTGTTAGTTTGATTGTCAGCGTACTCTTATGGGCCAGACTGGACAGTGCGTATATATGGTTGCTTATTTTTACCACCGTAACGTTAGGTTTTGCGGGAGTCATGGACGATTACACCAAACTTGTTAAGAAAAATCCCGAAGGGATGAAATCGTCTATTAAATTAGCCATACAGTTGTTTACGGCTATCGTGGTGGTAGGATATCTGGGAATGAATCCGCCAAATGCACAATATACTACCTCGTTGATTATTCCGTATATGAGCAAGATGTTTATCAATTTATCTGTATTCTATTTTGCGTTTGCCATGCTCGTGATTGTGGGCTCATCCAACGCTACGAATCTGACAGATGGATTGGACGGATTAGCCAGCGGATGTATGGTATTTACAGCGGTAACTTACGGTATATTTGCCTATTTGGCCGGCAATATTCAATTTGCCGATTACTTAAAAATCATCTACGTGCCCGGCGCGGGAGAAATTACCGTATTTATGGGGGCACTCGTCGGTGCATGTATGGGTTTCCTGTGGTTTAATGCGTATCCGGCACAAGTATTTATGGGAGATACCAGTTCCCTGTTTTTAGGTGGTGTAATCGGAACGGCTGCCTTATGCGTTAAACAAGAATTATTACTACCTATTGCCGGCGGAATATTCGTCTTGGAAACCCTATCTGTTATGTTACAAATGGGATATTTCAAATTAACACACGGCAAACGATTATTCAAAATGGCTCCTATTCACCACCATTTTGAACTGATGGGAATTGCCGAACCGAAAGTAATTGTCCGGTTTTGGATTGTAGGCGTTATGTTAATGTTAATTGCATTAGCATCGCTTAAAATTAGATAAGTATGGGGAAATTATTTAGTTCATCTTCACGCTCGCGCGGGGTGGTGCTTCACAAAACGACAGCCCACCGTCAATCTACGACGAACAAAGGAAATGATTGGCGACCGTTGCGCTTGGATAAGCGGTTGGTCATCATTACGTTTGCCTTTGTGATGACCGGGCTTGTTTTTACCTATTCGTCCAGTGCATTTTCTTCCGCGGCATTTTTTAAGCGACAACTTATCTTTGATATTTTAGGTTTAATTGTGGCCGCTATACTGACACAAACCTATGACCGTATCCAACAATCCAAATGGTGCAAACCTATTTATTTAATGTATATAACGTGGTTCTTTTTAGTGTGGGTATTGTTTACCCGTACGCAAGCCAATGTGCACCGGTGGATTGATTTTGGATTTTTCAAACTGCAACCTTCTGAAATTGCCAAAGTAACTTTGGTTATTTATATTGCGCATTATTTGGAAAGCGTAGCCGGACGGTTAGAAAGAAATGTCAAATTATTATTCAAACCAATGCTTGTAGCCGGTATTACATTGGGGCTTATTTTGGCCGAACGTGATTTCGGGACGCCCTTTTTAATGGGAATCGTATTTGTATGTATGATGTTAGTAGCCGGGATGCGTTTTCTGCATTTAGTAGTCCCTGCGGTTATTCTGTCCCCGTTGATTATCCACCAATTATTTTTTGTGGGTTATCGGCGTGACCGTATTTTCTCGTTCTTAAACCCGTTTGCCACCGAAGGCAGTACCGGGTATCAGTTGGTACAATCGTTCTTAGCCGTCGGTTCCGGCGGTTGGTTTGGTAAAGGATTAGGAAACAGCGAATTAAAATTAGAATATTTACCCGCCGCCCATACCGATTTTATTTTCTCGGTAATGTGTGAAGAATTCGGGCTATTTCGTATTGCGCTGATTTTATTTGGCTTTTGTTGGCTGTTAGTACGCGGTATTAGTTTGGCAGGAGTGGCCAAGACACATTTTCGCAGTTTGGTTATTTTTGGTTTAACCATTACTATTTGTCTGCAGGCCTTCTTTAATATGGCTATGGCAATTGGGTTAATGCCAACAAAAGGTATTGCATTGCCCTTCTTTTCCTATGGCGGATCATCCGTTATTATGACGCTGGTGATGATGGGCATTATTTTAAATTTGGCCGCCGTAGATAGCGCACAAAATAATTTGCGCGAAGATGTAACATCTTACAGAAACAGGAATAAATAACTTATGCAAAAACGATTTATTATTGCGTCCGGCGGAACCGGCGGACATTTTTACCCGGGCTTTGCTTTGGGAAAAGCACTTAAACAACGTGGATGTGTAGTTTTGTTTATTGTACGAAAGAATGATCCGGCCGCTGCTATTTTGAAAGCCGCTCATCTGAAATACCGTGAAATTGATTTTATGGGCTTACCGCGCAGTATTAACCCATTACGCCATATCCGTTTTACAGGTAAATTACTAAAATCATTACGGCAAACACGTGAAATTATCCGCAAATTCCGCCCGCATGCTGTATTAGGAACGGGGGGGTATATTTCATTCCCGCTGATTTTTACCGCACATTTTATGGGCATTAAAACCGCCGTACACGATTCTAATGCCCGCCTGGGATTAGCCAACAAAATATGCGGCAAATTCGCTGATTTATTCATGTTGGGCCTTCCGATAGATAAAAAACTCAAAAATGCCAAATTAGTCAGCACTCCTATCCGCCCGGAATTTGCCAATCCTACCGACCGGAACGAAATTTTCAGTAATCTTCAATTAGATCCAACCCGTCGTACCGTTTTAGTGGTGGGGGGAAGCCAAGGGGCTAAACACCTAAACGCGGCCGTTGCCCAACTGGCCAAAACGGCTACTACGTGGCAATTTATTCATATTACAGGGGAACGATGGTATCAAGACGTCAAGAATTTACATGGGGATAATCCCCGCGTGGTGGTTTTGCCATACAGCCACGAGATTTATGCCCTTATGCAAGTGGTAGATGCGGCAATTTGCCGCAGTGGCGCAAGCACCATAGCCGAACTGATTTATTGCCAACTGCCTACGATATTTGTACCGTTTCCGCATGCAGCGGCAAATCACCAGTATTATAATGCTAAAATTCTGGAAAAAGCAGGCGCGGCTCTTATCGTGACGGATGATGACCAATTATCCCAAACGTTACCCAAAGCGTTTAATCAGTTAGATAAACGTAAATTATCATTGATGCGCTATGCGTATTTACGTTTACGGTTACCGAACCCGATTAACGCTGCGCGCAATATCGCACGGATATTGATGAAATTATAATCAAAACTTTTACCATAAAAAATACCCCGAACTTCTGCTCGGGGTATTTTTTATTGCATCCAAAAAACTAAAGCGTTTCTATAAACTTACAAATGGATTCGTATTTTTCATTACCTCTCCAATCGCACCCTTTGGTGTTATCGTAAGGAGTAATCATATATTTGATTTCATATTCTGCAGCGTCACGATCACTGGGGGCATCTCTATCTGCAGCCGGATTGGCTCTGTCTATACGATAGATCAGTAATGCATCTTCTCCGAGGTCATAGGTAAAAGTCTGTGTGCGGTAAGAATCGCAGCCTCCTGATCCGGCAGCGCTCATCTTCGGAGCCCATTGGTCCGAGTTCAAATCTACATCAGCAATTTGATACCAATGGCACACCGGGGTTCCCATTTCGTTGGGATTGGCCTGATAATAGCGTTGAACGGCATCTTTAATGGCTTTTGCCGTCACTAATGCCTCGGTAGTGCGTGATTTTTCAATGGCAGATTCAAACTGCGGGATCGCTACGGCGGCCAAAACGCCGACGATTAAAACAACAACTAACATTTCAATCAAGGTAAAACCTTTTTTCATAATTTTTCTCCTATAATAAATCTACTAATAGTATAAGATTTTTTCGTATATTTCTCAAGGGAAATTTTTCGGTTATTTATAATCTAATTTATTTCCCGCGGATGCGTCGGATATTACGTTTATGCTCGTCATAAGTACGCGAAAAAACGTGTCTGCCTTCAGATTCGGCCACAAAATATAATGCTTCAAAATCCGGCTCGGGTTGCAAAACGGCTTTAATAGATTCATAACCCGGGTTACAAATCGGCCCCGGCGGTAGTCCGCCGTAACGGTAGGTATTATAGGGGGAATCGGTTTTCAAATCCCCATAAGTTAATCCTTTTTTCCAATAGCGGTTTTCTTTCAAATTATATCCCAAGGCGTATTGGACGGTCGGGTCGGCCTCTAATTTTTTACCGATATTAAAACGATTGATATAAACAGCCGCAATTTTCGGTCGCTCATCGTGCACAACGGCTTCACGTTCCACAATAGAGGCCAACGTAAGGACTTGATTTTCCGTAAGGTCGGTCGGGAATTGTTCAAACAACGGAACGGCGGCTTGATGGTATTGCTCCGTCATTTTGTTGATAACGGTTTGCGCCGGCGTATTTGCCGCAAAGAGATACGTAGAAGGAAATAATTTACCTTCTAATTTATCTTCCCGCACGATACGTATAAAATCGTGTGCATCGGTAATACCGATTTCGGCTAACCGCTCGGCAATTTCTTCGCTGCGCCAACCTTCTAAAAAGGTAACGCGCTCGTAGTGGGTGCAACGTCCGCTTTTGATGCAGTTGATGACTTCAAAATCGGACATATTTGTTCGCAAATCAAATTTGCCGGCTTTCAAATCGCTATCGTTTGAGGTAAGTTTTAATACAATTTTGAATAAAAGTTCACTGCGGATAATACCTTTCTTCTTCAGTTCCCGTGCTACCGAACTGCCGCTTTGCCCGGCGTTAATAGTAAACACCATGGGCGAGCCCGGACTAAATAAATATACTTTTGCTCCCCAGTATATTCCTCCGACGAGCAATACAAACACAATAAAGAGCAAAAGTAATTTTTTCATGTTTATTTAACCAGTTTAAAGAAATGACGTTTCCCGGCTTGTAACACGTCGCCGTTTTCAAAGGCTAATGGCCCGTCTTGGGTAATGCGTTCGCCTTTTAAGCGAACCGCGCCTTGTTCAATCAGCCCACGTGCTTTATTTTTGCTGGCAGCCGCGCCGGCAGCAAATAAAACGGCGGATAACATGGCCCCCGGTTCCGGCTTAAATTCCGGCATATCCGTCGGGATTTCTTTTTTAGAAAACACTTGTTCAAAATGGGCCAAGGCATCCGCGGCGGCTTGTTCGTTGTGAAAGCGCGTCACTAAAATGCCGGCTAATTTCTTTTTGGCTGCCATTGGGTGCATGGCTTTGATTTCGTCTAAATTTTCATCGGTTAAAAGTTCGTAATACATCGGCATTAGTTCATCGGGGATAGACATTAACTTGCCAAACATATCATTAGGTGCATCATTAAGCCCTACATAATTGCCGTATGATTTGGACATTTTTTTCACCCCGTCCAAACCGACGAGCAACGGTACGGTTAGCGCTACTTGCGGCTCTATGCCGTTATTTTTTTGTAATTGACGGCCGACGAGCAAATTGAAAATTTGGTCTGTACCGCCCAGTTCCACATCAGCGTGCAGAGCCACAGAATCTTGCCCTTGGAACAAACTGTAAAGCACTTCTAACATGCTGATCGGGTTTCCGGCGGCCATACGTTTTTTGAAGTCATCACGTTCCAACACTTGCGCGACCGTAATTTTTTGCAAGGTTTGCAGTAAATCTTTTCCGCTGACAAACGGCTCTAACCACTCGCTGTTAAAACAAATTTCCGTCTTGGCGGGGTCTAATACTTTGAAGGCTTGGTCGGTATAGGTTTTAGCATTTTGCAAAATTTGTTCGCGGCCCAAAACGGGACGGGTTGAATCGCGCCCGGACGGATCGCCGATAGCGGCCGTAAAATCGCCGATCACAAGTACGGCTTTATGCCCCAAATCTTGGAAACGGCGCAAGAGCGATAAGGCCACACTGTGCCCCAAATGCAAGTCGGCGCTGGTCGGATCACAACCGAGTTTTACTTTAAGCGTTTTTCCGCTTTCCAATTTTTTAGCGAGGTCTGCTTTGGACACAATATCCACGCACCCGCGAGTTAAAAAAGAAATTTGTTCATCAATCGTCATAAAATACTCCTAAAATAAATGTCGCTATTGCAACGGAGCAGCCGGTTGGGCTTGCATCCGTTGTTGGCGAATTTGGTTCATATATTGTTGTTGTTCTGTTTGTAATTGCATCATTATAGTATCCATTTCTTGTACACGACGGGATCCGTTATAGACCCCAAAAATAGAGAACAGTACCCACAGAACAAGCATTCCGTTAAATACAGCGCGTTTGTCCATAAATGCAGGATAATAATGTTTATCGCAAGCGCCAAAGCGGTTTTCTCCCGGAGTGCCCGGAATAATCATCAAAACTAAATTGAGAATTGCATAGATGACAACAAACACACCCATAACAAAAGAAAAAGAAATCGTACGAGTGAACAAAGCCACGAATATACCTATGATGATGAGGAAAGGCAACCCAAGCACGACGAGTAATGACCACCAGCCGGACCAATCAAAATCGTGCAGACGGCGTGCAATCAAAGCACAATCAAACCAACAAATAATTATACTCAATATTTGTTGCGCCAAAAGGGCTAACATATTGCCCTGCCCGGCCGACTGTAAAAGGGAAGATACCGGCAAGCAAATAATAACAAGCATCACTAACCAAAACAAAAATTCTGCCCGATTGGAACGGGAAGAAAACCCAAATAAATGTTTTAACATATCTTCTCCATATAGATATTATAGCAAAACCGTCGTAGGGTTGTTTTTACCCTATCTAATAAAATCATACGGATCAACAGCCAGTTTTGCCGTTACTTTTTTCTCCGGCTCAAACGAATCTAATAAAGCAAGCAGATCGGCCCGTTTTTCATTATCCGTCTTAAAAAGCAAGTATTGTTTTTTAAGGGTATCGGTTTTTTTAGCGCACCATACCGGCCCTAAAATTTCACTACAAAGCGATTGGGCCAATTTTTTAAGACGGGCCGTTTCTCGGTTTAACAAAGCCACATCCTTGGCTTTTAAGGTCATTTTGAATAAATGCACAAAGGGGGGATAATTGAAACTTTCGCGAAGTGCCATTTCCGTTTCGGCGGCATCCTTATAATCGGCCGCAAAAAGCGGGGCATAATCATACGATTCTTTATCGGCCGTTTGAATAATAAGCCGTCCATTTTTCCCACCTGATAAATGACCGCGCAACTCAAAAAGTAAGCGGGTAAATTTTTCGGTGGCACGATAATCGGATGAGGACAATTCCAATTCGGCGTCCAATACCGCACACAACGTAATTTTGGCACCGCGAAGCGCTCCTGCCGCCACTCTCGTACCGATAATAATATCCGCTTGTCCGTTCTTTAGCGCGTTTAATGCTTCAAATCCTTCGCCGTCTTTTGTGGCGAGCGTATCAGATTCCAAACGCAACAATTTGGCTTGTGGGAAAATTTTAGCGAGGTCTGCCGCTACTTTTTGCGTACCGCCGGAACGCGACTTAAAAATCAAATTATGGCACTTGGGACATTCCTGTTCAAGTGGGGCTTTTGCACCGCATTTTTTACATACAAGTATGGAGCCGTCTTTTGTCTTTTCGTATGCTAAAATACCGCCGCAGGTGCTACAACGCGCGTACGTACCGCAGTTCAAACAAGCATACGCGTTAGCATATCCCATACGGTTTAACACAAGTAAAGACATCTCACCGCGTTGTAAATTGTCGGTTAATTCCGAGACCAATAAATCAGACAAAAAGCGTGATTTTTCACCTTTTTTTTCGGCAAATTTGAGTTGGGGGGTAAACGCATGCCCCGGAACGGCCGACGTAAAAACAAGCCGTTTAATATGGCCTTGTTGGGCTTGGTGTTCTACTTCCACGCTGGGCGTAGCCGATGATAAAACAAGTACCGCTCCATGGGCTTTAGCGCGGAAAAATAAGACATCGCGCGCGTGATAATAGGGTTTATTTTCTTCTTGTTTATAATTATCATCACCTTCATTAAGCATAGCGGCAAAGCGTAAATTCTTAAACGGTAATAATACGGATGAGCGTGTACCGATGACAACACAAGGCCGTCCGGAAGAAATGGCCGCAAAGTATTTTTTCTTTTTACTTACCGGCATACGGCTATGCCAACAAAACACATTATCCGCGCCAAAACGGCCTTCGGCTTCGCTGATAAATTGCCGGGCGGCGGCAATATCGGGAACTGTAATTAAAATCTGCCCGTATCCCATTAAGGCTTTAGCGGCAACGCGTAAAACGGTTTCGGTTTTACCCGTATAAGCCGGGCCGTCTAATAAAAAAGCCGAGAAGGTGTATGCAGGTACATTTTCCAGCGCGTTTAATGCCGAAATTTGCGACGGCGTTAAATGATAGGATGGCATTGAAACAGTTACATTAACTTGCGGCGTAGGCGGTTGGAATTTGACGTAAGGTTCTACCGGAATCAGCCCGCCTAAAATCTGTCCGATAGGCCCACCCCACTGATTTTTAATAAACTGGGCAAGCGGAAAAAAATCAGACCCAAAAACAGGTTGTTTATCTATCAAAGCGACGATATCTTTTAAGGCAATATGAGCGGGAGCATCGGATATTTCGGTTACTTGCGTTACAATGCCGCCCGTTAATACACGCCCGAACGGCGCAGTTACACGCATACCGGGGCGAAGTTTATCCGCCAATTCAACCGGCACGCGGTAATCAAACGCTTTATCCAGCGGAACATCAAACGCAACTTTACAAAACATATTTATTTGGCGATACCTTTAAGCCCTAACTTTGCCATAACAAGTTGCAAATCTTTCCATGCATCCTTTTTCCAATTCGGATTACGCAGTAAGGCAGCCGGGTGGAAGGTAGCGAGAATTTGCACCGGGCGGGGGAGTTCCACACTGTCTAGATGCAAATTGTAAAACTGTCCGCGAAGTGCCCCTAACGATTTGGCATCCGAAATCAATGCTTTTGCCGACACACCGCCTAACGCCACGATATATTTCGGGCAGATGATAGCAATTTGTTTTTCCAAAAATTTACGGCAACAAGCAATCTCTTCGGAATTTGGGGCGCGGTCATTACCGTGTTTTTCGGGATGCTGCGGGTCCACCATAGGATGGCATTTAGCGATATTAGCAATAAAAACCTGTTCACGTGTAAGCCCCATAGCGGCAATCATTTTATCTAATAACTGCCCGGCACGCCCCACAAACGGACGGCCTTGACGGTCTTCATCATACCCCGGGCCTTCGCCTACAAACATCAGTTCAGTATCTACATTTCCTTCACCGGGGACGGCATTTAAGCGCGCACTGCCCAGCGGACAGCGGGAACATTGTTTAATAGTTTCTGCAAGTTCTTGCAAAGCGGCTTGTTTTTGGGCCGTAGTAAGCATAGGGGTTGCCTCCTGTGTGTTAGATGTAGTTTGCGCCGACGCGTTGGGAACAGCCGTTGTAGGATGTGTAACAGAACGAAATTCTATCGTTAACGTAGAGTTTTCCTGCATAGCGGGTGCCGTAGCCGGAGCGGGTTGTGCAGAAGTCACTTGTTCAGGGATGTGAGCCGATTGAAAAAATACCTCGACAGCAGTTTCTTGAGAAGTAACCGCCTGTTTTTTAGGAACACGTGAAATTGCGGCGGCCGCCTGATGAGGGGTAGCCGCCGTAGTTATAAATTCGTCTTCGTCACAACTTTGCAAGAAATTTTTGAGTTCTCCTGCCAGTTGGCTCAGTGAATTTTTTGCCATTATAATTTCAACGGTTCTTTGGCTTTGCGTTCCGCTTCTAAGCGGGCTTCTTCTTGGGCTTTCATTTCTTTTTCCAAGTTGTCTTTGCTGACGTGCAAAACATCTTCTTTAGAAACGCGGCCCGACAAAATATCGTCTAACGCTACTTTAATAACAACCGCGTGCGGTTGTCTTTTGTATTCATTTTTTTTGCGAAGTTGTTTAGCCCACATGGACGCGAGCACGACGATATCATAGCGATCGCCGTCAAAATCCATGAGTTTAGCATCTAATTCTTTTTCATTCTTTGCGGACATATTTCTCCCTCGTAATTATTTCAGATTTTTAATCTTTTTCAAATCTTGCCGTGCCACTTTGCATTGTTCGGCGGATACAATTCCGGCCATATCCGTAATGGCTTTTTCTAAATCGGCATTGAGCAAAACATAGTCGTAGTGGTCTAATTCCTGTATTTCTTTTTTAGCGGTTTCCAAACGCAGTTCAATATCTTGCGTGTTATCGTTGCGGCCTAAAATACGTTTTTTAAGTTCTTTTAGACTCGGCGGAATAATAAACACAAGCACCGCATTTTCATAAATTTTCTTGACGGTGCGCGCGCCTTGCACATCAATAACCAAAATAGGGCAGATGTTCTTTTTGATTAAATCGTCCACCGATTTTTTGGGAATTCCATAATACGATGTATGAACTTGCGCCCATTCCAACATTTGGTTTTTTTTGATGGCTTGTTCAAACTGTTTTATCGTCCAAAAGTGGTAATCTTTTCCGTTTTTTTCACCTTTGCGCGGGGCACGGGTGGTGGCAGTAATCACGCGCGCAACCGTTTTGTTGCGCTTAAGTACCGCATCAATAATCGTAGTTTTACCTGCTCCCGACGGAGAAGATACAATAATGGGAAACGCCTTCATAATGCTATTATAGTAAATAGAAAAGGCCGGGCGCAAGGGTTACAAGGACAGTTTATACACTTCGCTGGTCGTCCCGCCTACCGTATACGCATATACGCCGCCCATCGATTTGCAGGCTTTCTGATAAGTCGCTTTGCCGTCCGTGGTACAATAAATTCCTTTTAAGGGGGGATTATGCACAGGCGTAGCATTGTCAAAGAAATATGTTATTCCGGCGAGAGACGAAGGAATATACACTTCCACCCGATCTTCCGCAGAGCCGGCCCCATTGACGGCCAATTGCACCTTATATTTATTAGGAAGCGTAAAATTTGCCAAACTGCTGCTATTGGTGCTGCCTGCCGTATAACTGCTTAAATCAACACTCAGTGCTTCTAAATCGGTGGTATATTCGCCATTAGCCGCGAAATAGGCATCTTCGGCGTCTCTTATTGTTTTGGCCAGCGTAAAGCATTGCATTAAGCGGCTTTTGGCTACGGCCACATTATACTGCGGCAGGGCCACACTTGCTAATATGCCGATAATAAGAACAACGACCAATAATTCTATTAGTGTAAAACCATTCAAACGATACGATATTGTATTTTTCATAATCCCACGCCTTTCATGCTTTATTTTAATAAACACAATTTAACAAAAAAATATCCCTCGCGTAAAGCGAGGGATACAAGAATTACTATTATTTGGATTGATTTATATCGAAATCAAACTGCTTGTAAAACTCCGCCCAGACCGGTGCGTATGTTTTTCCACGATATTGGCTTTCTTCCGAGATAGCCACTTCAGTCATATGTTTAAGATTAGACTTGTATGAATAAGTAGACGGCGTATCACGTGCCGTAGAATATCTATAGGCATGATTTAACACCTTGATACATGCTTTTTTGGCTGTGGGATCTTTGATAGATTGAACCAGATTATACATCTTCTCCAACGTCGGTATCATATGACGCATATAATACGTGTGGTGATATGCCCGCGTTAAACTTGTTTCAGCCTCGCGAAGCAATTGTTCATGTATTTTCTCAAGATCTGTAATTTCCTTTTCATATGTCGGATATGTTTTGCGTAACTTATTAAATTGCTCCGCAAACATTTCGGCTTGTTTGGTTTGTTGAATAAGTTCGTTAATAATTTTTTCTTTTACTGCCATAGGGGTAGGTTTGGCCAACGACAGCGTAGGCAAAACCAATCCCAGAAGAGTCAATATAACCACCCAGTTGAATTTCATTATGTTCTCCTTGTCCGACGTAGATATAAGCTACATCCGGTAACCTTATATTTATTGTATGTAAAAAACAAACCAACCAACAAGGGTCAAAAGGCCCATACACCGCATAGGCCTAAACGTAAAAAAACAGGGGAAAAAGTTTTGCTTTTTCCCCTGTTAACACTGCGTTAATAACGTTTATTTTCTCTTTTTGGCAAGCACATCTAAAGATTTTTTATGTATTAAATATATCCTTGTGGAATAGGAGATATCGGAGCATTAAGTTCTTGCAAAGATAGCAGTAATGCCTTCATAAAATCTTCTTGATGCGGTATCAGAAGAGTATCTCGCACGTCGACGGCATCCAACGTAATCCCAGAAAAAGTTTCAGGGGTTTGTATCGGATATTTTTCCTTTACCGTCTGTATAATTTCGGGAGGTAAATGCGATATAATAGATTTATAAAGCGGACGTACATATTTAGCATTTTTACCAAAGGTTCCCTGTAAAAATTGCTCTTGATTGGCCGGCAAATAGGCTTGCAGCACGAAAGAATTAATAGATGGTGAATATTGTGCTGTCCAAACCATTTTAGGGTTTCTATCTTGCGGAATTGATATTGTACTTAATAAGTTCTCTGATTTCCCGATATAAAATCGACGTCCCGGTTGCTCAGACCAATTTTTAAGATCTGTTTGTGTAATTCCGGTTCCGTTCAAATAAGAGACAAGAGCAGGTATATTCATAGTACAGGATATATTCGGTATAGTAAGTAAAAACGAATTATTTTCAGCGGCAATTAAATTCAGCACCACATGAATCCAATTTTCCGTGTCAGTAGCAAACGTATTTTTGTTTTGATACAATTGTAACACTTCGTTCTTTTTAAGATGTTTATTCAAGATCAGTCCCGCTACAAAATAGTTATATTCATACAGTAACGCAAAGCCGTTATGATTCCGATATGTTTGGCGGATATCCCGTACCCCGCTAATAGTATGTACGGTTTGCTTGGCATTAACAGGTAGCCCATAATTATATTGAGAATAAAATGTAGCCAATTCCGATAATACTTTATCATGGCCCATCAAATAAGGCAAAATATGTGTACCTTCATGTATGCCCAAATTTATTTGTTCTATGAAAGAACGTTGCTCTTTCAAGGAAATTTTAATAATCCCTAATCCGTCTATGGCTTGATTGGAAGAATTAGACATGATAAGTTGCAAGCGCGAAAAATCAGCCTTAACCTGATACATATCTGCTATATAACGAACGCCCAAATAAACCCACAACAAATCGCTTAATGAACGATCTTTAAGAAATTTATCTGAAGAAATTATCTGTTTTACGGACAATGTATATTTGCCCAAAGAGATTGTTTCTTCTTCCAATTTGGAAGCGTTTGTTTCCAACCAACTTAAAAAATTATCCACCCGATACCATCCGGTTTCTCGTTTGGGATCATTAAAATTTTCACGATCGTAATAGTGTTGCAGTTCGGTCAGGACTACCGAGTAAATCGACGCAGTTGTTTGTTGGTTTACAGACACAAGTATTTGCTGTTGCAAATGGCCGTGCAAATTGCCTCCTTGCACTTGCAAAGTCAATAAAAAAACACACCCGATACTCATACATATGGTTGTAAATTGTTTCATCGAAATTACGCTCCCCTATTTTGGAATTATATATCTTGTATTATAATGGATATTTGAATAAAAAACAAGGAGAAATAATACTTGTAAATTCGGGTAGATTAATCTAAAAAAACAGGGGAAAAAGTTTTGCTTTTTCCCCTGTTAAAACTGCGTTAATAATGCTTATTTATGCTTTTTAGCAAGCACGTCTTTGGCGGCTGCTTGAGCGGCGGCCAAGCGGGCTATCGGCACACGGAAAGCCGAGCAGGACACGTAGGTGAATCCTTCGCGGTGGCAGAATTCCACACTGGCCGGATCACCGCCGTGTTCACCGCAGATACCGACTTTCAAATGCGGTTTTTGTTCGCGGCCTTCGCAAACGGCGTGTTCAATGAGCATACCTACGCCGCGTTGGTCAAGCGTTTGGAACGGATCGTTTTCCAACACACCTTGTTTCAGGTATTCGGGCAAGAACGAACCGATATCATCACGCGAGAAACCAAACGTCATTTGCGTTAAGTCGTTGGTACCGAACGAGAAGAAATCCGCTTCGGCGGCGACTTCGTAAGCGAGTACGGCCGCGCGGGGGATTTCAATCATCGTACCGACGGAGTAGTTAAGTTTTTTGACTTTCGTCTTGGCTACAACTTCTTCGTAAGCGGCGCGGATGAGTTTCTTTTGGGTGATGATTTCGTTGACATCGCAGGTAAGCGGAATCATGACTTCCGGTTGGGCTTTTACGCCTTCTTTAATAAGTTCGGCAGCGGCTTCAAAAATCGCGCGCGATTGCATGGTGGTAATTTCCGGATACGTTACACCTAAGCGGATACCGCGGTGTCCCATCATCGGGTTCACTTCGTGGAGTCCGGCGGCACGTTCCTTAAATACGGCCATAGAAATACCGAGCGCTTTAGCCAGTTCTTGTTGTTTTTCGGGCAAGGTCGGCACGAATTCATGGAGCGGCGGATCCATCAAACGAACGGTTACACCAAAGCCGGACATGGCTTTCATCGTGGCTTTGATTTCCTTTTTCATGTACGGAAAGAGTTCGTTGACGGCGGCTTTGCGTTCTTCTTCGCTACCGGAAAGAATCATTTTGCGCAAGATGAAAAGCGGTTTGTCGGAATTTTTACCGTAGAACATGTGTTCAATGCGGAACAGACCGATACCTTCGGCACCGAATTTGCGGGCTTTAATAGCATCTTCTTCCGTATCGGCGTTGGCGCGAACTTTCAAGGTGCGTACTTTATCGCACATCGCGAGGAAGTTGGCCAAGTTTTTGTTGCCTTCGCCGGCGGCTAACATTTTGAGTGCGCCCGCATAGACATAACCTTTCGTACCGTTCAAGGTGATTTCGTCGCCTTCTTTATAGGTTTTGCCACCCATAGAAACGGTTTTCTTGTTTAGGTCAATTTCCAATTCACCGCAACCGACGATGCAGCATTTACCCCAACCGCGGGCAACGAGCGCCGCGTGAGAAGTCATACCGCCGCGTTGAGTCAAAATACCCGCCGCTGCGCGCATACCTTCAATATCTTCGGGGTTGGTTTCTTCGCGTACTAAAATGGCGTTGACGCCTTTTTCTTGCATTTCAATAGCATCTACGGAGTTGAAAACGATTTTACCGCACGCACCGCCCGGGCCGGCAGGCAAACCTTGGGCCACCGGTTTGGCACCGGCTTCGGCTTTCGGATCAATGGCAGGGAGTAATAATTCGCCGAGTTGAGCAGGCGTTACACGCAAGACGGCATCTTCTTTGGTGATCAAGCGTTCTTTAACCATGTCTAACGCCATTTGCACCGCGGCCGTACCGTTGCGTTTTCCTACGCGGCATTGAAGCATCCACAAGCGTTGGTTTTCAATCGTAAATTCAATATCCAACATATCATGGAAGTGTTTTTCCAATTTCTTTTGAATTTGGTCTAATTCCTTGTACACTTTGGGCATTACTTTTTCCAAGGTGGGCAAGTTTTTGGAGTGAGCGTTTGTGGACCATTTGTTCATCGGCGAGGGGGTGCGGATACCGGCGACGACGTCTTCGCCTTGCGCGTTGATTAAATATTCGCCGTAGAAGTGGCTGTCACCGTTGCCGGGGTTGCGGGTGAAAGCGACACCGGTTGCGCTGTCATTACCCATGTTACCAAACACCATGGTTTGTACGTTGACGGCAGTACCCCAATCGTGCGGGATGTTTTCAATGTTGCGGTAGGCAATAGCGCGTTTACCGTTCCAAGAAGCAAACACCGCGCCGATAGCGCCCCACAATTGTTCCATCGGATCATCCGGGAATTCTTTTTTGAGTACTTTTTTAACGGTTTTCTTAAATTCTACACAAAGTTTTTTGAGTTCTTCAGCCGGGATTTGGGTATCGTCTTTCACGCCGAGTTTGGCTTTAACGTCGCCCATCATACCGTCTAAAATTTTGCGGATGCCTTCGCCGTCTTTGGGTTCAATACCGGCGGCTTTTTCCATCACTACGTCGGAGTACATCATAATGAGGCGGCGGTAAGCGTCATACACAAAGCGCGCATCGCCGGTTTTGGCAATCATACCCGGGATGGTTTTTTCGGTTAAACCGATGTTCAAAATGGTTTCCATCATACCCGGCATGGAAGCACGCGCGCCGGAGCGTACGGAAACGAGCAAGGGGTTCTTTTCGGAACCGAATTCTTTTTTCGCTTTGCGTTCCACTTCTTTCAAGTTGGCAAGCACATCGGCTTGCAAAGATTTCGGATAAGTGCGTTTATTGTTCCAATAGTAGGTGCAGACTTCGGTAGTAATCGTGAAGCCGGGGGGGACGGGCAATTTTAATTGACCGGACATTTCGGCCAAGTTGGCGCCTTTACCGCCCAAGAGTTCTTTCATTTTGCCGTTGCCTTCGGCTTTACCGGCACCGAAAGAGTAGATATATTTTACTGCTTTTTTAGCGGCTTTTTTGGGGGCCGCTTTTTTTACGGTTTTCTTTACCATATTCGGTTTTGTTCTCCTAGATAAAATAAAACAGCCGCGGACACAGTCCGCTTATTACCTATATATTGTAGTATATTTACGCTATGAAAGGAAGTATTTTTTATATAAAAAGTATGTATAATAAATGACAGAATATGCGAAATTTTTTATCACAAATAAACGGGTGGGAAGTCATCGTGTTTTTAGTATGTGCGCTTATTTTGGGCGCGCATTTCGGGCGGCAAATTGATTTTGAAAACATGTTCAAAAAAGATTCGCCCGTTCCCGTACACATGGGCGGCAGTGTTCGTTATGCAAAGAATATAGCCAATGTGCAAGTTGTAAATATTCCGCAAACAGTATATGACAGTTTAGCACAAGACACCCGATTTAAGCGCTATTTAACCGGAAACCATAAATACGTATTATTGTTCACTTATCCCGGTTGTCCGTACTCACGGGCTTATAAGCGGGCATTTGACACGTTGTTTTCGCAACGCGGATTTGATGAATTTTACCGCAAACGCATTATAACGGTAGGAAGAACCACTTCCGTTTCTTGCCCGGGGCATCAAAGTATGGATTGTGCCACTGCGTGGATATTTCAAAATTGTTTTGGCAAACTGTGTATTTTGAATCCGCAACGCAAACAAGCCGTTGCGGACAGTTCACAAAATGCCGGGCAATTGGCTGATTTATTAGAAAAATACCGCGAGTGGTAACGCGGTATTTTTAATCGGCAAAATAAAGTTTTAATGTTAAGGCAATTCGTACAAACGGATACCGCTATCGTGCTTTTTGACCCCTTTGAAAAACTTGACGCAAAAATCACCCGCGTTTTTACCAAAAACATAGGAACTGTGTTCTTTTATCTCGCCGCAAAGTAATTTGTGAGTAGGAATATTTGCATGGGTGGCTGCGGTATTTACATAATAAGAAAAATCGGCCCCTTTATAATTACCTTTTAGCCTTCCTACATGAATTGCTATGACATTTCCTACTTCAAGAACAGCAGACCAATCTGCATTAGAACGCGTATCTTTTAATGAATAATCATACAGACTCGTATTCCCGGTAAAATCAGCAGGTAAATCTACGTCCAATTCGTCAAATGAAGTCGGCCCTGTTCCGTTTGCTTGGTAATAGATTTCCAACGCTTGCCCGATAGATTTGGCAAGAGTCATCATTTGTACGGCGCGCGATTTTTCCACCGCTTTCGTGTATTGCGGCAACGCCACCGCCGCCAAAATACCGATAATGAGAACAACCACTAATAATTCTATTAGCGTAAAACCTCTCGAACGACCTGATATACTATTTCTCATAACACGCTCCTTTTAAACTTTTTTCAAATAGTCACCGTGGAAACCTTTTTTGTGCGCAACAAAGCGGCCGATAGATTTGATTTTATTTTCCACACAACCGCGGCATTTTTCCGCCGAATCACCCAAGCAAATTTTGCCGGGGTATAATTCGTAAAACGGACGAAATTCCGTGTCTGTGGTGTTTGGCATTACCACATTAGCGCCCGCTTGTAAGGCAAGCAAACGCCCTTGCGGATGCAAGGTTTCCATGGCTGTTGTGGCCGGGATATTGATGTCCGGCAGTAATAAACGCATTACCGCCATCATTTTAAGGGCCAAATCAAAATGTCCGTCGGCTTTTTCAGTTGCCAAAGGCGTTTGCTGGTGGGGGATAAACGGCCCGATTCCCGCCATATCTACGGGAAGTTTTTGAAAAAACAATAAATCGTCTGCCAAACTTTCCACCGTTTGGCCCGGGAGCCCCACCAGCGAACCGGAACCGACTTCATACCCCAACGCTTTCAAATCATGCAAGCACCGTACGCGGTTTTCCCAACGCATTTGTGGGTCTAATTTTTCGTACAGTTCTTTGTCGGTCGTTTCAATGCGTAGTAAATAACGGTCTGCACCGGCTTGACGGTAGGCGGCATATTCTTCGCGAGTTTTCTCGCCGATACTTAAAGTAAGCGCGACATCTAACTTTTTTATTTCGCGGATAATTTCACACAGTTTATCCGTGTCAAACCACAAGTCTTCGCCCGATTGTAACACGATTGTTTTATAGCCGTATGATACGGCTTGTTTGGCGGTTGTTATAATTTGCTGCGGCGTTAAGCGGTAGCGTTTAACGTGTGAGTTTCCCGCGCGGATACCGCAATATAAACAGTTATTTTTACAGTAATTAGAAAATTCTATCAGCGCACGCAAATAAACGCCGTCACCCACAAATTTCCGGCGCACTTCATCCGCCGCAACAAAAAGAGTCTGCGCATTTTGCATAGAAAGCAAGCGGATAATTTCTTCTTTAGATAAGATATGCGTTTGAACGGCACGCCGTAAAATCTCGTCTGTCATAGTAAAAGTATATCAAAAATATGGGACTAATTACCTATTTGTTTCTGGGCCCGGAAAGAAAAAAATTTAGGACTTATTCTATCAAAAATCATGGGTCTAAATTCCGGTGGGGCCTAGAGCCAAAGACCCTCGTAGTTTTCGTCAGAAACAGATACATTATATATATAAGCCGCACCAATTTGATAAGGAGGTACTAATATGGCCAACAACAAACAAAATATTACACAAGACGTTCGTCCGGCGTGTTTGCTACGCGCCTTCGCTGATATCAATTGCGATTTTGCCGATTGGTACCAAGCCACCCAGTTAGAAATTGACAAACTGGAAAAAGAATTGGCGGAAGATTTACAACCCGTACATTCATAATATCTCCAGAACACCCGGCGCCCGTTCTCCAGCGGGCGCCCCATTTTGTAAATCAAAAAGAATATAGGCCTAAAGACCCGTTGGCAAATAGGTCTTTTGACTCTCGCGAATTGCAAACAAATTTTTTAAACTATAGTATATGAATCAATTGATTAGTAGCCTTAATTTGCGGAAACGGATTATTCTTACTATTATTTTTTCCGCCTTATCTATCAAGGGATTTGCGCAAAACCCACTTATTAAAGGTTTAAGTGAGGCGCGGGCTATTTTTTCACTAGAAAAGCAAGTGGAATTTTTACGTATCCAAAACCCGGAAATTCCTGTTGAAGCACTTCGCAAAACCATGCAATATTTAAAGCAAGACCCTATTGCTACCAACGCAGATTTGGAATATTTCTTCCGGCACAATGTAGGATATGTACCGGTAGCAGAACCACACGTTTCCCAACAACAAGCCCTAGCGCTTATTGACAATCTTTCTAGCAAACGTGTTCCCCGAAGACCGCAAACTTTTGCCCAACTGGAAAACGGAACAAGTGCTTCCTTAAGAGAGGCAACCGCCCGTTTAACGCAAGTACCGGTGCCCGGCTATGGTATTTATTTCCAACAATTACGAAGAAATGATTTTTTGGCGATGGGAAATTTCGGTTTGAACATACAACGTATTATGGATATGTACACCAAAATTTATCCTACCGGCAAAACAGTTGTTATTTCAAAAAATTTCAGTGATATGTTTGCCCAAACGCTTCGAACAAACGATATTATCACCCACGAAAAAGGGATAGAAAAATGGCTGGAATTGCGCGGATTGGAAAAACAGGCTTTTTTTGAGTCCGGCTTACCCGCCGCATTAGTAGAGCCTACCGACGAATTGATAATTCCTTCTTTTACCCAAATGGATGTTGCACAAAATTATTGGCTCGGTGTGGCTAACGGACAGGTGGAAAAAACCGTATATGCGGAGAACGGTTTTGCCCAGTACGCCAGCGCGGCCGTCAATTTAGGTTGGTTTGGCACTCCGCAACTGGCAGCACCCGCTATTTTACAAATGGCCCGGCGTGATTACGGCCTGTTTGATTTGTGGAAAGATTATTTTTTCACGCGCGCGTTACTTAATTTAGGGGCTTATAAAGAATTACAGGAATTGGCCCTGATTCGCTTAAAAGAAACAGATAGCCAACGTCAGCCCAAACAACTGGCCGCTGTTTGGCGCGGAATAAAAAACGTAATTCCGAAAAACAAAGCCCGTCTTATCATTCCGGAAGACCGTATCGCCTTACAAGACGAGCCCCTTCCCGAACTGTTACGGGAAGACCTGATATTACACCATCCGTTTGCCTATGTGCTTTTGAATGGTTCACAGGAAGTGACGGTATTATGGCAGGAAATTCGCCACGGATTAGATGAACAATTCTCGCAAGCGGCATTACAAGTCGGAGTAGGCACTCTGCTAGCCAAACAATGGGAAAAACTAGCCGCCAGAAGATTACAAACTTCTGCGCCTGCCCCACGGGTGGAATTAGAATATGACGAGCCGGAAACTCCCGATTTATCAACCGAAGATGTCGCGGCAACAGACAGCGAAGACATCGCCCCGATTAACGAATTAATAGAAGAAGTAGACCAACAACCGGTTTCTACACGGAGTAGAAAAGTCCGCACTCCGGCATCTGTACGCCAAGAATTAGCGGAATTTATAGAAAATCACCACGGCGCCCTGCCACCGCATAATAGCGCTTTGCGTCAGGCAATTTTTTCTTTAACTTCGCACGCATCCGCCTCTACCGATCCGGATATCCAATGGATACAGCAAATGATAGAAGACCATAGTGTATATCATAAATACACCACACCGGCCAAAGCACGCAAAGATTTAGAAGAATATATCCAACTTCATGACGGAGAATTACCTCCCAACAATTCCGGTTTGCGCCAAAAAATCCGCAGGATGAAAAAACAATTTCCCGAAGACCCGGATATGGCAATTATCGATCAACTTTTATCAACAAATTCTTCCCACAGCAAAGGGCGGCAATCTGTTCTCCGCTCGCCGGCACAAGTACGTCAAGATTTACTGACTTATCTGAACAAACATAACGGGCAAATTCCACCTGCCGGCGGCCCTTTACGCACGTTGATTTATAAGACACTTCGTATAGAAAATCCCAATGACCCGGATGTGATTGCCTTGCGTACCTTATGGCAAAATCATGTTCAACCCAGAGGGGGAAAAGTTACCCGCACACCGGCTAATGTGCGCCAAGAATTAGAAAATTATTTAACCGAACACGATAATAAACTCCCGCCACAAAACAATGCTTTACGGGCGGCTGCGTATAAAATAAGCAAAGTGGGAGATCAAAATAATTCCGATGTGCAGGAAATCATCCGGCTACTTCAGACGTATGGTGGCAAACACAACATCATTACACGGGGCAAGACAGCAGCCGATTGCCGTGCCGAATTAGAAACTTATTTTGCCGACAACACCCGTTTGCCTACCAATGGCTCGCCTTTATACACGTTCGCCTACAAAATAATGAAAATCGGAGATCCCAATGACCCGGACGTGATTGCGATTAAAGAAATGTGGCAAGCCCATAAAAAACCGAATCCGTACCGTAAAATCAAACCGGAATTGCTATCCGCGCCGGTAGATCCGCAAGATTTACCCCAAGTTACTCCGCATACGGCAAATGCTAAACGTACGCCCCAACAAGTCTATGATGAATTAGTCGTTTATTTGCAAACACATAACAATAAATTGCCACCGGGTACCACTTCCTTGCGTCATGCCATTACTTATATAATTGACCATGGCGATAGAAACATCCCGGAAGTCAATCAAATTATTGATTTGTATAATAAATATGTAACCGTGGTTTCGCGTTCGCCTAAACAAGTGCGTGCGGAATTGGAAATTTACGCAGCCAACCAAGAAACTATTCCGGTAGACGGACCGTTATACCAAGCCCTTTATAATGTCATTCATAAAGGCGATCCGAACGATCCGGATGTTATTGCCGTGACGGAAATGTGGGGGAAACTTCGCCAACGCACACGCCGTACGGCCAAACAAGTCTACGAAGACGTAGTGGCTTATGTAAATGAAAACGGGAAATTGCCGCCGGATAAACATTCCTTAAATAATGCGTATCGGCATTTGGTAAGAAAAGAGTATAGCAACGATCCGGATATACAAGCCTTGGTCCAATTTTGGCAAGCGCATGCGCAAAAAATAGCACCTGCCGAAGAACGTGCCGTTATAGTGTTGAAACAATTACAAATCTATCTTAAAGAGCATAACGAACTGCCCAAAGGGGGGAGTTCATTACGAAATGCCGCCGAGCATTTACGACGTGTCGGCAACCAGAACGATCCGAATATTGCGGCTATTACGCGGTTGCTAAATGAAAATAAATTTCAACCGGAAGTACAACGCACTCCGGAGAAAGTGTATCAAAATTTACAAACTTATTTGGAAATGAATAACGGTCAACTCCCACCCGCGAGACATCCGTTACGCAATAATTATTATCACGTTATCAACCATGTAGAAGGGGACGAACATACCCTTTCCGCCTTGCGGACCTTATGGGAATCGCATGTAAAAAACATTAAACGTACGCCGACTCAAGTACGTGCGGAATTAGAGCAATATATTCAGGAACACGACGGAAAATTACCTCCTATTCGCACGGCCTTGCGTCAAGCGGCATATCGATTTAGTTTAACACAAACAACTACGGATAAGGATATTGAAGCCATCAAAAATTTATTACGAATTTACAGCAGGTAACAACTATGCATAAACATCATTTGTACCTCTCTTGCATTTTAATTATCTTCGGTTTTATTTCCGTTCAAGCCCAATCAATTGTTTCAACCGGTATTAAAGGGCTGGAACGTTTAAGCCAGATATCTTCTGCGGAAAGACAAATCGCCTTTTTGCTCATGCAAAACCCACAACTTTCCTTAGAAGCGGCCACGCAATTGGTTAAGCAGGCCAACCCGCAAGCCAATATAAACGTAGAAAATATACTTGGACAAATGAAATTATCTTCGGAAAACATGATAGATTTTTCTGCTTCGTCTTTTTCTAACGCCGTAGAAAATGCAATACGACGCGCCCAATCACCCGCCGTTACCCATGTCAAACCACCGTATCAGGCTCCGTGGCGCCACGGGCCGGAAATACTTTATGCTCAAACCAAACTTTTTATTAGCGAAAACGGACATTTCCCGCGTCTAAAAATAGAAGACAAAACCCCGGATATGTACACGAAACAAGATATTCAAGAAATACAATTAGCCAGACGAATTAGATATTTCTTCGCATCCACAGAGCCGAATGATCCCATTGTTTTGGCCTTACAAGAAGAACAAGAAAAATACGCCTTTGGAGTTTCTCCGATAGATTATCCGAGCAATTACCAATCTGGCCCGATATCGCGCCAGATGTTTAGTCAGGAAATTAACCGAGCACCCGACGCACGCGATTTGGCAAACGATTTTCCGCAATGGCTTCTTGACAATGGGAACTACATGATTCCTACCCCCGAAACCACCAAAGCATTTGAATCGGTACGTGTAGCCGCTGCCGGGAACGGATTAAACGATGAGATATATGATATTTTAGTCACCTTAAATGCCATGCATTTAGGCTATTCCGATAAGGGGAGATCCGTTCGGGTGACTTATCGCGGGGATAATCCCACCTTACCGCAAGCCAAAGATTTCCATGAAGTAATAGAAATCAACGGTTTAACGAAGTGGCAACCGCATGCCAAAAAAGCATTACAAAACGATTACGGCCCCATTAAATTTTATATCACCCGCGATTCTATCGCCGGAATTTTTTTGGAAGAAGGAACAACTGCCGCCGATGTAGCGCGTGTATTTCAAGATTTATGTCCTAAAGGTTTTTCAGTCCGCATGACACCCCACGAATTCGGTTTGCAAGACGGTCAGGTGACCAGCGATTCGTTTGCGGGCAGATTACACTTTCATATAGAACATATTTCTCCGTCGGAGGGGGAAGGTTCGGACAAGCCCGATATCAGTTATACGTTATGGCTCAATGCCCAAGATCTTGTTCAAGATAAAACACCGCACCAAATCTTCAAACTCTACCGCGATTTGTTCCGGCCTTATATGGATGATTATATGGTCAATTTTACCCTTTAGAAAAACATATCACCAACTCATATATTTTAACAACCGTTTTTCAAAAGAAAACGGTTGTTTTTAGTGAGGGGAAATTGGTATAATAAAACGGTACTGTAAAAGGTATAAAAATTAAACATAGGAGAAGGGCTCCGCTGCGGCTCGGTCGTTTTTAGGATAAATGCGGCTTGGTCGTTAGGTTGCAGCCCTAAGTGTAAATAAAAATGGTACTTTCATTGAAAGACAGAAAAGACATCATCAGCAAATTCCAATCCAGCGCCAACGATACCGGCTCTGCCGCCGTACAAATTGCGCTCATTACGGAACGTATCCAATATATCTCTAACCACCTCAAAACGAACCCGAAAGATTTTGCGGGTGAAAGAGGGCTTAACAAACTCGTTAGCCAACGCAAACGCTTATTGGCTTACTTGAAACGCTCTGACTTTGAAAAATATCAGTCCGTTACCAAAGAACTCAAACTCAGAAAATAGGACAACCAAATGGAAAATTTTAACCACAAATTTGACATTCAAACTGTGGAAGTCACTGTCGGCGGACAAACGATTAAATTACAAACGGGTTTAATCGCTAAACAATCCGACGGCGCGGTAATGGCAACCGTGGGTGAAACCATGGTCTTATCCACTGCCGTTTCCACCAAAGAACAAAAACCGGGCATTTCCGACTTCATGCCCTTGACGGTCAATTATAAAGAAAGAACTTATGCCGCAGGAAAAATCCCCGGCGGTTTTTTTAAGCGCGAAGGAAAAGCCAGCAAAAAAGAAACCTTGTCTTCCCGCATTATTGACCGCACGTTACGCCCGATTTTTCCGGAAGGTTTTGCTTGCGAAACCAACGTAACCGCGATGGTCGTTTCCAGCGACGATAAACACGATGCGGATATTTTATCCGTACTCGCTTCGTCTGCGGCGCTCGTTATTTCTAACATTCCGTTTAACGAGCCGGTAGCCGCTGTACGCATCGGCCGCAAAGACGGACAATATATCGTCAACCCTACCAAAGACCAACACGAAGAATGTGATATGGACCTCGTGATTGCGGGTTCCAAACAAGGTCTTTTAATGGTAGAAGGCGGCGCCAAAGAAGTAGAAGAAGAAGCCATCATCAAAGCGATGGAAACCGCCAAGCCGGAAATTGACAAAATGTGCGATGCGCAATTAAAATTGCGCGAACTCGCCGGCAAACCGAAATTTGAATATGTGGTAGAAAAACTGCCGCAAGAAGTAACGGATCTTGCCAACGGCAAATTCCGCGAAACTGCCAAACAAATTTTGCACGCGTTTAGCGACAAACAAACCCGCGACAAACAAGTAGCCGAACTCAAAAAATCCTTCACCGAAGAATTAACGGCCACCTATGCGGACAATGCTGCTACCTATGCCGGTATTGCGTTAGAAAATATTATGTACGAAGAATCCCGCGCAATGGTACTTAACGAAAACGTACGTGTGGACGGCCGCAAACCGACCGAAATCCGCCCGTTAAGTTCTATGGTAGGGCTCTTGCCGCGTGCGCACGGTTCTGCGCTCTTTACGCGCGGTCAAACGCAATCGTTAGCGGTAGCCACCTTAGGCACCCCCGATGATAAACAAATGGTAGAAGGGTTAGATGAAACATCGTATGAACGTTTTATGCTCCACTACAATTTCCCGGGTTTTGCTACGGGTGAATGCAAACCGGATCGCTCTCCGGGCCGCCGCGAAATCGGCCACGGGGAATTAGCGCGCCGCGCTTTGTTGCCGCTTATTCCGTCGGAAGAAGAATTCCCGTACACGATCCGTGTAGTGTCTGACATTATGGAATCTAACGGTTCTTCGTCTATGGCCAGCGTCTGCGGCGGCTCACTCGCCCTATTTGACGCGGGCGTACCGATGAAATCGGCCTGCTCCGGTATTGCCATGGGTGCTATTAGCGGAAACGGCAAATTTGTTGTGTTGTCCGATATTATGGGGTTGGAAGACCACCTCGGCGACATGGACTTCAAACTCACCGGTTCTCGCAAAGGTATCACGGCGTTCCAAATGGACGTAAAACTCAAAACGGGTATCCCGCTAGACGTATTACGCCAAGCCATTAAACAAGCGACCGAAGGCCGCATGTTCATTATGGATCACATGGAAAAAACGATTGCCGAACCGAATAAAAATGTCTCCCGCTATGCGCCGGTCATTTTCAAACTGCGCATCCCGGTTGACAAAATCGGCGCTTTAATCGGCCCCGGCGGTAAGAATATCAAACGCATTACCGAAACGACCGATACCAAGATTGATATTGAGGAAGACGGTACCGTAACGATTGCCGCCGCCAACGCAGATAAGTTGGACCAAGCCAAAGCCGAAATTGAAATGATGACGGCGGAAGCGGAAGTCAACAAAATCTACAAAGGCAAAGTGGTTTCTATTCAACCCTTTGGCGCGTTTGTAGAAATTCTGCCCGGCAAAGACGGACTCTTACACATTTCCGAAATTGAAAAACACCGCATTAACAAAGTTGAAGATGTCTTGCACATCGGCGACATTATTGAAGTAAAATGCGTGGAAATTGACAATAACGGAAAAGTACGTCTTTCACGCAAAGCGTTACTCAAATAGTTTGTAAGTTACGCAAAAAAACACACCCCTCGTCTAACGCGAGGGGTGTGTTTTGTATAAATAATCCCGGCTATGCCCGGGGGGATTGTTTTCTGGTCATATTCGTTATTTCTGAATAATTAATTCTTTTTCTTCAAGTACGCGGCCGGGACCGGAGTAAAAATAAGTTCGTCGTTTTCTAATGTGGCTTTATACCACCCGGGTTTTCCGTTTACTTCTAAAAACACCCATATATTTGAAATAAAACTTGCGGGAACATCCCGTCGGAAAATGCACACTTCACCTGTTTGAAATGCTTTGGCGGCATATCGATCGTCTGTCGGGAATGCTTCCGGCGCATAGGAACGTAATTTGTCTGTCGCAGGAATTTGTACCAGGACAGATAAATTTTCACCCGCCATTATTGCATGCCCCAGCGCAATAGAAGGCATTAGGGATGCATAAATATCACCGTGATAATTGGTTCTATGTGCTTCTAAACCATTTATCAACAAATTCTTTACATCGTCTAATTTCTCCAATCTCATGCCACGGTAAAAAGATTCTTTGTTCTCTAAAATATCTTTCGGCAAAAATGTTTGCTCGGTGTACACTCCGACAGGATCCGTAGGACTGATGATATCCCATCTGTCCACACTCGGCAACAACCGCGCAGATAATACAGCGGGCGCGTTATCTACCGCCCCGCCTAATTTTACCGTCGGCTCGCCGGGCATATTGGTAATTTGGATATACGCTTGAGATTTGGCGGCGGGTTTTACCGTATCGTTGGTAAGCGGCGTAAATATTAGTTTATTTTGCCATAGAACCCGATACCACCCCGGGGTGCCATTGATATCCAGCAACACAAATACCCCAAAAATAGCTTGAGGAGGAATATCCTTTTCCGCGTAAAAGTTAGGCAAATTGCCCGGCCTTAAACTTCCGGCAATATCGTCTTTCTTTATCATCACTACTACGGGAATACCTTCTTCCAACTTGGCATAATGCCGGGCAACCGCAAAATTAGCGGACATATAAATACTGTTATATCCGGTTTGGTTTACCAACATGCCCTGCGCTAAAATTTGTTGCACATCTTGCAGATCATTTACATGCATTCCCCGATACAAAAACGACGTATTTTCCGCTTGATTTATCCGCTCCAAATAATCGTTCAAAGCCAAATCCGCCTCTTGATACCGCATATAGGTAGAACGCAGCAGTTTGCCGGTGGCGACGTCTCTGCCTTGCATGCTTTCAAGCAAAACAGCCATTTTTGTTTGCAAAGAGGGTGATACTTCGGTAATTTGCAACGGAATCAGCGTTTGAACCGTATTAGCAAGGACAGCAGCCGATTGTTCTGCCTTGAATAATTGTTGAGAAATAGTACGCGAAAGTTCTGTATTTATCCGCACGGCCGTCTCTATGGCTTTGATCTCTTTTTGAGCCAACGCCGGCAAACAACTTCCTACGATAAGACAAATAACGGCTAATTTTTTCATAATTTTCCTTTTCAATCAATCGGCCAATTTTTTCATTTCACCCTTAGCCGGTATAAATACCAATTCATCCTTTTCCAATACCACCTTATACCAATCAGGCTTACCGTCCACTGCCAAAAAAACCCACACATCGGAAATCAAACGGGGAGGAACATCCCGGCGGAAAACGGTTTCTTCTGCCGTTTGTAAGGTATGCGGCGGATATACTTCCGGTGCGTATAAGCGCAAGGTCGGCGTTGACGGAATTTTAATAAGTACGGGAAATTGAGGGTCGTTTCCCATGGTAGCATACCACAGCGAAGTCACCGGAGTTCGCGAAACAAAAATTTTTCCTTCGTAGTTGCTTTTTCTGATTTCCAACCCGTTTATCAATAAATTCTTCAAATCAGCAAATCTTACCAAACTCATTCCCCGGTAAAAAGATGGTTCATTTCCCGAAATATTTTGCGGCAAAAACACTTCACGCATGTACTTTCCGGTAGCATCCGCCGGACGGATTATATTCCAACTGTCCGATCCGGATAACAGTTGCACGGACAAAACGTCCGAAGAATTATCAAACTTCCCGCTCAATTTGACGCTTGGTTGATCAGGTATATTGATAATTTTTGTGTATTGTATTTCGGAAACAACAGATACCTGTTGTGCAGCGAGATAGGATGCCCGGGCGGCATTGTCTGCCGCGCGAGTGGCTTGCGAAATAGCCGCTTGAGTTTGACGTGCAATATCCGCACCGATTTTCCCTGTAATCAGTTCCATGGCCGTTTTTCCCTGTTGCGCAAAGACAGGGGAAAAACAACAAAGCAATACGTTTATAACAACTACCTTTTTCATCATACTAGTGATACATGTTATTCATCTATCTCAAAATCATCTATTTTTCTTTTGCTAGCGGGTAACGGTATAAACACACGTCCTTCATCGTCTAATACAACTCGGTACCATTCCGGTTTTCCGTTGATTTCAAGAAAGGCCAATACTTCCACAATAGCAAAGGGGGGAATGTTTCTTTCCGAATATGCCTCCCCCGGCATATCCTGTTTAAGATGATCAATTACCGCTTCACTGTCCAAGACGACGATTACCTGAATTTCTCCTTGCGTAGAGCCGGAATATCCTTCGGCCACCGCTAACATTGGTGTCATGTAAATTCCGTTATACGCAGTTTTGTTGACTTCAAGTCCGTGCAATAAAACATGATCAATGGCTTCTAAACTAGCCAGCCGCATTCCCCGGTAAAAAAAATGGGTTCCTTCTTCTTTCATTAAATTCATTAAATAAAATCGCAAGTTCCACGAGGCTTGCTTATATACAATATCATCATTTTTGGGAACGATACGTGCCAACACATAGTCTTGCGCATTTTCTAATTTGGAATCAAGAGCCAAGATAGAAGGAATATCACTGCGCATATCCGCAAACCGAATGTTATATTTTTCCGATACGCGAATCTCCGTAGATATCATCATTTGACGACACATCGCACTCATTTGTTGAGCAATCAAAGCGTGGACATCTACAACTTCTCCCGTTACCGTTTTACCTATTTGCTTCGGAGCGGCTAGTATTGTGTTTTGCGCCCACCCCAAACTATTTCCTGTCAGCAACAGGGCCAATAAGAAAACTTTTTTCAGTTTCATAAAGAAATCCATCCGCTCATGGCCTTTGTAGGAATAGGCATAAATACCAATTTGTCGTTTTTCAGCGTTACACGATACCAACCTTGTACGCCATTGATTTGAGCATATATGGCCACGTCTGTAATCATATCCGCGGGGACATTTTCATATAATACGCGACGGCCACCAAATTCACCTTCCGGTTTTAACGGCGGGTTTTCTTGTAACAAGCGTTCCGTTACCGGAATTTTCACAAGTACCGGCAAGGCCTCTTCCCCTTCATGAGTGCCTAATAACCGGGCGGTTTGGGACGGGAACATATATCCCATAGCCACACTGAGGTTGGGGGAAACATAAATCATTTCGTGATGGGTTTTATCAATTTCCATACCGCGTTGTAAAATGTTTTGCAATTCGGCCGTATTTTTTAAGCGAAGGCCCCGGTACAACATTTTATCTTCTTGCACAAAAGATTCCGGCACAAACAAGCGCATTTCCTCATCGTTACTAATAGCCGCGCGTAATTGTTCGTCGGGCAGAACGCTAAAATCAGACGTTGCCGATGAAACCGCCTTTTCATTAGCAGTAAAACTGGCAAAAACCTGCACATTATTTTGAATGTCCGTTTGAAAGGTTTGACCCGGCGTGACAAAAAAATCATCATTCACGCTTACCGCTTGATTGGGCACGGCCAAAAAGAAAACTTCGCCATCTTTCAATATGGCTTTATGCCACGCTTGTTTACCGTTCACTTCCATAAATACCATAATATCGGTTACATTCTCTGAAGGAATTGAACCATAGAACACCTGTTGCAATCCTATTTTCCCCGAAGGAACGGTGGCTAATAATTCTTCTGTTAAATTGATTCTTATTAACACAGGGATATTCACTTCGCCCCGTTGTTGAGCAAAAATATCATATTTGGAAGGTAACGCATAATTAAGTGCAATCCGCAAAGACGGTGTAGTAAACACTTGCCCCGAATAAGTGCTTTTACTTACTTCCATACCTTGATTTAACATATTTTTTAAGGCTTTCAAATTAGGTATTTTGATCCCTCTAAATACACTTTGTGATTCTTGCGCCGCTAACTGTGCCGGCACATACATTTGATCGGATTGGGGGAATATAATATGGTGCAGTTCCTCTGCGGGGAGCAACCGCGCTTGCACATCGTGAAGAACTTGAATTTGCTGATTATTTGTTTTTTGAAATGAGTTTAATAAATTCTCATATTTTTGATAAGACATTTCGCCCATAGGTAATTTTAGTTGGTTGATTTGCAACGTTTGTTGGGCATTTCGCACCGCTTGAGACAAATTACCAACCATATTATCTAGCGCTGTATATATTTCCTTGCCGGTCTTTTGTGATATTTCTCCTATTTGCGCACCGGTTTTACTAACTTCTTGCGGTACTTTATAGATTTGAGCAAAGCCGGAAACAGTTCCTAAAATCATGGTTCCTACTATAATTAGTTTTTTCATTTTTTTTCTCCTATACAATTATTGTCTTAAAAATGTTGGTTTTTCACAAGAGAAAAAAGGCCTACTTTCTGATAGGTCTTTTGTCCTATCCGATTTCACTGATTAAATTTGATACAATAACGATATGAATTTTTTACGTATGTTCCATGGGCTGGTGGGAGTATTATTAACGCTTTTACTGACAGGTTGTTCATATCATGGGCAAATACGCCACAGTGTCTATCCGTCTACTCCCGCGCCAACGATTTTCAACGCTTCCGTGCTGATTATTCAACCGGGGAATGTGCCTGATTCACTTACTATTTCTGACCCTACTTCACAAGCATTATATGATTTCTCGTTAGATATAAAAGAGAGTGTGTATAGTTCTGCCGCTGATATGCTTAAATCGTCTTTTACACAAGTACAAACCGGGCCGAAAACACAGGAGAATCAATTTGATTTAATAGCCGATATTTCACTCTCGGGAGAATTAACCCGCAGTGATTGCACCAGCAAACAACCGCAACTAGCCGCGCGACAAAACGGCTTATGTACCGAACTGACACTTTCCTTGCGCCCCGCCGGCAAAGCCGTACCGCTGCAAACATTTTCGGCCCGTCGCTTTAGCGTTTTTGAAAAGCCGGGCGCATCCGCCGTTATACGGGCTGTCAATAAATGGACGTTATATATTTTATCGCCTATTTTACTTCCCACTTATACGCAACTGCAAGGCAGTCAATTACGGCAACAATTTCAAACACAATTACAAGATATGCTTGGTGACTTACAAAAACAAATTCAAACACAGGAAGATTTTTTACCAACACGCTAAAAATTATGTAAAATATCTCAAGCGAGGTTATTATGAAAAAAACATCTAAAAAAAATGTTTCAACCAAACCTAACAAAGCAGTTGCAAAAGCTGCCGTCAAAGAATCTCCCATCTTAAAAGAAGTAAAGCAACTCTACAGTTTCATGCAAGACAACCAATTAGACACCATTGAATATGACCAAAAAGGTCTGTATGTGCGTTTAGTTAAATCGCGCCCGGCGGTTGTCCCGGTGCCGGTGGCTGTAGGTGCTATGACAAGTTCGGGGGGAAATACATCCGTTGTACAAGAACAATATAAAGAAGTATTAAATGCTCCTTTAATGGGTATTTTCTTCCGCGGTTCTACGCCCAGTGCGCCGCCCTTTGTAAAAGAAGGGGCACGTGTAGAAAAAGGCGACGTGATTTGCTTAATTGAAGCGATGAAAGTATTTAACGAAATGCGCGCGGAATTTCCATGCATTATTAAAAAAGTATTGGTAGAAAACGGCAAGCCTGTTAAACAAGGCGAACCGCTCTTTGCCATTGAACGGGTATAATTATGAGTCCATTACAAGAAAATATCAATTTAGCTGTCAGCCAAATTAGCGATTATTTGGCTAAAAATAATACGGCCACTTCGTGGCAATTAAAAGTGATGTTTAAGTTATCCAGTTCGGTATTGTATTTGGCTTTAGGGGCTTTGTACCAACAAGGCAAAATCTCACTGGAAGCCGATGATATTAACTATCATATTACATGGGGCCAAAAGCCAGCCGAAGCAGTAGCCGCCGCCCCGACAACGGCCGCAGAAAGCATGTAGACTGATTAGGTTTTACATTAAAATCACCCGCCCTATACCGTGCGGGTGATTTTTTTATAAAACACTACACAAATACACCTTAAAATAAGGTAAAATAAATATATGCCCAAACGATATTCGTACGTCGCTAAAAAATCTCGCAAAAAAAATCAAAAGAAAACTACCGCTCCATGGGTGCGCCCTGTATTTTGCACGTTGGGCGGAGCCTTGTGCGCGTGGCTTTTTTATATTTTATGGATAAACGGTAAAAGCGGTTCCGTCGGGCAAGAGACGTCATCTGTCTTATTTCAAGTGTTAGGGCAAACTGCCGGACTGATTCCCGTCTTATTAACATACTGGCTTATACAAACCGTACGCAAAAAAAGCGCATCGTTTTTATTCTTTCTTATCGGCAGTGGGTTGTTACTGAGTGCATGTGCCAGTTTAATGACGTGTCTGCGCCTGATTTTTACCAACTCGCAACTGGCTGGGGGGAAAGTTGGCGATACTGTTTTTTACGCTTTCAAAGGTGTGGTAGGCAGTGTAGGTGCGGCGTTATTTTCCCTTGCATTTTTACTCGTCGGGTTACAAATTTTAGTTTCTATTCCGTGGGCCGTTGTATTTCAAAAAACATTGGAGTTTATCCGCAACGATTTTAGCGGTTGGATGGAAGCACGCGCCGAATTAAAACAAAAAGTAACAGAAGGCCGCGCCGCCGTCAAAGAAAAAGCGACAGGCAACGTTAAAACGAAAGACGAACACACGACTGCCCCCATTGCCGTAGCGGAAGAAATCCGCTCCATGCCGGAAATTCACCGCGCCCAACCGGAAATTCGCCGCCCCAAAGTAGAGCCGGTTGTTGCTAAAAAACAAGACGAAAAACCGGTTACTTCTGTGGCGCAGCAAGAAGAAACACCGCAAGAACAAACCGGAGAAGTGAAAAAATTTGATCCCAAAACATTCCAACTTCCGTCATTAGATTTACTGCACGACCCCAAAGGCGACGGTATTGTCGGCCCGACGGATGACGAAATTGCCCAAGCCACTAAACGATTAGAAGATACCTTAAAGAGTTTTGATATCGGCGCACACGTTACCGGCGTATCACCGGGGCCGGTGGTGACCCGCTACGAAATTCAACCTGACGCGGGTGTAAAAATGTCCTCTATCACGGCTTTAACGCAAGATATTCAAGCCAGCATGCAAGCGCGTTCTATCCGTGTACAAGCCCCTATCCCGGGGAAAAGCACCATGGGTTTTGAAATTCCTAATGACCGTGCTATTACAGTAACCATGAAGGAAATTTTACAATCGCCCGTTTATGCGAACTCTAAAGCCGTCTTGCCGATTGCCTTAGGCCGCCACGCTAACGGAGACCCGGCCGGAACCGTAGCGGAAAAATGGCCGCACATTTTAATTGCAGGCGCAACCAATAGCGGTAAATCTATTTGTTTGCATACGGTAATCATGTCGCTTATATTTAAACATAAACCCGACGAAGTAAAATTCTTAATGATTGACCCTAAACGCGTAGAACTTACCCTTTACGAAGGCATTCCGTACTTATACGATCCCAAGACATCATGTGACGATGCCGATATTATTACCAAAGCCTCGGATGCAGCCAAGTCATTACAAATGCTCGTTAAAGTAATGGAAAAACGGTTAGATTTGTGCCAACTTGCCAAAGTCAAAAACATTGAAGGATATAACCAATGGGCTAAAGAAAATAACGAAGAAAAAATGTTCTACATCTTTGTTATCATTGACGAAATGGCTGATTTAATGTTACAAACCAAAGCCTCTATTGAAGACTCTATCCAGCGTTTGGCCCAAATGGGTCGTGCCATGGGCATTCACTTGATTTTATGTACACAGCGCCCGTCCGTAAAAGTAGTAACGGGTATTATTAAAGCCAATATGCCTTCGCGCATTGCCTTGCAAGTAGCGTCAGGTATTGATTCTAAAGTTATTTTAGATAGCGTAGGTGCGGAAAATTTACTTGGGCGCGGTGATATGCTGCTATTAGACTCGTCCACCCAAACACCGCTTCGTATTCAAGGGGCGTATGTCGCACCGGACGAAATTAAAGCGGTGGCCGATTTCTTACGCGCACAAGGCGGGCCGGATTACCCGGTACAAGTAGTTAGCGAACAACCCGCCGGAAGTATGCGCCCGCAAGACGGACTCGGCACGACGCCCGAAGAACAACTCCAAGCATTGCGTCTTATCAAAGAACGCCGCCGCGTCAGCCAAGATTTACTCAAAGCGCACTTTGGTTCCTCTGCTCGTGCAACGAATATGCTTAGCGTACTGGAAATGCGCGGTTATATTACCAAGCCCGAAGGCTCCAACCGGTGGGAAATTCATTACGATTTAATTGACCAAGGTATTGAAGAATTGGAAAATCCGCCTTACGAAAAGGACTATGAGGAAAAAACTTATGAATCGGTCTATAAATAATGTAGGGCTGATAGTAACGGTATTGTTGTGTGCGGCAGGTTGTTCGCAAGACAACCCCACGCAAGAAGTGGCCCAACAACCGCAACCTGCCGTTCAAGTACAACCCGTACAAGAACAAACACCTACGGAATCACCCAAATCGGTAGAACCTACGGTCCAACCCCAACCGACAAAAACAGCCCAAGAAACACCGGGGGTATCGGAAATTAAAAAACCTGTTTCCAAGGCCTATGTACCGTCGCCCGATGAAGTTATTGAAAAATTAAAAGCGTGGGATAAAAATTTACTTCTATTGCAAACCCGTTTTTCACAAACTACGTCTTATGACGGGGTGGAAATTAACCGCTCGCACGGGATGTTATTTTATAACAAAGATAAACATCTCTTGCGTTTAGATACGTTTGATGATACCGACAACATAGTACAATCAGCCGTTACCGATAAAAAAGATTTATTTATTTTAGATGACACCAACAAACAAGTGATGAAACTTTCATGGCAAGAATGGCAACAAAACCAACCCAACCAAGCCTTATTTGATTTTGGTAACTATACCGCCTTGCTCGCTAGACACAACGTCCAAGCGGTGCGGAATAATTACTTCAAACTTACCCCGAAAACAGGGGAAACTTATACTTTATATTTGACTTTGTCACCGCAAGATTATTTTCCGCAAACCTTAACCTTAGAAACCGACGGAGTCGTTACAAAAGCCGATTTGACCGATACTCAAAAAAACAAGAATTTACCTGATACTACATTTCAAGGAGTCTTCAAATGATGACACTGGCTAATAAAATCACGTTGACCCGCGCCGCGATGTCTATTGTGATGTTTCTGTTTATTTTACTGCCTTACGCGTGGGCACGCATTGTGGCGATTTTGATTTTTATCGTTGCGGCCAGCACCGATTGGGTGGATGGAAAAATTGCCCGTCAAACTCATACCATCACTCCGTTTGGGGCCATTGTAGATCCGTTTGTGGATAAAATTTTAGTGATTGCCGCTTTTTTCGCATTTGTCGGTATCCCGAACTTAAATGTACCGTTATGGGCCGTATTTTTAATTTTACTGCGCGAACTGATGGTTTCCAACTTACGTGCTATTGCCGCATTAGAAGGTAAAGTCATGGCCGCCGAGCGGTGGGGGAAATTCAAAACCGTCGTACAAATGTCCGCTATCGGTACCATATTTTTCGTTTTGCTCATGTATCATTTATCACATTTGCTTAGCGGCATCGGGCAGACGGTATGTTTGTTCTTATTTATCTTATTACGTAACATCCCCTATACTATTACCGTTATTGCCGCCGTTATAACCTGGATGAGCGCGATTTCGTACTTACGCAACAATTGGGATTTACTTAAAAAATCGTGGAGTTTGCCGCAATGCAAACAGTAATTCGTTGTTTGGCAACGGGATTTTTTATCAGTTATCTGCCACCGCTTATTTTCCCGTTCAAAAAAAACACGGGGGCAGGGTTCGTCGGTACACTATGGGGAATTCCCCTTGTTTTGTGTTTGCCCAAAGACAGTATGCTCTACGCAATTTGTATGTTAGCCGTATGGGTATTTGCCGTAGTGATTTGTAAAAAAGTACAATTTAAAGGGGAAACCGGACACGATAACCCCAAAATTGTGATTGATGAAATTGCCGGTTATGTAACCGCTATGGCATTTTTACCGCGTTCGTGGCAATATTTGTTAGCGGCATTTGTGTTATTTCGTACCTTTGACACAATTAAACCGGGATTTGTCAAAACATTTGATAAAATGAACAATGCTTTTGGCATAGTATTTGACGACGTCGCCGCCGGATTACTGGCCAATATTTTAATTCAACTTTTTATTATTTTTGTTGTACGGGGTTAACCCAAGGAGAAAATACATGCAATTATCCACCTTAAAAGAATTAGTAGCCGCCGGGGGGCCGGTCCTTATCATACTGGTGCTATTATCTATTTATTCAATTTCCGTTATTTTAGAACGGTTTTTTAAGTTACGCTCGGCAATTTCGCTTTCACGCAAATTACTGGCTTATTGCCAACATCCCTTACGCTCGGAAAATTATCAAAAAGTAGAAGATGCTTGCCGTAAAGAAGTTGTCAAAAATACACCGGCAGCCCATTTACTGAGCGAATTATTAGCCGCCCGCACTCGCCCGGAAGCGGAACTGGAAAAAATAGCCGATAATATTATTGATTGGGAAACTTCTAAACTTCAACGCCGCTTAACCGTTTTAGGAACGCTGGGAAGCATTACTCCGTTTATCGGGTTATTCGGTACGGTTATCGGGGTTATGCATGCATTCAAAGATTTAGCCGCCAATACGGCAGCCGCCGGCGGAGCCTCCGTTGTAGCGGCCGGTATTGCCGAAGCCCTTATCAATACGGCAGCCGGGTTATTCGTGGCTATTCCGGCGGTTATCGCGTATAACTATTTCTTATCCAAAACCACCTATTTTGCTAAGGAATTAGAGAACGCCGCCAATGATTTTATTTACCGTTCTCACGAGTAATTTATGAGCACACACAGAAACAGAACCGTTATGGCAGAAATTAACATGGTGCCGTTTATCGACATCACCTTGATTTTGCTGATTATTTTTATGGTCATGAGCCCGCTACTTGTGCAAATGCAATTAACGGTAGATTTGCCTAAATCGCAAGCTATTAACACGCAAGCGGAAGATGATGTAATCCGTATTGAAGTAGAAAAAAACGGTACAATCACCGTCCAAAACAAACATTTAACGCTTAAGAATCTAGAGCGTGAACTCATTTTACGCATGGGAAAAGCCAACAAAAAAACAATTCTTGTACAGGCTGATAAAGATGTTCCCATACAACAAGTTGTTAACGTCTTTGACGTAGCAAAAAAATTAGGAGCGGCCAAATTAGGTATTGGCGTACTGTCTAAAAGCGAATGAACCGTTATGTAGCGTTATCCAGCGGCTTACACGCGCTGGCCTTATTACTTGTACTTGCCTTTTTGGCTCCGTCTGCTAAAAAGGCAAACGCTACCTATACGATTGATTTTATCGGCTCCGGCAAAGTAATTGCCACTACGGGGCAAGAAGTACCCGCACCGCAAGCAGCCGTTCAAACTCCAGCGGCCCAAACCCCCAAACCGGAAGCCAACCCCGCGCCCGCACCGGCTCCTAAAACAACTAAAAAAGCCTATGCGGCCAAAACGGAAATTGCCGAAAAACCCAAAACCCAAAAAGCCAAGGCTAAAGAAGTACCGTTGGCGGCCCCCAGCGTACTGGAAGATTCCGAGAACGAAGAATTAACACCTTCTGTCGGTAAAGAAGGACAAGAAGGGGAAGAACAACCCAACGCTTTTGGTGGGGGGAATATTCAAACTGATTTTGCTAATTTTCCGTATCCGTGGTATATTACCCAAGTACGTAATGGTTTATGGAGCGAGTGGGAAAAACGCCGCCCGGCGGGTAACACATTAAGTGCGATGGTATCCTTTGCCATTGCCCGAGACGGGAAAATAAGAGATTTGAAAGTAGAAAAAAAATCAGGCGATGATACGTTTGATTTTGCGGCCACATCGGCCGTTATTAATGCGGGGCCTTTTGCTCCGTTACCGATGTATTATGAAAAAGATGAACTTACCGTAACGGTAGAATTCAAACAGGAGAATTAATTATGGGATGGCAAAGATTCGGTATTTTGTTGTTATGTTGTTTTGGAGTAATGGTATTATTTCCCGATTATGACAAATCGGCATGGGCCAGCGTTGGCATGATAGCGTTAATGTGGACGGGAGCCATTATTCTCATTTCGTTTATCTGCAATGTATTTGCGTTAGACCGCTTTGAGTGGCTTAATCGGTTGATTACGCTTATCGTATTCGGAGCGATTGTATATACGTTGTTGTGGTATTTCCCGCAATCGGATAAAGTATCGCCGATAAACAAACTTAAATACGGTGAATATCCCACTATGGAAACCGTTAAAAAAGGAATTGAAAAAATGAAATTCCATAATGATTTTGTGCATCAAAACAAAAAACGTACAGGCGCATTTACCGAAGAAGAAGCCGAAGCGGTAAAAAAGAAAGTGAGAAATGCCGCTAATGCTATCAAAGAAGGGGAAGATCCTTTTATTGAAATTGTAGATGACTAAATAAAGGCTGTTTTACAAAATTAAATGAAACCAACATTATTAATTACCGGCGGCAATGGTTTTATCGGCCGAACGCTGACCAACAAACTTTTACAGGAAGGATTTAATGTGCGTATCGTTACGCGCAAACTTCCTAAAACACAACCGGCCAATCCGGCCGTTACGCTTGTGCAAGCCGATTATAGTGACGTATCGTCATTACAAAAGGCCATGCAAGGGTGCGTAGGTGTCTTTCATTTGGCGGCAGCTATTTTTGCGTTTAATCGCCAAGGCTTTGAAAAAGCCAACGTTATTCATACGCAAAATGTTGTGAAAGCCGTCAATAATACGCCGGAAATTACGACTTTTATTCACGTGTCCAGTTTAGCGGCCAGCGGTTTTGCCAGTGATGTTGAACATCCGCGTACGGAAGATATGACTCCCACGCCGGTGTCCGATTACGGACGCACCAAACTGGGGGGAGAAAATGCGGTTAAAACACTTCGCCCCGGCGTAAAATGGACAATTATTCGCCCGCCCATTGTGTATGGCAAAAATGATTCAGGGGTTTCCAAAATTGCCACGTGGGTCAAACGCGGACTGATGATTAACACTTCGGGAAACGGGATGTTTAGTTTCGTGCATGTGGACGATTTAGTAGAAGCCCTGTGGCAAGCCTACAACCGCCCGGAAACGGCCCAAGAAACTTATTTCATCACCGAACCGGATGTGTACAGCTGGGATTATTTTATCACCGAAATGGCCTGTGCCATGCACTGTAACAAACCATTTATGCCTTCTGCGCCGAAATGGTTGATGAAAGCAACGGCGTTTGGGTATGAAACGTGTGCCCGTCTTACCGGTACGCAACCAGCGCTAAATTACGATAAAGTCACTGAAGCGACGATTCCGGGGCATTGGATTTGTTCTAACGCCAAATGGACGAAACTGACCGGTCAAAAATTCACGCCGCTTAAAGAAGGCTTAAAAAAGAGTTTTTAGAATAAACTATGTATAAGGTTTTATTCATCTGCCATGGTAATATTTGTCGTAGTCCCATGGCAGAATTTATTTTTAAGGACTTGGCTGCAAAAGCCGGCAAAGTAGACCAATTTGAAATTGCTTCTGCCGCCACCAGCACCGAAGAAATCGGCAACCCGGTTTATCCGCCAGCCCGCCAAAAATTAGCCGAACATGGTATTTCCTGCGCCGGAAAAACAGCCCGACAACTTACATTTTCCGACGGAAAAAAGTACGATTTGTTAATCGGAATGGATCAAGCCAACCGCCGCAATATCTTGCGGATGATTGCTCCTGAATATGCTTCTAAAGTACATTTGCTCATGGAATTTGCAGGCGAAAATAAAGAAGTAGCCGACCCTTGGTACACCGGAGATTTTGAAGCCACTTGGCAAGATGTATTAGCCGGTTGCACAGGACTTCTTAACCAACTCTTAACGAAATAAAACCCGTCTAAAATGGGTTTTATTTTAATGGAAACTTACCAATCCTGACAATCCAACCGTTTGATTTGCCCTACGTCAATTTCCTGACGGAAATTGCGCCCGGGCCCGCCCTCGCGGTTTTTGCCTTGCTTCGCAAACAAAAACA
>NZ_CACVTK010000006.1:0-170143 GCF_902757105.1 Candidatus Avelusimicrobium luingense
CATTTTGTCCGAAAGCATAATACGATGTGCCTTTAGGAAGGGCTAACTCTAAGGTAGTGGCGGCTACGTCCATATGGGCGGCTGCCGCATGGGCAGGCAGTTTTTTACCGGCTACCGACGGCCCTATTAACACGAGTGGTACCGCCACCCGCTCATAATCAGACGGGGAAGGATCTAACGTCCATCTATCGGCATGATCACCGGTAATAATAAATAAACTGTTAGGATATTTGGCCATCATTTTTTCCACAAACTCGGCCAAATATTTATCAGCATATGCAAAATGCCACATACGATCCGCCGTCAATGATTTGTCGGCCGTTTGGGCAGGCAACATTTTTTCCAATGCATCCACAGACGGCAAATCAGGTTCGCGCGACATATCCACTTTATAGGGCGGATGATTAGAACTGGTCAAAATAAGAACTGGTCAAAATAAAGTTAAGGGACTTTTCGGGGCCTACTTTTTCGGCCACACCGTCCAAAAATTCGCGGTCGGGCACTCCCCACACGCCCCCTTCTCCGCCGAAATCAGCCGCATAAAAACTATCGTCAAATTGCTGGTTTTGCATAAACAAGCCCACGTTTTCCCACGAAGGAAACCCTCCGTAGAAAAATCGCGTTTTGTATCCGTTTTTACGCAGTTGCACCGACAGGGCCGTTTCATATGGTTTTTGGGCGGTGGGGCGGTTAGACGCCTGCAAATTGAGTTCAGCAATGCCTAATAAAACAGAGGTCAACCCGAATATCGTACCGTTAGACGCCGGTAAGAAATCGGACATCAGCACCGCGTCTGGTCGCTCCAACAGCCGCCGAACTCCTTGCGCCAACGGATAGGCCTTATATTCATCTAACAAGGGCCACATCATATACGTTTCGGCCACAAAGACAAAAATATGATCGGGCGGTTGTGTACTACCCTTTGCCGTACGCGCCAGCAACGGTAGCAAATCGGGGGCTGTATATTCGCTTTGCCCCATCAATCTAGCGGCCGCCACACGCACATCTTGGACGTTCAAATCTGATATGGTATCGCGAATATTCCGGTAAATGCGCCGTGCCCGGTACAAGGCCTGTATATCGTCTAAAATGGCCTCATTAAGCAAATGTTGTTTCATCCGCGCGGCATTCTTCCAATAAATAGATCCGTAATAAGTAAAACTTCCCCCCTTACGCACAAACACCGCAAATGCCGCAATAAAAATACAAATAATGACTATTGCGATCCATGGACGGCGTACCTTCAAAAACGGGCGTGAGAGTAACGGCGTCAGTTTTTTAAGCCACAGACGACATAATACACACAACACGGCTGTGCAGACAAATGCACCTATCGTACGCCATACGGCATTGTATTGGCTGATAGAGGTGCTGACAATCGCGCCCACATCATCATGAAATGTATTAAAAATAAACGGGCTAAACGCGTTATGAAATTCGTGGTAATACGGGATACGCATTTGAAACAATATAGACAAGATGAGTAACACCACGCACGTCCAAGCGAAGCGCACTTTCGGGCCGGGATATTTTAGAAAAGCCGCTTGCGCCAACGTAGCAAATACAAACGACGGCAAGATACACGCACCCGCCGTTTTTAGGCTAATACGCAACCCATACCACATAGTCAGCGCAATATCTCCTACCGGAGTATTAGGCGTCAGCAAATCAGCAAACACCCACAAGAATGCGGCACGGAAAACAGATAATACAACGAGCAAAAATACAAATATAAGCCCGTCTTGCACGAGATTTTGGATAAATAAAGAATAGCGGGAATTTTTCATCATCTTAAAACCGCAGCGTGGCAAGTGTTAGCAATTTTCCTTAATAGTTTGGGCCAAACGTTTCAAGCCTTCTACAATTTGCTCGTGAGTAGCGTACGAGAAATTAAGCCTCAAATCATTTTTGACGTTGGTATCCGGATAAAAATCTACCCCCGCCACATAAGCGACTTTACGTTCAATGGCTTTTGAAAGTAGGGCCATGGCGTCCATATGTTTGGGAAGTGTCAACCACAAGAAAAGTCCCCCTTCCGGGCGCGTCCATGAAACGCCTTTGGGCATTACTTCTTGCAAAGTTTTAAGCATTAAATCGCGTTTTTGGCGATAGGCCGCAATCAAGTCTTTAATATGCGCTTGCAAATGTCCGTTACGCAAGTAGGCGGCCGTAGCCACTTGCAACAGCGGCGACGTGCACAAATCAATGGCTTGTTTCAAAATCACAAATTTGCGGATAACTGTTTCCGGCCCGACGATAAAACCCAACCGAAAACCCGGCACAAGTATTTTGGAGAACGTAAACATAGTAATTACATTCCCGTTTCCGTTATCCAACGCGTAAAAAGTACGCGGAGATTTGCCTTCAAAACGAATTTGACGGTAAGGGGAGTCTTCCAAAATAAATGTATTGTATTTACGGGCAAGGGCTAAAATTTGCACGCGGCGTTCTTCAGGGATAGTCGTGCCGGTCGGGTTTTGGAAATCAGGCACGAGATAAATAAATTTACAGGGTTTGCCTTCTTTTTGCAAAAAGCGCAGTTTATTTTCAATATCTTCGGCAATGACTCCGTTTTCGTCGCTAGCGGCCCCTAAAATTTTAGCACCCGCGGCGTGAAAGGCTTGCAACGCCCCCAAATACGTTGGAGAAGCGGTAATAATATAATCACCCGGATTAACAAACGCACGAGAGGCCATATCTAACGCTTGTTGGGAAGCGGATACAATTAACAGTTGTTCGGGCCGCGCCGTAATATTTTCAGTTTCTAAAAGCAATTTAACAAGTTCGGTTTTGAGTTCGGCTTGCCCTTCGGTAGCCCCGTATTGCAACGAAACTTTGGGATCTGTTCCTACCACATCTTTCATAATCGCGGCAATTTCTTGCGCCGGGAACAAATCGGGCGACGGTAATCCTCCCGCGAATGAAATAATATCCGGTTGGGCAATCACCTTTAATAATTCACGTATTGCAGACGCTTTGGAACGACGCACGGCATCCGAATACAAAGAGGTATAATCCATTTTTTCTACTTCCTTTTACTTGATATATTCTACAATTTTAAGACTTAAATCTTTCGCGGGCACCGAGTGCGTAAGCGCACCCATAGAAATAACATCTACACCCGTTTTACAATACATTTCTAAATTCGTTTTATTGACGCCGCCGGATACTTCTATTAAAGCCCGCCCGGCGATTTCTTCTTTGCAACGCATAATCTCTTGCGGAGTCATATTATCCAACATAATAATATCAGCCCCGGCGGATAAAGCCTCTTTTACTTCATCTAAATTGGTTGTTTCCACTTCTACTTTAGGCGTATGCCCGATAACGGCTTTGATTTTGGCTACGGCTTTAGTAATAGAACCGGCAGCCGCAATGTGGTTATCTTTAATCATCACACTATCGGCTAAACTGATACGATGGTTACGCGCCCCGCCAATGCGTACGGCATACTTATCCAAACGGCGCATACCGGGTTGTGTTTTGCGGGTATCGGCAATCATTACCCCGTATTTGTTACCGATAGCGGCATATTCACGGGATGCCGTTGCAATACCGCTTAAGCGTTGCATAAAGTTTAAGGCAGTGCGTTCGGCTTTCAAAATAGAAAGCACCGGGCCGGACAATTCCAATACTTTTTCACCCTTTTTTACTTGATCGCCTTCTTGTTTAAGCGGCGTAAAAATGACTTGCGGATCCACGGCATTAAATACTTCTTTGGCCGTAGGCAAACCGCACAACACTAAATCTTCTTTAGCGGTAATTACCGCGCGGGCCTTGTCGGCGGGAGTAAAAATCGTATCCGAGGTAATATCTCCCAAACTTAAATCTTCTTCTAAAGCAAGTTCAATTATTTTGTCTAAAATCATTGGGCTAACTCAAACATTTTTTCAATAGATTTCCGGGCTTTGGCAGCAATCGTTTCGTCCACCTTGACGATTTGCTCCGCCCGCGGCTCCACCAATACTTCTAGCGTATTGATTAGCGAATTTTTCTTCATGTAAGCGCACATTCCAAACGGCCAAACGAATTGTTTATCCGGATGTTCCGCTTCCAACCGGTTCACTAAGCCTTGCTCGGTCAGCAAACCGAAAATCTTATCTTTTGAGGCGGCTACGTACGACGCCATTCCTTTGGTACTGCCCACATAATCACAAAGCGCACATACTTCGGGCGCACATTCCGGGTGGGCCAGCACGCGGATAGACGGATAATCTTTACGCAACCTTTCCACGTCGCCGGGGCGGAATTTATCATGCACACAGCACGAACCGCCGTCTGCAATAATTTTTTTAGGTGTACCGCGGCGTTTTAACTCAATAGATAAATTTTCCGCCATGAGCATATCGGGAACAAAAATCAGTTCGTCACCCGGCATCTTTTGGGCAATATCAAATACATTCCCCGATGTTACACACGCATCACACGCGGCTTTGACTTCGGCAGAACTGTTAATATAACACAACGCCGGCACACCGGGATGTTTAGCCCGTAGCGCACGCACTTGTTCCCCCGTAAGCGAATCGGCTAGCGAACAACCGGCTTTTCCCGCCGGAATAAGCACTTGTTTAGACGGGTTAATAATTTTAGCCGTTTCCGCCATAAACCATACGCCGGCAAACACAATGGTATCTGCCGATGATTCACGTGCTTTTAACGCGAGTTCGTATGAATCGCCCCGGAAGTCTGCCACACCGTACACCAAATCGGGCGTGGTATACGAATGGGCAAGAATCACCGCATTTTGCTCTTGTTTGAAACGGTTAATAGACAACGTGTACGGAGCGGCGGCTATACAGTCGTCAAGCGACCATTTTTCCGCCTTGGTTTTAGACACATTACGCAAAAGCCCATACAAACGTTGGGCTTCTTGCATAACAACTGCCTGTTTTTCCACCGTACGAAACATAGCGTCTCTTATTTCGTCGTTGTGCTGATGACAGAACCGTCTTTGGCGTAGGTGGTTGTAGTCGTAGTAGTGCTAGCCGGAATATTCGGCGCGGAATCTACGTAGTAAATGTTCGTTGTGTTGGTAACTTTTTTCTGTCTGGTGACTTTGCTGTTTGCAGCCACATCTGCCGATTTAGCAACAGCAGCAGCCGCTACTTTGGCTTGCGGTTTTTTAAGTTTTTCCGCCGGCGGCAAATAGGAAGAACCACAGGCTTGCAATTCATAATCGGATAAGGAATCGTAGTCGGAATCCGGGGCTAACATATTGTCAAATTCTTGGTCAATGATTTGGTATTTACCGTTTTTAGCATTAGCGGCATCGGCTTCGGACATGGTATAATAAACCGTTTTTCCGTCGGCAGAAGTACCGATAACATTGTTTGATTTAGCGCAAGCGGCTACACAAGCGGCGGCTGCGAGTAAAACGAAAACTTTTTTCATAAGGCTTTTCTCCTTAACACTAATTTATCCAACTATACAAATTTATTATACCATATTGGGCCCCTTTGGGATAACCCAAATCTCACTATATATTTAGTAAAAAGAACGTCACCCGAACAAGGGTGGCGTTCTTTTATCCGAATATATATCGTTTATTTACGTTTAACGCTTTTCTTTTTGGCGGGTTTTTTTACCGCTTTTTTGACGGCCTTTTTCGGTGCTGACTTTTTGGCCGTTTTTGTTCCCGTTGCTTTAGACTGTTTAGCCGCAAATTGCGCCCACCCTTCTAACGCCAACGGCAACACTTCATCCATATGTTTAACAGGAATGAGCGTTAAATCCTTGCGTACGCGCTCCGGAATTTCCGACACGTCTTTGGCGTTGGTGTGCGGGTACAAAATAGTTTTGACACCTTCGCGGTAGGCGGCTAAAAATTTCTCTTTAATTCCCCCCACCGGAAGCACGCGCCCCGTGATCGTTACTTCACCCGTCATGGCTAAATGTTTTTTAACGGGAAGTCCGGTCAGCAAACTCGTCAGAGCCGTTGTAATCACGCTACCTGCCGATGGGCCGTCTTTCGGTACAGCCCCTTCGGGGAAGTGTATGTGAAAGTCGGTCTTGTCAAAATCTACTTTTCCGCCGTACCCGCGGCTGCGTGCATAGGTAAGCGCGGCGCGGACAGATTCTTTCATCACGTTGCCGAGCATACCTGTTAAAATCAGTTGGCCTTTACCGGGCAATTTGGTGGCTTCAATAGACAGCGTTTCGCCGCCCACACTCGTCCAGGCCAGCCCCGTAGCAATACCGACACCGTTTTCTTCGGTAGCAAAATTAGCATACCGCGGCACACCCAAAAAATCGTGTAAGTTTTCTTTGGTTACCGTGACTTTCTTTTTGCCTTCCACAATCAGTTTGGCGGCTTTGCGGCAGAGCGAGCCGATTTCGCGGTCCAAATTACGCACGCCGGCCTCACGCACATACTCACGCATTAAAAGCGCTACGGCGTCGTGTTCAATTTCCACTTGCCCCGGTTTCAGTCCGTGCATTTTAAGTTGCTTGGGCAACAGATAATTTTTGACAATATCGTGTTTTTCATACTCGGTGTATCCGTCAAAATCAATAATTTCCAACCGGTCGCGTAGCGTAGACGGAATAGCCCCAAGCGAATTGGCCGTCGTAATAAACATCACTTTAGACACATCAAACGGCACGTCTAAAAAGTGATCGGTAAATTCTTTGTTTTGTTCGGGATCTAATAACTCCAGCAACGCCGCAGCGGGGTCTCCGCGCCAGTCCGAGCCCATCTTATCAATTTCATCCAACAAGAAAACGGGGTTGGAACTTTTGGCTTTGCTTAACCCTTGAATAATGCGACCCGGCATAGACCCGATATACGTGCGGCGATGGCCGCGGATTTCGCTTTCATCACGCACACCGCCCAAAGACATACGCACGAATTTGCGTCCGACTGCACGCGCAATAGACTTGGCGAGCGACGTCTTCCCCACGCCGGGTGCACCGGCAAAACATAACACCGGGCCGCGCAGGCCATTGGTCAGTTTGCTAACGGCCAAATACTCCAAAATACGGGTTTTCGGTTTTTCCAAGCCGAAGTGGTCTTCATCTAAAATTTGTTTGGCTTTTTTAAGATCCAGCACATCCTCGGTCGTTTTGTTCCAAGGCATATTGAGCAGCCAATCTAAATACGTGCGCGAAACCGTTGCTTCCGGCGAGAACGGTGCCATTTTGGAAAGGCGGTCTATTTCTTTTTCGGCCGCTTCTTTGGCGTGCAAAGGCAACCCGTTTTTTTTGATTTTGGCGCGCATGGCATCTAATTCTTTTTGGAAATCGTCCTTTTGGCTCAGTTCCTTTTGAATAGCCTTCATCTGCTCATTGAGATAATACTCTTTTTGGTTTTTTTCAATTTGCGCGCGGACTTTAGAATGGATTTTTTCTTCCAACCCCAAAATTTCCACTTCGCTGGTAATCAGTTTTAAGATTTTTTCCAAACGGTCTTTAACGTGTACGGCTTCCAAAATTTCTTGCCGTTTAGCGGTTTTGACCACCATATTAGAGGCAATCGTATCGGCCAATTTAGACGGATCATTGATTTGCCGCAAGAACGATACCCCTTCCACCGCAATCCGGCGTGAAACACGTGCATAGTGATCAAACTCATCTAACACTTTGCGCATGAGTGCTTGCACGACCGGCGAATTATCGTCTTCTTCTTCAATATATTCCACGTTGGCAAACCAGGCGCCGACGGCATTATTTATTTCCAAATGATTGACGCGCGCACGCACTAACCCTTGCAAGAAAATCTTTAACGAACCGTCGGGCATTTTCAAACTTTGCGTGACTTGTGCCATCACCCCGAAATGATAAATATCTTGTGCGCGGGGATCGTCAATTTCCGCGTCTTTTTGGGAAACGGCTAAAATGTATTTTTCGGGCGTGTTTAACGCAAGTTCCACCGCCGCTACCGATTTAGCGCGGTCTACCGATAAAGGCAAACTCATCCCGGGAAACATCACCACATCACGAATAGCAACCGCCGGAACGACCGTCGGCAAAGAAAGCGTTGTTTTTTTAATCTCTTCCATAAAAAATCTCCTTATGCGTCTGGGATACGCAAACGATTTTTCCCCCCGTTTGCGCGTTTAACATATTGTAACAAATTGTGTGAAAACTAGCAAGATTTTACCTTGATTGCTAATTTTAATTTATAAAGCAACACTTTTTCCGTCAATCATTTTTATTTATACAACAGGGCGCGGAATTGTGCTGTTTGATTTAGGCCTTTGAACATCCAACCTTTTTTGTCTTCTTGGTAGAGAGATTCCACATCTTTGAAATTGCGTTTAAGGGCTTTATCCAAATTGGCGTAGGCTTGTTTGCGGTCTTTTTTCCCTAACCAATATACTCCGGCCAAATTGATGTACGGCGTCGGCACGGAAGGTTCTAACGAAATAGCCGTTTCCAAATCTTTTTGGGCCGCGTTCCACTCTTTTAGGTGCATACGCACAAAGCCGCGGTTATTATACGGAATAGCCCATTTGGAATTGAGTTCTATGGCGTGGGTATAATCTTCTTCCGCGCGGTCATATTGACCAAGCTCTTCGTAGATAAGACCGCGGCGGTTATAAAAAATTGCCTCGGGCTGCAGCGAAAGCAACACGGTATAATCAGCCAACGAGGCTTCCAATTCGCCCATATCCTTATAGGCATTAGCACGGTAGCGGTACGCCGGAGCGAATGAATCGTCACGGTTGATAGATTTACTGAATGCGGAAACGGCTTCATCCAATTCGTTACGACCCAGATACACACGTCCGCGCCAATAATGTCCGGCAGAAGTATCCGCATCGGCGGAAGAATCTAATAAAGTGAGTGCTTTATCGTATCGATAAGCCCCAATATACGCAGGCATCATTTCCAATACGGACGCATTTTTCGGCAAGGTTGATCGCCCTTTTTCGTAATCAGATACGGCGGCTTCAAATTTGCCCAAGCGGAGTTGAACGCGTGCCCGTTCCAAATAAAATTTTTTATAAGAAGGTTTGAGCGAAATGGCCGTATTCAAATCGGTTAGTGCGGCTTGCCAACGCTGCATATCTTCATATAATAGGGCACGCGCATAATAGCGAAAGGGTTCTTTTGGACGCAAGTTAATTGTGCGGGTATAGTCATCCAAGGCGGCTTTATGTTTCCCAAGTGCTCGGTAAGCGTCCCCACGGTAATGGTAAGCATCCGCCAGTTTAGGCGATTTTTCTACCGCTTTGGTGAGAAGTTTAATTTGTTGTTGCGGATCGGGTTGGCGTTTTGCTTGCTTAAGTAACGCGACCCCACTTTGTCCCCAAAGTAGCGGTGAAATACTTAACAAGAAAAATATACCCAACAGTTTTTTCATAGTTCTATTATATAAACTCCTACGACAACATAAAACCTAACATTAAAAATAGGAGGATTCCCCCCACCCCATAAATCACCCATAATAAAAGTGTAGTGAATAAACGTAAATTCAAAAATACCGCCCCGACGATGCTGGCTTTACCTGCAAAAATTTTACTCACTTTAACGGTAGCCCCCGCCAGTTTGATAATACGCGCCGTCAATACTGCGCGCACTATTAACATAAGTACCCCCAAACACAGCACCATAAACCATCTGGGAAGTGCGGTAGGCGTACGCCTAGCCGATTGAAAAACTTCACGCACGCTTCCGCGCACGAGCACTTTGGCTTGATCTTTGGCGATGCCGTCTTGCAAATTTTCCACATGCGCGAGCAGATTGGCTTGCACCTTATCAATAATATCATCAATAAAATCTTCCCACGCTCCGCACGCCAAGTGTATGGCGTATATAAATGATGCAAGCAGCGCATAACCGAAACAAAATCCCCCTACCGTCACAAGTACCAGTAGAGACAAAACGGTTTTAACCGTTGAAGAAAAAGAAGATAACCATGAGAAGTACAGGGCCAAGCCACACAACAAAAAAAGTCCCAACCCGGCGACAACATGCGGTAAAAACACCCGGCGGAAAATTTGAACGGCGTAAAGAATGCCTTGGGTAAAGGCGGATGGGTTAGTCGTCATGACAACCACAATGCCCGCAACAGCCGTTGCACACGTGACCTTCGGCTTTGTGAACGCCGGGCACGCGGTCGGAAATTTTGACGACTTTGCCTAATTTTTTATCGTAAATATAAGTACCCGTAGTATTATTTTGGCTCATACGGGTATTATAGCAAGTTTAGAACACTAGACAAAAAATCAATATTAAATTTCATCAACAAAAGATTATCTTGTTAGTAAAAACAAGAAGGAATTATTGAGTAAAAAAATATTTTTTGAAAAGATTTAGAAAAAATGTTACAATAATTAGGTAGTAAAAAATGAGTTGTAAATTTTCCGCGCAAATGCGGCGAATAAAAAACTGATTTCCGCGCCCATAGCTCAATGGATAGAGTGTCAGCCTGCGGAGCTGAAGATACAAGTTCGATTCCTGTTGGGCGCACGTCTTAAGAAATTTCCGCTCTCTTTTTGAGAGCGGATTTTTTTATCATTTATCGACGACAAATCCCCAATTTTTACTCACTTTCCTAAAACCCGAAAAATCGCTCATTTTTGGCACAAAATGGCAGAATTTTGGACACTATAATTTTGCCATTTTCTCGACGAGGATTTCTAATTTGTCAGGCAAAAATGGTGTACAATTTGGACACTAAAAAAGAGCACAAAGCCAAAAGTTCGATTCCCAGTATAAATATAGAATTGTTTTAGTTCTCGACGAGAGCGTTAGCAACATAAGCAACATTATGTATCAAAAACTATAAAACCGCTCGGCAGAAAAATGGCAGAAAAATTCTTAAAGTTCTATGCCTATTATAGGAATCGAACTTGGTATTTTATTCTGCCATTCTACATACTTTTGGCAGAATAATTACTCTAGTTTAGGATTGGCTCTCCCTATGAATATCATATTCGGGGTGATGTTTTTTCATGCGTTTCTCATAATAAAATTTACCGATGTTGGAACCACCGCATACTTTCCGTATAAGATAATCCCACTCTTTTTCCGTAAGTGTCGCTTCCAACCTGTCTCGCTCTCTCAGGAACTCTTTGGTACTTAAAATAGGGCTAATGAATTGCTCTAGCACGAAGTGTTTCCTAACCCGCCATGGAGCATTATTATAAACTTCTTGCCAATACTCACTCCACTCCGGACCTAAACGCATTCTAGCCATTTTGTTTACTATCTTCTGTATTCTTGTGCTCATAAAAATACCTCCATGTGGTTGTATTATTTATCCCACAGAGAGGCAAAAGAAAACCCATCGTAAAGATGGGCTTAAATTCGTATATTCCCATCTTCCAAGCATTAGCACCTTGCCTTGCGGTAGGTTGCTGTGTAGTCATCGGGCTTGTCCCTCGTACACTCTCTATGGTAAGTATAGTATAGCAATTTTTAGTATCGCTTTGGTTTTATCCTTTAAAAACTGATTTCCTATGAAATTCGAGATATACTTTCCTGGCTTCAGTAATTGGTAATGCCTGAAAAAAATCATTGTCATGAATTCCTATACGTTTCCAATTTTGTGCAGAAATCCAGTTGGAAAGTTGGACATGTTTATCATCGGTAAAAGTGATAAATCCTCGATCAAACAATTTGTCATAAAGAGGAGAAAGCATAAAACCATTTTGTGGATCTATTTTTTCTTTATCGGTTGAAACAGCCCAGGGTTTAATATGGCTGGCAATCAATAAGCGGTCGTCGCTAATCATAGTAATTGGGCAGAAGGGGCATTCTTCTAGCAATAGCTCTCTGTACTTCCCCTGCCCAATGCGTGCTTTTCGGATTTCTTGATTTTTAGGACTTTCTTCTTGCTCATTCTCTTGGCCTTTATTAGCTACACCCTTTCCATAAATAAAAACCAAAGGCCCATTCTTCTTTTCCGCAATAGCATCAAAATCCACAAATAATTTCCAGTAAAAGAGTGAATGTCCACTGGAATCTTTAATTTCCATGGCGGAAATATAGCTTACTAAAGGAAGAGATAGTTCACGTATTAACTGATACCCAAAATCTGACGAGTTAATGTACCCCCGAGGACCTTGTATTTGAGTCTGATCGGTAACATTAAATGGAATGACTTCTGGTAAGGTTTGCACTTTCTTCATGCGCTCAGCCCATAACGTAGGAAATTCCTTTGCACCACGATAAGGTTGAGAAGGATGCATATATTCTTCTTTGAGTGTCTCCAAATACGTAATTAAATCTTTCTTCAAAACGAAACAAGGAGCCACAAATCCTGCTTTTCCAAAAAAGGATCGCATTTCTTCTTTGGTTCCAAAATAGAGTTTGCTTTCTCCATGGCCGCCACCTAATTTATTGTCTCCCAATACTATACAATCAGGAACAGTTACGATATGATCAAATAAATTTTCGACTTTAAAATTTTGTCCGTTTATTTGCATGATTCTACCCCATATTTGGTAATATCCATTTGTTTTAGTAAAGCTATTAAGACATCTACCACGATACTATTACCTGCTTGTTGATACATGGAAGTATCAGAAACCGCAATTTTGAACGAATCTCGGAAGCCCATTAGTCGCAAGCATTCCCGAGGAGTTAATTTGCGGATACGTCCCGTATGGGTAACATAATTATCAACGCCCGCACGATGCATTTTATGCATAGTTTGTAGCAGGGGGCGAGCGATATTCAAATCGGTTTTAACCGGAGTGCTGAAATTTTTGGTACCAGTGGACAGCACATATTTTTTCACTTTATCGGACAAATAGTATTTTTCTTCTACTTTTCTCACATCAAACACAAATTCATCGCTATCAATTTTTTCCTTGCCAATAGAGGGATGAAAAACAAAATCTCCATGCCAATTAAATTGCTGATTTCGTTTTTGGCAGAGTGCGATATCCCCATTTATTTGTGTATAGCGTTTATTGCGATTTTTATGACTTGTTACAAATTTGACTCCTTTATCTTTGAGAAAATATTTAGTGTCTATATAATCTTCCAAGAAGTCATACATTTTATATTTCAATGGAATCGGGGCTGGGTATTTAAATTTTGTGTCTTTGAGAAAACCAATACAGAAAACTCTTTCTCTATGTTGAGGAATGCCATAATCTTTGCTATTTAGAACTTGATAATATACATGGTATCCGCAGTATTCGGTAAATGTATTATATATTACATCCCAAGTGGTCCCTTTATCATGCGTTAGAATTCCTTGCACATTTTCAAAAATGAACACTTTAGGTTGACATTCCTTAACCACACGTGCAAATTCTCGAAACAAAGTACCTCTAGTATCTGCAAATCCTCTTCGTTTACCTACCATAGAAAACGCCTGACATGGGGCTCCACCAACGAATATATCAACTTTTCCACGGAAAGGTTTGGCATTAAAAGAACAGATATCTGAATGCCATTGTTTCTCAGTAATAGGGTAATTGGCGAAGTATGAAGTTTTACATTTCTCGTCAATATCTCCAGCAAATACAATTTCCGTAGATAATCCCAAGCGTTGAAATGCATGTTCTATAGCTCCGATACCACTGAACGATGTCGCCAAACGGATAGTCCGATTAGGATATTTGAAAGTTTTCTGCGTCCATATCGGTTGATTTGTATCAAGATTAGCGGGTGTATTTTGGATCATTTTCAATTTATTGTTCATATGATAACGGGTCTCTGTTTGTATTTTAGCAATTTAGCAGTATGAAAGAAAACATATTGCTGGACAATTAATCTTAATGTCAGGGAGAAAAGGGCACTAAATGCCCCAAAATCGGCCCACAAACGGGTTTTAGAGTCTCCCGCATTTGGCCCTTTTCAAACTCGTAGGGCCGAAATAGCAATACTTCGATGCGCTGTTGAAACTCGAACTATAAGACGATGGTAATATTTTCTCTGCCAAGGTCTAGATTACTATTGGCAAAGCAGGAAAATATATGGCAGAAAATTCGTACACGTCCGTCGGTAGTACGAGGCTTGTTGGGCGCACGTCTTAAAATATACCCGTTCTCCGTCGAGAGCGGGTTTTTTTCTTATACTTTTCCGACGACGTTCCCAAAAGCAAAAAACGCAAAAAAAGCAAAAAAGTGTATATTCTTAGTGGACCCTGTATGGTGTACAGTAAACGCTAAAATTCTTCTTTTTCTCGTCGAGAAAAGTGTAAATATACACGATTTTTCTGCAAACTATATCCGCACAACCTAAATTCCCGAAAATTTTTGTCATACTATAATTATTAGTTCTCGTCGAAGAAGTATAAAAACTACTAAAAAATTTTTCGAAAACTATGAATATACTGGGCACAGTTTGGACACTATAACGCTACGCTTTTCTTTGTTGTCCTGCAAAATCCTTGCGGCTTTTATTATGCCCAAACTACATACTTTTGGACACTATAAAACCTGCCAAAGTAAAGTGCGTTTACTCTAAAAAGAAAGTACCTCGTTATCTTCCGGGACATGTACATTAGACAGGCCCAAAGAACGGATATCTTGGCGCGTAACCGTTAAATGGCTGACGGTATCCATATGGCTGGCAATAATTTGTGCTTGCGGTATATAGGAGGCAAGATCTTCTATATCTTGCTTGTGCATAATCAAGCGTTCTCCATTGCCCACAAGTAAACTCGCTCCGCAGGCGTTAATAAGCACCACTTGGGGCTTGTAAGTGTCTAATGTATGCTTTACCTCTTCGCACCAAATTGTGTCGCCTGCCACGTAAAGCGTTTTTTCCGCAGAGTTCTTAAATACGATTCCCATGGCATCATAAGGCATGCCCATTTTTTCGCACATGGGTTTTACAATTTCTTTTCTCCCATGTTGACAAGGCGTTTTATAAAGAGTGATGCCTTCAAATAGAGTGCCTGACTCGGACAAAATACACACATTGGTAAATCCGTATTTTTCAATAATGGTTTTATCGGTTTGTGACTGCACAAAAAAGGGGATTTGCTTTTGGATATGATTGGCGGCCATCTCATCCCAATGATCGGGATGAACATGGGTCAAAATAACTGCATCTGCTTTTACAATTTCCGCTACCGGCAAAGGTAGTTCTACACGGGGTTGACGAACCTCACTATGAAAAGCCCCTGCAAAACCGGGCATGGCTTCTTTGGGTAGTAGCCAGGGATCCACTAAAAAAGTTTTTCCTGCATAGGTTATTTTAACGGTGGCATTGCGAATCTGATGAATTTGCATTACAATCTCCTTTATTTTATTGTAGCAATTATGGGGTTAATTAACTTTTTATTATGCCAACCTACATACTTTTGGACACTATAAAACCACGATTATTTTGGTTAACTTTGACAACTTATGTATCCAATAGCGTATAAGTATTTGCAGAAAAGAAAATATTAATTTAACTTGGCTTTGAAGTTTTTATAGGCAGTGGCGGCGAAAAGTTTGGCGTTTTGCCATTTTTCGGCCAGTTTTTTTTCTACTTCCTGCGGTTCATACGCTTTGGGTAACATGTTTTTTATTCCTCGGTTTTTTAAATTGCGTGATGTGACTTCACGCGTAACCTATCTATATTTTATCAATTATAAAGGGTAAAAAAACGCCCCGGCTTGTTGAGGCCGGGGCTAAACGGTTAGTTTTTGCGGGGAAGCGGGTCAATGCGGCATTCTTCAAAGAAGTCTAAGTTTTTATCGTATGCCGTGCTGTCTACTTCCATTAACGAAAGAAGCGAGTGGGAGATGTTGTCGTGCGAGAACTGGCCTTTCGCCGCTTTTTTCTTTAAACATTCGTAATCCAAATGGTCGGACTTTTTCATAACGTCGCTCATCCAAATCACCATGGGGACGGCCGTCTGTTCTTTAGGGGCGATGAAATACGGCAGACCGTGCAGGTAAACGCCGTTTTCACCGAGCGATTCCCCGTGGTCGGACACGTACATCATGCCGCTTTCGTATTCGGGGAACTTTTTGAGAATATCGATTACGCTCGCGGCGATGTGGTCCGCGTACAGAATGGTGTTGTCGTACGTATTTTTGATTTGTTCCTGCGTGCAGGTTTGGATTTCTTCCGTATCGCAGGTGGGGGTAAATTTCTTAAATTCCGGCGGATAGCGGCGGTAGTACGTCGGGCCGTGGCTGCCGATGGTGTGCAGAACGATAAATGTGTGGCCTTTGATGTTTCTTAAGTATTCTTCCAGGCCGTCGAGCAGAATTTCGTCTTTGCAGTAGGTGCCGTCGCAGAAGCGTTTGTCTTTCAAATCCATTTCCACATTGGGCACGCGCTGGCAGACGCCTTTGCAGCCGTTGTCGTTTTCTTTCCACAAAATTTCATACCCGGTTTGCTGTAAGAGGTCCAGCAGGTTTTCGGTGTATTTGGCGTCGGTGGGGCTGAAATCTTTGCGGGACGTAAACGAGAAAATCGCCGGAACCGACACCGCCGTTGCCGTGCCGGCGGACTGGACGTTTCTAAAGTTGACGATATCGTGTTTTTTAAGTTCCGGGTTGGTTTCTTTTTCGTATCCGTTTAACGAAAAATTCATTGCGCGGGACGTTTCGCCCAGTACTACGATAAATACCGTTTTTTCTTCGTCCGGGTACGGTACGTGTTCCGCTTCTTCGTCGAGTTTGATAAACGGACGTTTCTTTTGTTGTTCAATCTGGAAATAGCGGATGGTGGCGTACACGTAGTTGTGCGGGTTTACCAGGCGGCGTACTTCGCGGTTGTTGCGGCCGAACGAGGCGTATTCTTTATACACAAACGGCGCTAAAACAAGCACGCACAGCAAAAGGATACCGCAGCGCGCCAGGCGGGCGGTAACTTCTTTCCAGAAAGGTCTAAAAACGATTTTTACGCGCGCCAGCCACACGGCGGGTACAATACCGCCCAGCGTCAGCCATAATACGGACAGGGGCGTGATTAAATCTTTCACTTCGCCGGGGTGCGTTTCAAACGTGTTGCGGATCATATCCGCGTCGATAAACGTACCGAATTGGAACATCAGGTAGTTGGTCGCGCCGGAAATGATAAGCAAAAGTATCATCAGCGGTTTGCCTACATACGGAAGGAGCAGCAGGCTGAACGCCAGATACATCAGCGTAAACACTGCAAGTGGGATGGACAGCATGAACAGTGTGTTCGTAAAACCGGAAACTTCGGTATGCGTCCACACAAAACGCCAGAAACTGCAGTTTAAGAACAGCAAGAACCAGGCGGACAGTAACGCCGTCACGCGGACAGCGGGAATTTCGGGCCTTTTTGCCAAAAGGGAGAATAGTTTTTTCATATATAATATTTTACATTTTTTCCTTCTCGTAGCCGTTATTTACGTCTTCTCCGGCTTCTATAAGCATTTTTACGCATTCGGGGCAGAATTTCCAATAGTCACTAATCCTTGCTATGCACTTGTGAAACTCGAACTAGCCAAAGTGCCAAAATAATAATGGGGAGTGCTAAAACTGAGTATAAGAACTATGGTACACTATAATGGACACGCTCTCGTCGAAGGTTCTGTGCTTGTTGGGCGCACGTCTTAAAACATACCCGTTCTCCGTCGAGAGCGGGTTTTTTTCTTATACTTCCTCGTCGGTGTTCCCAAAAGCAAAAAACGCAAAAAAAGCAAAAAAGTGTATATTCTTAGTGGACCCTTTATGGTGTACAATAAACGCTAAAATTCTTCTTTTTCTCGTCGACAAAATCTAAATTATACGCTCTTTTTCTGCAAACTATATCCGCACAACCTAAATTCCCAAGATTTTTTTACATACTATAATTAGTACTTCTCGTCGAGGAAGTATAAAAACTACTAAAATTTTTTGCGAAAACTATGAATATACTGGGCACAGTTTGGACACTATAAACTATAAATTTTATGGTACACTGCGAAGCGATTTTTCGTGATTTTTATTATGCCAACCTACATACTTGTGGACACTATAAAACCTCATTTGATTCTGCATACATACTTAAACACTATTTATCAAAAATTCTCTTGATATAGTTCTTGTCACTTTGAAATAGAAAATGTCGTTCGCCAAAATCTTCCACTTCCCAGTCTAAAGCCCAATTAATTAGTTCTTTATCGGTAACAGATAAGATGAAGGAATCTAAAGTAATAGAAGAATCTTTTAATTGCCTTTCTATCTCTTTGATTCGTTGATAGAACATAATTTTAGGATCTTTTTTACCGTTTAAATTACGCGTACCTTTAGGGTCAATAAACACAACACGTTGTGCATTGCCTTTAATAATCCAAAGTATGAAATCCGGGAAAAAGCCACCTTCTTCAAAAAAACCTATACCCACTTTACTACGGTTACGCAAAAGGTATACTTCTTGATCTTTTAGCTCTTCCTTATGGGATTGGCAATACCCTCGTAAATCCGTAACAAATTTTCCTTCTCCTTCATTTAGAGGCACTGGTTTTACTTCTAACAGCTCATTTTTATTGGTTTTTAGAAGCAACGGATTATATAGATGTTTATCGAAGTATATTGCGGAAGCTAAAGTCATATCAAAATCCTTAAATTGCTTGGATTTGATAAGGTTTTCCAATTCTTTTATCCGCGCAATTACATCCTGCTCGGAATCACGCACATAAATCTTATATTCTTCAATAAAATTATTATCATCCGGCTTGATCTCACAATATTCTAATTTATCCTTTTCCCAATCGGATTTTTTGTAAGTATAAAATTTATCGCAATACTTCTTTACCAACGTTAGGGAAATATCATACACTTGCTCAAAATCAGCAAAAGAAGTAATTCTTAAATCTTCTCGTGGAATATATAATTCATACCAGTCATTATGCTTATTAAATAATTGCTTGATATCTTCCACATTCAGGTTTAAATTGTACCACGATTTTTCGGCCTTATATTCTTCCAATTCCAAATATAACCGCTCCCAATCCATAAACGCTAAATGAGCCGGCGTCAAAAGATTTGTTTCTTTTTTCAAATCTCGCTCACTATCCTTAATCTCCTCGCTCTTTAGCGCTTGTATTTTAGGATACCAATCTACCTGTACTTTGTTTTGTTGTATGTATGGGACATATTGCAAAGTCGGTTTTTCTCCATTTTTCTTAAAATCTACTCCGCTTTTTAGACGAACAATTTTCAATTTTTTATTAGGCAAATTTTTAAGAACAGGTATAACGAACTCTATTTTTCTTCCTGTCGGCATACCCTCGCGCTTTAAATAATCCTCAAATTTTTCCATATAATTGGCCTTCACACCAAATATATTTAAGGTTTCCATGCAGTTTACTACCTCTTTGTGGTAAGGCCCCCCCCGATATTCCGATCTAGAAGTCCTCTTTAAACGTTTTTGGTATCCTTTTAAGCGCACACCACGACCAAAAAGTTGAATGATTTGGGAACCTTCCTGCTGGCCGACATGCATAAGCCCCATCGTGCTTACTCTAAAACAATCCCATCCCTCCATAAATTTCTTTGAACCGATTAAAACATTTACCTCAGAATCTTGCTCTTTTATGGTATCAAACAAAGACGTTGAGAAATTTTCCTCCCCCAACACAAACAACCCGGTATTTTGGCACTTTTCCAATAACATTTCCGGTTCCCCTACGTTAATGACGCCGAACGGTGGATTGTTTGCTATCCTCATGGATATTTCTCCTTCTATGCTTTTTAATTTATTTAAGTGCAGTGCGCCCGACGCCTGTGATTTAAAGATTAACCGCAAAATATCGTTATACACATCTTCCCCTCGTTTGGTAATAAGCGTAAACGTATTGGCAAACACATCTCCTCCAGATTTGAATTTATTTTCCAGTAATTGGTTGATATGGTCTATACTTTGTTGTTTATTGTGTACAAAATCAGCCAAAAAATGCAGAATATCCATCGCATCAGATATTTGTTCCGCCTGATTATTTTTATTTTGGCGTCCGACGACGGTAGCCCCTACAAAGACCAACAAAGGTTTTTCCCAATTAAACTGCTTATATTCTGCGGAATGATTATCCCATGTTAGTAACTGTTGGTAGAAAGCGAGCAAACATCCCGTTAAATAAATTTTGCGATACTCCTTATTCGTATCGTCTTTCAAGTTCATGATACGATAATCTTTGCCATAGCCGTCCTTATAAAACCACGAATAGGAATAGTCAAACAGCGTGCATTTACAATACTCATAACGCATATCTTTCTTGTCGGCTGCTTCCACCGCTTGTCCCAGTGTAGCGGAGTACTCAAAGGCAAATCCTTTAGAAGACAACTTGTCACGTGTATTTTTAGTAATTTGTTCATCACTGCGTGCGCCTTTATGGGCCTCATCCACAAAAACCAAATTATTATTTTCAAAAGAATTAACGTCTATTGTTTTAGCATCTTTTCCTTTCCCTACTTTCCCCTCTTCTTTTAACTTATTGATATCAATAATTTGTATCGTATCTTTGGCAAACAAACTACCTGCATTTTTATCAAAAAACTCAGCAGAAATTTGTGATAAATTAAAATTATCTAAATGCTGTCTAGAAAGCCCTTCGTTAGGGGTAATTAGCAAAATCTTATTCAAACTATCTTCTTTGTGGTGTTTTGCTAAATAATACTTGTATTGCAGTAAATTAACATGCATGAGGAGTGTTTTGCCCGAACCAGTAGCATTCCAAACAGCCACTTTATTGATGTCTTCTAGCGTGTATGGTGGAATATGGTTCCATTCCGCATGGCTTTGTTTAAAAGCATTTAAATCTTGGAGTAATTTTTTGCTATCCGTAAAAAATTTGTCCAAAAATATCTCCGTAAACAATAAGCATGCCCATTGGAAATACTTCCATACAATAGGATCTGGCCGTTTACCTTGCATGGCTTTGGTATGACGGGCTATGTTCATATCATAGCCGAGTAAGGTGTCTTTATCTATTTGAGCATTTGAGAAAAAGGATGAATTGATTAAAAAGTCATAAAAATAACTGCTTCCGTCTTCTTTCCATCCTTCTTTGGCGGGTTTTAAGGTATTAGACAAGTCTTTAAAATCCTCAAAACCGATTTGATTTAATAAAAAGCGGTTTAAGATTAGCTCATCTGCAAAACGGATTTCATTTTTCTTTGTCGTTTTTCTAGCCATAATTATGCTTCCTGCACATCAAACATGCGTTTTAAGAATTCCGCTTCTGTTAGGCGAACTTTCCACGTTTCATCTTCTTTGCGGAGGTTTTCTAGGTTATTGTCGCCATTTACATAGATGATGTCAAACTCGTGATCTTGTGTGGAATAAGCACGTTTTTCAAACCATGTGTTTAAGGCCTCATTGTTTGTTTTGGCTACATCACGCCATAAAACGAGCACTTTTTCCCCATTGCGCGTAACACCTTCTACGGACACTACTCCGCGCGATTCTTGTATATTGTGCACTTCTAAGCCAATCAAGTAGTTAAAAGTTTCCACTAAATCAACGTTTACACGTTTGGTTTCACCGTTACGGGTAATATTTAGTGAATAATCAAACGGATGGTTAAAATCGTGTACCGTCAATAGAGAGCTCTTGGTTTCTAAATCCATCATATACTTGAGCGTATATTCTTCTTGGATGGATTTGTTTTCGGAAAATAACTGCTTTTGGGCAGCTGTTCTCTCAAATGACAAATTATCTAACGCATCTTCGTAAGATTCCAAACGAATATATTTAAATAAACCACCATATTGATAATCACTTATTCCACATTTTTCTCCATGCAATGCTTTTTTAATACGCTGAATAACAATATTATCAAAGTATTTCCCCATTTCCACCAATATTCCTTTCCGGCGAAGTTTATAAGCAGCAGCAAGAGTCGTCCCGCTTCCCCCAAAAAAATCTAAGATCAAGTCATTTTGATTAGATGATGCTTCTATAAAAAATTTTAATAGAGCCTCAGGTTTTTGGGTCTTAAATTCTGGAATTCTCTCCGGATTTGTCGACGCCATTGTTGGAATATGAGAAATGACATCATTGGCATGTTTACCACCTTCCTTTGGATAAACTTTTCCATAATATACTTCTCCATTGGTTCTAGTGCGTTTTACCAAAGCAAACTTCTTCCCATTTTCATCAATTTGATTGTACCTTCCTAAATTTTCGTCTTTATATGGTTGTGCTGGATTGTTCCATATAGCATTATCAATATTATTTTTTAAGTAAAAAACAGTGTCATGAGAATGTTGATAAATATTTTTAGATTCTGTGCCTCTAAAACCTTTATTCCAAATTATTTCGTTGGTCACGTCGGTAAATATGTTCTCTAACAACAATCTTCCCAGGAAATCAGCGTTTTCATCTAAATGAAGGTAACAAGACCCTTGCGTAGTAATTAAAGGTTTCATTAACTGAAAACGACTACACATAAGGGAGAGCCACGAAGATGTTTGATAATTATCCTTATACAAAAAATCAGTATCATTCTCCGTGTTAAATGGCGGATCTATATAAATACACTGCACTTTTTCACGGTATTTTTCTTGCAGCAAGTTTAATGCTTGGAAGTTTTCACTATGAATGAGTAAGCCGTCGCAATTTTTGTCCAAATCATCAATACGAGCAAGCAGCTTATACTTGAACTCTATACTAAAGAATGCTGTGTCTAGCACCAAAAATGGGTTTTCCTTCAAAAATTGAATGGTCAAGGGCACGCTATAGCCCACATGGGTAGTATCTTGTTCAATTTCATTAATGGCAAACAGTTTTACCCATTCTTCACGTTGGGCATCATTTTGGGCAATTTCTTCGTATAGCTCTTCGGGTACACGGTCTAGGGTAATACAATAGTTTGTCTCTAGTACGAACTTCTTTTTAAGCCATAATTTCTTTTGGAAATCTTCCAAACTGGCCAAAAAGGTAATAATTTTACCCGCAATTTTGCGGAAAACCTTAATTTTAGCCAAATACTGCTCTACACGCAGAGCATTTTCGGTTTCTATATCGTCCAAGTGCATCATTTCATTCTTGATATAGAAGTCTAACTCTCGCCGCAAAAATTTACCCAAATTCTTGTGGATAAAATAGTCAAAAGTATTTTTGGCTGTAAAATCATCTAAATGCTTACCCAATAAGGTACTTTTGGCCTTTCCAGCCCCTCTTTCCGCACGCAACTCTTCCCGACAATCAGCCAATACACTATTTTGTAATAGTGCTTGCGCGGCTTGCTCATTAAGTCCTTTTTGATTGGGTTTCTGCGGGTCTGACAAATACGAAAAAGAGATAATATACTCCCCGTTTTCCTTGCGTACAGGGTTGGTTTCCAACAGTTTAAATCGTCGGTCATCTTTTCCTTTATTGTTATTTTGTTCAGTAGTGGCATCGGTTACTTCAAAGCGGATTTTATGTGGACCCGCCTTAAACGTATAATTGGTCAAAGTTTCGCTGGATTTTATATAGTATTGGTCCGCATTAGCCCAATACAATTTAACTTCTTCGCCTTCATACGGCAAGGCATATACACCCTCTTTATAACGGCGCAACGATAAAAAGTCACCTTCTGAATAATAGCGTTTAAAGAAGTTATACAAATCAGAGTAAATTTCAGTTTCCGTCTTTTTAGCATCAAAAGATTGCGCAAGTTTGGCACGTAATTCCTTAATTTTGGGAAGTTCCTCAATATTTTTCACCCCAGTTTCTTTAAGCGTGGCAATTGTTTTTTCAAGTTGTTCTTTAATCTCTTTGTTATCATTTGCCGTATAATTTTCCAACTCGCTTTTTACCTGGGCAAGTAAATCATTGTCGATAAAAGAGGCAATTTCATCCGCTTTTAAGTTCATAATGCGGTAAATACCAAAATCAAGTTCCCGTTTGTCCAACTGGAAAATCTCGTGTAGTTTTTGTTTTAACTGCTCAAATGCGGTCATATTATCTCCTATTGTAACTTCCATTTAAATGTGAATAAATGTTGCGTTGTCATTTTTGAAACAAGACGTTTTTTAAGTGTGTCTATTAATTGCTGACGCTCTTCCATAATCTTGTCTTCTATGTCTTCAGCTTCACGGCGCAGGCGGCGTTTCTTACGCTCCAAGGTAATGATTTCATCTTGCAGGGCTGCCTTACGAGTCATATTATCGGCTTGAGTTTCTTCCCTAAGGAGCACCTTTATACGCTTTTTGACATCATCTAATTCCTTGTCCACCATGTACAATTTGTCTTCTATATACTTGTTAATCTTTTCAGTTTCTTCTTTAAAGAAGCTCATGTTTCGATTTTCGGATTGCTGTTTGGCATGTTCCAAATTTTCCTTTTCTAACTTGGCAAGCAAATCCTTTTCTACGGGTTGCGGAATTTTTTCTTCATAAACATCCGCAGCCGATAAACGAAGCATTTCTTCTAATGTTTCTTGGTCTACGGACTTTTGATAATTATCAATTCCTGTAAGTACGATATATTCTTCTTGTTCGAAACTGTGAATGGTTAGCAACTGGGCCGAGCACCATCCAAACAAACGGTCTTTTTGCATTTCTTCCAAATACTTGTGCCGTTGCTTGGCATGTGAAACGTCAAAAGTTATCTCTGCTAGGTGGCTGGTATCCAAATCTTTAGCCGTTTTAACAATATATTCTCCTAACGGAGACGATAAACGGAAAATAAAGGAAGATTCTATATCTTGGTGTTTATCGGTTTGTGTTAAGAAATAATATTTGCCACACTTGCCTAAAGAAGGGTTTTCTAACGTGAAAGAGAACTCCTGCTCGTCAAACACACCATCCTTTTTTAGGATTTCCTTAGCCAATGCCCAAAATAGTTTTTGGCGATCCGTTAATTGTATTTTGGTTTGTTCCAAATTAACTTTTAGACGTCGGTGAACGTCAGCATCAAAATTGCGTAATAATTCCTGTTTAGTACGACGAAGTTTTTGATCAATCGTACTTTCCATTTCTTTTTGTAAGTTATCAAATGCTTTGTCTATTTCTTCCGGTGTACGGCAGGTTTGATAAATATCTAAAATCTTATTTTCAAAGTCTACACCATCTTCAATAGACCCCAAAATTTCATCAGAAGCTCCAAACACGCCTTCAAACAATTGGAATTTTGAGGATAATAATTCAAACACGCGTTTATCAGCTGCATTTTTTTGATTTACAAAGTTAATAACAACTACATCGTATTTTTGACCATACCTATGGCACCGCCCAATACGTTGTTCCACACGTTGAGGATTCCACGGCAAGTCATAGTTAATAACCAAAGAGCAAAATTGCATGTTTAACCCTTCGGCGCCCGCTTCGGTGGCAATCATAATACTGGCATCATTTTTAAATTGCTTTATAAGTTCATTACGCTGTAAACGATTTCCACCGTGAAATAGCACTATTTGGTGTGCATATCCGTGAGCAGACAGGTAATCATATAGATATTTTTGTGTTCTACGGCTTTCTGTAAAGATAAGTGCTTTTTGGGGAGCCCCCATCTTTTGCATTTCAGCAAAACCAGTTTCTAATGCTTTCACTAATTCTTCAGTTTTGTTATCTGTGCCTACTTCTTTGGCTAAAGCGATGTAAGATTTAATCTCGGCTATTTCCTTGTCTAATACTTCTGTGTCTACATTTTGGTTTTCTTTATCTGAAATAGCAATATCTTCCTGTTCATCTTCTAAATCAGCTTCTATGATCAGATCATCAAATTTTTGATCTTCGACGACAGTACTTTGCCCCGCTTTAATTTTTTCCATGCGTTCTAACATGGTAGAAAGGGTACCGCAAATAGCCAAAGACGAAGATGCCAACAACTTATATAAAATCAGTGAAATTAAGTGTTTTTGACGATGCGGAATAGCATACACACTTTCTTTTTGTAAGAATTTTGAAACCTTTTCATAAAGGATCTGCTCTTTTGTAGAAGGCACAAAAGGAAATGTAATGGGTTTGCGCTTCGTGTAGCGTATGTACTCTAATACATCAGAACGAAGTGTACGTTTACAAAAAGCAGCCAAACGTTCTTTTAACTCCTTATAGTACCCTTGGGTAGTTGTGTATTGAGCACGGAAGGATCTGTCGTCTCCGAAAATATTAGGGTCTATTAGCAAACTAAGGCCATATAGTTCCATCAAGGAGTTCTGTAACGGAGTCGCTGTGAGCAAAATCTTTCTACGCCCATTTAATGCTCTTTCAAGTGCCCGACCGATTTTATTGCTTTCACGATATACATTACGTAATTTATGGGCTTCATCCAACACAACCAAGTCCCACGATACTTTAACAAGTTCCAATTCTTGCTTAGCGGCAAAATTGTACGACACAATAATAACTTTGTCGGTTAAATTAAAAGCACCAGTAAAATATGTCTTGGAATCTAAAATAATGGCGGGCAAATTAAATTTTTCTTCTAATTCTAGTTTCCATTGCTCTCGCAAAGCAGCCGGACAAATAACCAATAAATGACGTTTCCTTTCAGCCCAATACTGACACAATACAATTCCTGCTTCAATAGTTTTTCCCAAACCGACTTCATCAGCGAGCACAACCCCTTTTGTTAGAGGGGACTGTATGGCAAATGAAGCCGCTTCTATTTGATGCGGATTGAGATCTACTTGGGCATCAAGCAATGCTTGGGAAAATCCGCCTAATTTTCCCGTTTTATCTAATCTTGTAAGTTCGTAAGCAAAATATTTACTTTGTTGTTTAGACAACATAACGATTCCTTTGAGCCGTTAATGTTGTCAAATTGGATTTGTAAACAAAAACGGCTGAAGTCGGTACTCCAAAGGCGGGTATACCAACAGCAGCCGTGTCACATAATCTTAAATAGAAGATTCTATATCAAGAATATGCGAACATTTGGCAGAAGATAGAAGGGCTCATGACTTCCCAAATATCTTCTACCGAAATGGCCGCTTTTGGACGCCTTTGGACATTGAGTGTACTCAACAACCATCCTATTCTACATAGGATTCCAAAAACAGTACTAATTGTTTATAAGCCACATTTAAGGCTTATTTTAAGTTAAAGTCTCCTTTAAAACTGATACTTTTATTTTAGCAAACCTGCGGTAATAAACGTAAAAAAATCCCTAAAATGGGAGATTAACATTAAATTATTCTTCTTTTTCTATACGACAATGATAAATTTTCTACAATATATATAGATTTTCTAAGAGGAGATTTTTCAAGAACTATGTGTGTATTAACTTTCTTACAACAAAATGCAGAATGGATGTGTGCAATCGCAATTGCTTATTTCGCTTGGAAACAGTATGCCATCACACAACTCCAAATTCAACAAGATTTGCGCATGCGCCGTTTGGAATTGGCGCAAAAGCTAGATGAGGCATGTAAGGAGTTCCCTCAAGATAAAACGTCTACAGACAAACTACTGGAATGGTGCATGTCACATCAAAGCGAATTTATTTTTCTTCTGCAAGGAAAAGATGGTGTTCCTTTCGCTCGATTAATGAAATTGGCTATTGATTTGCGACAAAAATATATGGCAAATTCATCTGTAGTAACTGAGTCTGATGTCAAACAATTGTATACATTGGTTGAACAACTAGACTATGCTTTAGGGAACGCTAGCTACGGTTTAACCGAAATCAAACAAAACAAAAGACAACAATAGATTTGTTGTAAGATAGAACAAGTATGAAAATTTGTTATATTGACGAAAGTTATGATAAAAATAAACGAATTGTGGTAGTGGCAGCAATTATGTTTGATATTACCCGCATGAAAAAAACAAAAACTGAATGGAATGCCTTGCGGACAATTCTATCTAAACACTTGGAGCATAATTTAGAAGAAATACATACTACTGATTTGTATAGAGGTCTCAATATATGGAAAAAAGTTCCAAGGGAACGACGATTTAAACTAATAGATGAAATCATTAAATATATCAACGAGAGAAAACATAAGATTTTGTTTTCTGCGGTTGATTCGGAAAAGTTAAGCGCCGTTGAGCAGAATGAAAATTTTAAGAAATTATTAAAATGTAAAGGATTGCATGATAGCACGGCAAAAATTGAAATATATCGACTAGCAGCCATGCATTTGGCCCTTTGCGTACAAAAATTAAATATGAATGAGAAAAACAACAAGGGAGACTCTCTGTTGGTTTTTGATGAGAAAGATAACACCATTATTGATTTAATATGGAATCTTCCGACTTGGGCTCATGAATATTATCTAACGGGGGAAAAATATAAAAAAATGGCATCAACAAATTCTTTTCACTTGCCCAATATTGTAGATGTTCCATACCATGCGGACTCTAAGAAAGTATTAGCTATCAACATTGCAGATTTTTATGCTTATTTTCTAGCTTTATATACTTCTCTAAAGGAGGGTATACAGAAACCCGATTCTCGATTTGATGAAATTAAACAAGTAACAAAATGGATACAGCAAATGACCATATCTTTCGTAGATGACAGCAACCGGTGGGTTATAAAAGGTAGGAATAATTGTGAGGATTTTTTTTACCAAATTGCACCTGATGCACTTAGAACCATTAAAAAAGATATGAAGATGAAAACTGTTACTTATACAGAATAAACACTAGAAACTTCCCAAGCATAATAAAGAAGGAAAGTGAGGAATATTTTTATGAAAGATATTTTAATAGCAATTTTTTCGGCATTAATTGGAGCCATTTTACAAAAAAGGCATCGTGGTAAACTCCTATGGTTGCTGAAAAATGAACGTTTAATTACCCCAGATATTGGAGATCCTGCAATCAAGATATACTATAAAACAAAAGTTATTAAAGGCTTGTCTATTGCTAAGATATTAGTTGTCAACGATGGACAGGTTCCATTAACTCAGCAAGATTTTGTAAATGGAAAAGGAATTGTTATCGAAGGGAAAGAACATTGCCGTCTGCTACGAATTGATGTTATTGAACACACCGATACAGGCAATGTTTATACTACCTGTATTAGTAAAGATCGCAAGAGCGCTATTATTAAATTTCATCACTTCAATGCCGGAGATGCTTTCTTGTTACAAATTTTTCATACAGGAAAGCAGGGAAAAGATTTGGAATGCTCGTGTTCAGCAACAGGAATCTCTGCAACAGAAAGGATTTCTATTATTGGACACACCTACTGCGATCTTATAGTTACTACCATACTACAAAGCGTATTTTGTATAGGGATATTTGGCCTAAGCGTATCGTGGATTGCACAAGGAGGAATAAAGTTATGGTTGAGTCCAATTCTATTTCTTTTAATTATACTTGTTGTCATGGGATCGATTGCATCTTGGGAATTCGAATATCGTTTTAAAGGTTGGTATAAGATAGCAAGAAAAAACGGGTTTTAGAAGGTATAAGCAAATTCTATAACCCGTCCCCGGTCACAATCCGGGGATTTTTAAATTATTTCTTTTCGAAAAAATTCAAATACAACTTGACTTCTCTCCCTATAAGAAGCGTGAATGTGTATGTAAAAACACTTCTTACAGGAGAGAATTATGAGTGTACACAAAATCAAAAAAGGGCCGTACTATTACGCAGATTATTACGATTTTAATGGGGTTAGAAGACGTCTCTCGCTCCAAACTGAAAATAAACAAGTAGCCCTGCTAAAATATCAGGAACTTATTCGCCGCCGGAATGCTGTTAAAGAGAGGATGCCTGTACATATTACTTGGGATGCATTTAAGGCCAAATTACTCTATCACATGTCTATTGATAAGGCCCGTAATACGTGTAACCGTATGAAATTGGCTATCCGCTATTTGGAAGAAATGAAAAAGCCTCGTTTTTTACAGGATATTACTCCCGAGTTACTACAAACCTATAAAGAGCATCTTATTAAGAAAAACATCAGTGCCAGGCATATCAATAGCTTAGTGATATGTATTAAAACCGCTATGCATAGGGGTGAGAAATGGCAATATGTGCCCAAGCGAGATTGGACTACTGTCACAAAGATTAAGACAGCCCGGGGTAGAGTTGTGTTCCACACCCCGGAAGAAATAGACAAACTATTAGCCGCTTGCCCCTCTGAAGCGTGGAAGATTGTGGTGCTACTAGGGGCAGATGCCGGACTACGCAGAGGAGAAATGTCTAATTTAAAGTGGGAAGATGTTGATTTTGCCAATAACCAACTGTATATTGCCCCTAATAAGACAGAAAACCACCGCTTTGTACCCATGACACAAGACCTTAGAAATGCCCTAGAAAAGGCCCATAAACGCGCCAAACACGAATACGTGGTCACTGTATGCCAGCCCATGAAAGGGAACCGCTGTAACCCCGATTATTTAACAACCTTTTATCAAGAAGTAGCCAAAGCGGCAGGAGTGGATAGTTTCCTGCACAAACTGCGCCATACATTCGCCAGCCAACTCGTCCAAAACGGGGTGGAACTCTATACGGTATGCAAGTTACTGGGCCACCGGACCATCCAAATGACCGAGATTTATGCCCACCTAGCCCCCGACAACTTACACAAAGCAGTATTTAACCTGCCCAAGCATGGCATGCAACTGGTTGGCATGGAAGAAAAGACTGTATGCGAAGGAAACAAAGCATGCAGACAAATAGGTGTGGACTTTGGGGATTTGATGAAATAAAAAATTCTCAAAAAATAATGTTGTATATAAAATTCTAAGCATACAACATCTTACTTCATCATTTGTTCCATAAGATGCGTATATCCCTTCTTCATAGATAACAATTTTGTTTTTTCATCATAGATTTTGCGGTCAACAAACCATTTCGCAGTTTCGCAATAATTATTTTGCAAAGCAACGAATAAAATATTAAGACAATCTTCGACGTATTGATTCAAAAAAGTGTCCTGCATTTTGCTCAACAACAATAATACATATTTTTCTTCATACTGATTGGAGATAATGAGATTCAAGGATGAAAAAATATTTTGATCTAACGGTATATTATCAATGATTTTTTTAGCAACGTCAGCCAAATTCTTTTGTATTGCAAGTAACAAAGCCTGTTGCCCATAAGCACCATTTTCAAGAAGAAGTTTTGTCATTTCGTCGTACTTATTTGATATTGATAAAAATAATTCAGAATGTTTTTTTTCTTCATCAACAGAAGAATTCCCACAAAAATTAAATAATGCGCCTTTTTTAAGTAATTGTTTAGCGATCTCTAAACAATTACTTCTTACAGCGCACTCTAATGGAGTAGTAATTAACATAGAGGTATAATTGAGAGGATTTATTTCACCGCCTCTATCTATCATGAGATCAACAACTCTAATAAAATTCTTACTAATAGCTTCAAGTAAATTTTCCCCCGTAAAGCTTGCTCCCCGTGTCAAAAGCAATTCCAGCATTTTTTCATTTTCACATTGTAAAGCAATGTCTACGGGAGTTTTGCCATCTATATCCGTTACTGTTAAATTTATATTCCTATTTGTATTCAAATAAGATTTAACTGTGTCAAAATTTTGGCTACTCAACACCGCCCATAATTCTTCATTTTTTTTATGCCTACGTCCATCAACAATCCATAAATAACGAGCCAGCCCTATTACTGTTCCACACAGTAATCCTACACACCAAAAAGGCACCTTACCCTGAATGACCGGATACAAGAACCCAAAAAGGACACAGAGTGCCACACTGGTATAACGATGGACGAATTGTATTCGTATTTTTTTAGAAAAGATATCCATAAATATAAAAATTACGAATACTACAAGGATATAAATCCCTAAACAATACATCCCAACTTCTTGAGAAAATGTCCCCGGGTTACCCCATGAATATAAATTATTTTCCATTATTGGCTCCTTTTAACGCTATTCTACAATATTTGCATGATTATAACACCTTCAAATATCTCGCTAATTGCGGGGTTTTTTATCACAAAAATGTTAAGATTTATAAAAACCTATCTTAGACGATAAATAAGCATAAATGTTAAGATAAAAATTCCCGAACGGGAATATTTTTCCAAATTTCCGCCATTTCTCTTAAAATATTCCCGAGCGGGAAAAAATTAACAAAATTATCTGCTCTACATACTCTTACTGTTTTATAAAAATCCTTAAATTTTAAGCATTTTAGTAGTTTTTGTATAAGAAATAGGGGATGGAACGAGGACTAACTTGTCTTTGTATCGCCGAGACGTTGGGCGGGATTTTGATATGCCTATTGATTAGTACATTAACATTATGCGTATTCTTGTCCTTGAATTTCACATTAGCCAAATATCCTTTGAATTGGAACGTATTGATTATAGTATAATAATATTAAAGACGAGATGTGAATATGCTTCAGCATTCAAGGTCCGGCATTAAAATACCGTGCAACCTCGTGCAACAATTCACACAATCCATGTCCCTCTGTAAATTTTTGGAGATATGGTATTTTATGAAGAAAACAATATTACTTACTTTTTCACTCTCCCTTGCTTTGCTAATTATGAATGTATCCGCTTTTGCAGCGGACGTCAATTCCTTCTCGGATTTGGCTGCCGGCGGTGATTTGACCTTTGCGCAAGACATTGTGGTTGAGTCCGCCACCCCCTCTGTTACGTTGCCAGATGGAACTGTGGTAGACGGAGCCCATCACTCCTTAACGGGCGTACAGGGGACCTACCTAAATATCGGTTCAAACACTTCCACGGTCACACTCAAAAACGTAGGAGCCATACAGGACGGATCCAGCACGGATAATACCTTTTCTTATCAAAATGCCGCCGGTGATACCGTGTATAAAAAAATTACAAATTCCTTTAACGGATTTCACAAAACAGGATGGAGCCAAAATAAACTTCTGGGCACTGTAAATATAGACAATTCCGTTTTTTCCAACAATGTGTCTGACGAAGATGCCGGGGTATTTTTTGATTCAAATGCTTTGCTAACTATTACCAATTCCACTTTTTATGATAACCATGCAGCCGCAAACTGGTATGGCGGCGGAGTGACACAGACACTCACTAACTCACAACCGATTACCATAGATTCTTCCCTTTTTGTCAATAATACCGCTGGGGAAGGCGGCGCCTTGGATACCAGCGTACAAACCTATATTTCCAATTCCGTATTTGCCAATAACCAAGCAATCGGGCTTGATGGCGGCGCTATTTGGTATGGTATGGCAGCCGTTGCCGCCCACTATGTTAATTATCTCATCAATTCCGAATTTGTTAACAATACGGCTACCGGACTTGGGGGTGCTTTGTCTTTGGACGGTCTAAATGACGGGATGAACATCATAAACACTTCGTTTAGAGGCAATCAGGCCGCATATGGCGGAGCCATTTATGCCATCAAGTTTCGCGACGGTATTCCCCTCTCCGTGGTGGATTCTTCTTTCACAAACAATACCGCTAATGAAGGGGCCGGCATTTACAGTAAAAATATTGATTTGAACATTTTTGCCGTCAATAAAGATGTTGTTTTTGACGGAAACACAGCCACTAACGAAACAGCCAGTTATAATGCGGGTAGTGATATTTATTTTGACGCGAGCGGAAATGATGCTACTTTATTCTTGAATGCGGCTAGCGGTAAAAAAATTATTTTTAACGGTAGCATTGCTTCCTACACGGATAATACCGTAGCATCCATTGATATCAACAAATCAGGTTTGACTTATTCCCCCGATACAGGCATCACGACCGAAATGGTCTCAGATGCAAGCAGCCAAATTCAATTCAATAACCGAGTGGGAGATGATACCTATAATTTTGATATCAACTTGTACAACGGCGTACTGGCTATCGGGCAAAATCCGACCATCAATGCCGGTGTAGATAACCCGGACGGTTTTATTGATGGCAACAACTTACATGTAATGGCAGAGTCCACCCTTTACACTATCAATAACGTCATCGGCTCTGTCAATTTGAAACAATTAGATCTTTCTTCTAATCTCAACATCCAAGCTGATGCAGATTTAGCTACCTCTACGATGGACACCATCCATGTTGACACCGTGACAGGCACAGAGAAAATCGTTTTATCCGGTGTCAATGTATTATCCGATACGACGGGAGATAGTACCGTAGTTCAATTTACAGACACCAATTTGGCCGACTACGTAGCGGTGAAAGATGATTTGCAGGCCGTCTCTCCCGTCTACAAATATACGGTAGCCAATAATGGGGATGGCTCCTTAACATTTACCCGCTTTAACGATAATCCGGACCCCGACGACCCGAGGAATTATAATCCGGCCGTCTTTGAGCCGACCATTACGGTAAACACCGTTTCAAACGTCCAGGATTATATCAATAGTTTAGTGTTTCGCGATTTCACTTTATTTGAATATAATGACTTCAAACAACAGGGCAAAGCAGCCGGAGATTTTGGAGAAGGAAGAAATGTCTGGCTCAAGGCATATGGCTACAATGACAGAACGGATTACAGACATTTTTCCGACGTCAAAACCAGAATGGCCATGTTCTTTTTAGGGTTAAGCCAAGACATCAATTTCTTTGAATCCGATGACTCCAAACTCAACGTTTATACCGGTTATCTGAACGGAAACATCCGCTATGATGATATCCGCGTAGATCAACCCGGAGAGTATTTGGGTGCCAACATTGCCACCAAATATGAAAACTTTATGGTAGCCCTTAATATGACTGGCGGATACATCCATCCGAAAACGTACGATATGTATGGCAAACACCGCACGAACAATCCTTGGGGCGGTATTGCCGCAGATATCGGCTATCAAATAGAAGTTTCCCCTTCGCTGATGCTGATGCCCAGTTTTGTCACTTCCTACACGTATGTCCACGGGGATGATTACACCAATTCTGCCAATATCCGTGTAAAATCTGATGACCTGCAAGTGTTTGAATTTGTGCCAAACCTGCGTGGGGATTACCGCTTAAACCAACGCTGGGAACTCTTTGGAGATGTGCGCTATTCCTTCAGTCACAAAGACGGTGGAAACTCCCGCGTTGAAGGCGTGGCGATTCCTACGCTCAACATGGCCAGATTCGTAGAGTATGGTTTGGGAACAACCGCTCATTTCAATGATTACGCGTTTGAAATTGCCCTCTATCGCAGAGATGGCAGACGCGAAGGTTGGAACGGATACATCAACCTACGCTATCACTTTTAAGCAAACTTCGTATCAAAAGGCCCTTACTAACCAAGTAGGGGCCTTTTTTGTAGAATAACAGATATGAAAAAATTATTCTTACTAGGATTATTTTTGCTAACTTCTTGCGCTACGGTGCCTGTGCCCCGTGAATTTGCCTACAAACCGATGCAAACCAATCAATACCTGTTGGCCTCTTGGCAAAAAATAACCGATTCGTCCTCCCCCATCCGCATTTACCTGGAAGGAGATGGCAAGGCTTTTGATTACAGAGGGATACCCACTCAAAATCCGACTCCTAAAAATAAATTTTTACGCAACATGGCATTTAGCGATCCCCACGCTAATGTGGTTTATCTGGCTAGACCCTGTCAATTCGTCCAAGATCCTCACTGCAAGGTGGAGGATTGGACTGTGGGCCGCTTTTCCGAGCAAATTGTGGAAGACACCGCCTTGGCTATTAAACAAATTTCGCAGGACAGAGAAATTGTTTTAATTGGATATTCTGGGGGAGCGCTTTTGTCTGGTCTTCTCATCACCAGGCATCCCGAATTAAAAATACAAAAGTGGATTACGATTGCCGGCTTATTAAATCATACCGATTGGACACAATATTGGGGAGATACGCCGCTCTACTTATCATTAGACTTACAAACACTTCCTTCCGTAGAGCAACAACATTTTGCTGGAGCTAGAGATAAAGTCATTCCGCTGGAACTATCTAAGAAATGGGTAGGTAAAAATAATTTGGCAATCTTGCCCCATGCGACACATAACAAAGGTTTTGCCTGTAATTTCTAATCGTTAGCGGCAAGGTTGCGAGTAGTAAATGTTCCTTCAACGAAACACCCCTTCAATTGTTTAGAGCTAGTAGCAATAAAGATAATACCCTTGTTATAAAGGAAATGCTAATTTAATTTGGCTTTGAAATTTTTATAAGCAGTGGCGGCCAAACAAGATACTGAAATATTGCCAAAATCAACGAATCTCGCCGTAAGGTATCAAATTCGGGGCTGTTATCCACATTAGGCAGATATAACCCCGTATGCGGCATCCAAGCAATAATTTTTTCAAATTTGTTCATCTTATTTGCTCTTTACTAAAAAAATGCGATTGGATGGGAACACCTTAAATAGCACATCTGTATCCCATTGGTTATGCGCAATATCTTTAGCAATTTCAGTAATGCGTTCTAGGGACATATTGGCAATATCCAGGGTTAAAGACTCCACATTATAGACATTATCCCGATATGGAAACTTGCCTCCAAAACCTCTATTCCACGCATATTCCACGTTGTACTGGTCCACAAAAGATAAGTCCCGAAGTCCCAGTTTAATGGTGCGAGGAAATACTATCATCCCGCCGCCATAAAACCCAACTTGCCGATAAAAAGACTCCGCATTTTTGCCTGTGTTATATGCCATCATCCCATACACACCCGGATAATGAGGCCCACACGCAAAGAAACATTTGGTTATTTCTTCTATGTCTTTATCTATTTTAAAGGGGCCGTAACATCTTTTAAATTTCTGATTATTTGTTTCAAACATTGCTTACCTCTTAAAATAACTCCATATAGAATCTACATAGCCCTCTTTATTTCCCTCTTTTTTGAACCATTTCTGCCACCACGGTTTTCTATAGGCATTCGGGTTTTGTAAATAAATATCCAAACTAGCCCACTCTTCTCTCTCTAGCCCAAAATACCGAGATGAAGGACAAATTTCCAATTTTTGTTTCTGCATTGTGAAACTGGGGCGTAATTTTACCGCGCAACCATTACGTTTTAATAAGTCTGCCACAAAAGATAATACGTGCTTATGACTATAGTGCGCCCGCAAATAAATCACGTTTTTACATGCTTGGGCCGTCCGTATGTTAATTTTCCACGTAGCATCTTGAGCGGGAACGAGCGGATAAGGGCCAAATTGCGTAGTAATACTTTTAATGGCGCGGGTAGGCAAGGCATAGGGGCCGTCCTTTAACTCTTCCGTCTTAAATCCTTCAGTTACTTTGTAGCGTTCATTGGTTACGTGATTACTAAAAGGCGTGTGAATAGAATATTCAATTTCTTTATCCCGAAACGGCATATAACTTACCAGTTTATCTACTTGCTTAAATAAGTTGTTAAACCACGGATGCACGTTAATTTTACCGGGAACCCACACGGTATGTTGTGGCGGCACAACAGTGCGGTGGTCTTTGAATTTCTTGCGTTGCACGAGTGGATCTTGTTCCGTGATATGATAGGGGCTCTCCACTATGGTACGGTAGAGAAGTGTGTCTCCCTCATAAAAAGACACATAACTTCTTTGTTCATCTACAGATACTTTTACTTGATACATAGTTCCTCCTCTAGCTAAAAATCTTCCTCAATATCCGCTCAAAACCGCGCCCGGTGAACATATCTGCGCCATCGTATATATAGGTCAAAGAATCTCTATAATCTCTACAATCTTCATTAAGCGGACTTCGCACATGATTGTTATACTCTTCTTGCAAAGCCCACATTGATTTTTTATAACCGAGCGTTTTGTATAAGCTGTATAGAGCGCAATAAGACTTAGTGCCGTATTCCTCGTATTCTATGGCTTTTTTCATATCGGCAATAGCATGCTTGTTTTGTTTCAAATCCTTGTAACAAATGCCACGATTTACATAGAGGTCTTTGACATCTCCTCTGCTTAGAGAATACGAATTACGCAATGCTTGCGAAAACAGTTTTTCGGCCTCTTCCAAATTATTCTCTCTCCAGTAAATCACACCTAAATTATTAAGCGCATATACATCATCCGGCACGCGGTGAAGATATTCCTGAAAGTTGCTTTTGGCTAACGAATATTGCCTTTGCTCTAAATATTTTTGAGCACGAATATTGTATTGGGGCGGCCTGCTAAAAAGTCCGCAAAATAACCCCAAGCATATCGTTAAAGCAATAAGTGTTCCTTTGAGCGGGAATGACCCTTTCCCCAAATCATATTCGCTCAAATTAGGCAGTTGGTAGTTTTCTTTTAAGATTTCTTCCACTTGGCTAAAATGAGACGTAATATCCGCTATCGTACTTAGCCCAACGATAAAATTACGTAGTTTAATACACGTAGCTTCGTTTTGCCAACCAAATACGTGGGCCCACTCAATTTTATGATCAGGGGTTACACCTACAACGGCATTTATTGTGTTACGCTTACCGTTTTGCCAATATTGTTGCCAATATATGCCTTGCGCGGATGTGGCATTTTCCAGCAAGATGAAATTTAGTTTTATGTTTTTTTCACGACTCCAACAGTTATAGTCCCGAATTTCATCTTCTAATTGCTCCGCGTCTTCGCCCTTTACGGTGCCGTATAATCCCTTGCGGCCATAGGACTGCAAGTGATACGTTTTAATGGTTTGTTCATCCAATTTTTCGCTTGCATATACGTTGGAAGAACGCAAGGTAGGGTTTTTGTACGAGCGGTACACATACTCGTAACTTGCGGTTTCATACGTACCGGGCCACGTAGTATATGTGCTATATCCAGGGTCTATAATTTCTCCTTCTGCTTCGCCTTCGTGGTCGGCTTCTTTCTCGTCTTCGTTGCCAAAGAGGGCTACATATTCCTGATATTCTTCCTCGTCAATCGAAAACGTATCCCCTTCGGCCACGGTTATTTCCCACTCTTCATCGTGCTCTACGGTTTCATATGTTTTTTTGCCTGTTTCTTCATCCTCGTGTTCTATTTTCTCAGTCCACGGTTCGTAATAGCGGGCCTCGGTTACGTACGTGCCCAAGATTTCTTCGTCTTCCGTTTTGCCCGATTCGCACACTTTGGCAAGGCCGATAACCATCCACGCCCCCAGGCAGCCCACCACTATCCCGAATATACCAAAGGACTCATAGCCCATTACGTGCGGCACTACAAGCAAAAAGCCAAGCGCATATAAGAACGCTATGGACATTAGATATTCTCCTTGCCGGTGGCATATACGTCGGCTGTATGGTCCGACTTAATGACCGTAATTTTGATTTCCTGCGCGTTAGGCAATAATACACACGCGGGAAAACTTTGGATAAACGTTTTATGTTCATTATGGCGGGCTACCAGTAACCGCTGATGACTGAAAAACTGTTCACGGTTAATTTCAATAGCCGTGGCTAATTGACGCAAAACAGACGTATCAAGCGGCGGGTTATGCTCTACAATAAACCGTATATCCTTGCTTTGGTAACGTCCGGAAATAAGTTTGGGATAAATCTCCTTAAACGTCTCTAAGTACGTATCGGACACGTGCGTGATTTGCTTAATAACCTTCCACATTTTGTCAAAGTTGGCCTCGCACACTTCCTGTTGCGCTTTGACCAGATTGCGAAGGCGGATTTCCGTGTTGCTCACGGAAATGAAATACCCAAGTGCTACTACTGCGACTAATAAAACAACTACCATTGTTGCTGTCATTTTGTTTCTCCTTATATTTCAATTTGAACTTTATTTTCCAAAAACTGTGCTTGAAATAACTGCCCCACTTGCTGATGTAACCCGCGGGCCCCCAAGTGCCGCTCATAAGCCTCATTGAGGAGGTTTTCAATGATTGTAGGCGACACTTGGGTGGAGGTATGCAACAATTCTTTGTATTGTTGCAAAGGCCCATTATGCGGGTTGAGTAGAATTTGACGCAAATCGTCTTTTTCAAGCCCCTTTAACTGCACAAAGTACGAAAACCGCCCAATCAGTTCCGGCATCATTCCATAGGCAATATAGTCCTCGGCGGTCAATTTGCGACCTTTGGTAACAGGTTCTTGTGTAAAACCAACCGATTTATCCGCGTGTTTTACTTGTAAGTTTTCAAACGCACCTCCTACCACAAAGAGCACTTGGGAAATATCTAGTTTATGAATAGATTTCCCTAATGAAAGTTTGGTTTCTAATCTGTAAAAATTGCTTTCTATTAACCGTAACAGTTCGGCCTGCACATTGGTGGAGGCCGCTCCGCCTTCCCGTTCACTTCCCTGACGGATCTTATCTATCTCATCAATAAAGACAATAGAAATGGGTAATTTGCCCGCTTTGGCTTCTTTGGCTAACGGACGCAACACATCGCTTACATCCATTCCCACATATCCTGTTTGCGTGTATTGGCTAGCATCGGCGTGCACAAAAGGAATGTTTAAGATTTTTGCCAAGCACTCACACATATAGGTCTTTCCCGTTCCCGTCGGGCCACTGATAAAGATGTTGCTCTTGTTAAAAGTTTTTCCGTTTTTGGCACTAGCACACTTGACTAAATGCTCAAAAACGCCCGCCACTAATTGTTTTTTGGCCTCATCCTGCCCGATAACATACTTGTTTAATTGGGTTAGCACGCGCTGTGGGTTTAACGTGCGTTTCTTAGTTTTACGCTTTTGAGAAGTTGCCAGTGCTAAAAAGTTCTTTTTTAAGTCAATCCGTCCACCTATGGCGGCAAATATTCCTTCTGTAAATAACGCGCTTTTACGGTCTATCAAAATGGAGAGTAGTTCTGCACGTTTACCGATTATTTGCCCTTTTTCCAAGAGCGTATTTACTTGATAATTGCCAGCTACCATTATTCGTTGCAAGTCCAAGGCCGACAAGCGCAAGAGTAAAAATACTTCCGTCTGTGATAATTTATGCTTTTGAATAAACTCTACTAATGGGAATTTATCCGCATTAGAGCGTAAAAGACGTGCGTAGATATCCTTAAACGTTTGCACATATTGGGCCTCCCGCGTGGGTAAGCCTGACCAATCATTCCAGGCCAGTATATTTTCCACCAGTTGGGCTCGGGAAGTGTATTTTGTTAGTTTTTTAGTTGTTTCTTGCATAATTTACCTCGTAATATAAGTTCAAAAATCTTATTTTGTATACGGAGCTTTTATCCGTGATAAATCTCCCAATCACTATATCCAAAAGAATCTTCCTTCATCGGTTCTGTCTCTAACTGCGTATAAGGAACCACCCATACTGTTACATTGCGATTTTGCTTACATTTTTTTGCCATAAAAAACACCTCTCCTTTGGATTTCCCATTGGAGAGGTGGATAAAAAAAGAACCCATTGTCTCCAATGGGTTCTAACATACTTCAAATTTATTCTAGCTCCCATTGTGTTCGAGCTTTAGCACCTTGCCCTTTGGTAGGTTGCTGTGTAGTCAACGGGCTCGTCCCTCGTACACTCTTAATGGAATTTCCGTTATTTTCGGAAGTCCCCTTATCCTATTCTTACGTCGGTATCTATCAAGATACCATCTCTGTCTTTTGTTAGGATTTGGGGAACCTTATAACTGTGCAGTCGTCTGCACTATAAATCTTCCTCAAAATAACACTAATTTTTTGATAAAACGACCTATTTCTGCCGTCTTATCTTATAGTAATAATATAGCAATTTCGTCGATATTTGTCAATACCTCAATCTTGCAAACAATGTCCAAACCGCCGCCATTTCACTAATTTCCTTTGGCATATTATCCATCCTTGATACTTATAGTATATTATACGAAAGCGACAACATGTTGTCTAATCGGCATATTTCCTTATAATGCCCCCATATTCATAATTTCTTCAGAAGTATTTGCAGAAAAGGAAATGCTAATTTAATTTGGCTTTGAAATTTTTATAGGCAGTGGCGGCCAAAACAAGTGCCATCCCCAGCAAGATACTGAAATATTGCCAAAAGAACGAATAATCGCCACCTTTTAAGATGATGTTGCGGAAATTGGTACAGGCATACATGAGCGGGTTGAGGTAGCATAGCCACCGGAAGCCTTCCGGGATGTTGGCTACCGGGAAAAACACGCCGGACAGTAAAATAGCCGGCAGTAATATCAATACTCCCCCCATCATGGCTTGTTGTTGGGTGTTGGCAATGGTACTGATGAGGGTAGCCACGGATAACGCACAAGCGGCCAACGCTATACCGTTAAGGGCGAATTGCCAAACCGTTCCTCGGTATGCAATGCCAAATCCTAACACGCCTATAGATAGCATTAGCATTACTACTCCAATACCGATAAAGAAGTACGGTAACACTTTCCCTAGCAAAATATCTGCCGTAGAAGCCGGAGAGGATATCAGTTTTTCCATGGTTCCCATTTCTTTTTCTTTGGTAATGGCCATGCTCCCTACAATCATCAAAATAATAAAACTGGTCATGACAAGAAGTGCCGGCACCATAAAAGCCGCCGTGCTCATTTGCGGATTAAACAAAATACGTGTATCTAATACAAGCCGCGGCTGCTCGCCCAACCGGTACCCGTGGCTGGCCGCTACACGCGCTAAAATTTGGCTAATATACGCATTTACCTGTTGAGCACGCTGGGCGTTGGTAGCATTGATAAGCAGTTGAATAGGTTTATTTTGCCGCTCTAAGGCATATTCAAATCCTTGCTCGGGGGCCACCAATACCGCTTCTGCCTTGTAAGTGGTAAGCAGTGCGGTAGGATCAGAAACATTAGTTCCGTCTATGTGGTGCACTTGCTTAAACCAACGGGAAGCAACTGCCCGCGTTTGCACTTCCCGTGCAATCGCAGACGGTTTGCTGACAATCACCATTTCTATATTTTTTACTTCACTGGTTAGCGCAAGCCCAAACATGGTTAGTTGAACTATCGGAACAAAAAAGATAGCCACAATCATCTTAGGATCACGAAAGATTTGCACAAATTCTTTGCGAATTAGCCCTCTTATAATGCGTTTGTGTATCATGGCTCCACATCCGTTTTAAAGTTTCGTACGGCTAGCGTAATCATTCCTGTCATAAACAGAAACAATGCAATAAAAGGAATCAGCAAACCACGTAGTCCCGCCCCGCTTAAAAATAAGGCACGGCTGATTTGTAAAAACCACCGTTGCGGAAATAACATGGTTACATATTGGAAGAATGCGGGCATATTTTCAATAGGGAAAATAAATCCCGAAAACATAAAAGAAGGGAGCAATCCTATGGCGAACCCAAACTGAATGGCGGATTGTTGTTGGCGCGTTATGACCGATATAAGCAACCCCAGCGCCAGCGCGCCCATAATATAAAACAAACAGGCTGTTAAATAGAGCACAAAACTGCCGTGAAACGGGATGCGAAACACCAGTAATGCCAGCGCAAATACAAGCAGTACATCAAAGAAGGTAAGCAGAAAATACGGCAGTAACTTGCCGACTACAATCTCTAGCGGACGTAACGGTGTAGAAAGTAGTAGTTCCATAGAGCCGTTTTCCCATTCCCGCGCTACTGTTAGGGCCGTTAAAATAATGGCTAGAAATCCAATAATAACGGTACTCAGTGCCGGAACAATAAACCAACGGCTGTTCAGTTCCGGATTAAACAAATAACGCGTGCGTATTGCGGCAGAAGGCGGCTCGTGCGAAGATAAAATAGATTGTTGGGTGGTCTGCACAATACCTTGCATATAGGTAGTGGCTAAGGCGGCCATCGTATTATCTGTACCGTCTATCAAAAGTTGCGCGCGGGCAACCTCTCCGTTTGTAAAGGCAGCATGAAATCCGGGCGGGATAATCAGTAAGCCGCGCATACGGTTTTGTTGGAGTTGTAATTCTGCCTCTGACGGAGTATGCGCGGCGATGATGTCAAAATACCCGGCCGCGCTGGCTTGCGTTAAGAGTTCTCTTGAGGTGTGGCTTTGGTCGTTATCGCGCACGGTAAGTGGAATATGATGATAATCTAGGTTAATCACAAACCCGAAAAATACCACAAACACCATAGGGAGCACCAACGCTACTGATAACGTAAAAATATCACGTTTAATATGCTTTGCCTCTTTGCTGGCAATAGCCATAATGTGTTTGACTAAGGTGTTCATTTCGCCCCCGATATGGCCTTTAAAAACACGTCATCAAGCGTAGGTTCCACCGTGCGTGTGGTAAAATCAGCGTGATGCTTTTGGCAATATTTTTCAAATGCCGTATTATCCGTAACATTTACACGTAATTTGCTGCCAAAAACGGATACTTCCCCCAAGGACAAACTACGCATTTCTTGAGAGATAATTTGTTGATTACCTTGCGTAAAAGTAAGTTCCACGGGTTTTTGCGGAAAATAAGTTTTCTTTAAGTTATCGGGGGTATCTGTTGCCAAAATATGCCCGCGTTCCATGAGCACAATGCGGTGGCAGTACTCGGCCTCGTCCATATAATGCGTGGTTACAAATATCGTTTTACCTTGCGAAGATAAACGACGAATAAGTTCCCAAAAGGCCTGACGTGTTTGGGGAGAAGTCCCCGCAGTCGGTTCGTCTAAGAAGATAAGTTCCGGATCGTGCAAAATAGAGGCCGCTAGCGCAATCATCTGTTTGGTTCCGCCCGAAAGTTGCCGCACAGGCCCTTTCGGAACGTTTGTAAGCCCGATAAATGAGAATAATTCATCTCGGCGTTGGTTAATTTGGGCCCGAGATAATTCATACAAACTGCCTGCAATATCCATATTTTCTTGTACCGTCAAATCCGGATATAGCGTGAATTTTTGAGACATATACCCAATATGCGGTTTGAGCACCGAGATAGAAGCCGCCACATCGGTTCCGTTTACAAACACTTGCCCGGATGTCGGATTTAAAATACCGCACAAGGTGCGTATGGTGGTTGTTTTTCCGGCGCCGTTAGCCCCTAAAAAGCCAAAAATTTCTCCGCGGCGAACTTCAAAAGAAATATCGTTCACCGCTTTAAAATCTCCAAACGCAATGACAAGATTTTTTACTTGTATAATCGTATCATTCATGTTTCAAAAATAGTTCTGCAAAATTCGTAACGTGTAAATTTTCCATGACGCTTTGCGGTTGGCCGCTGGCAAGCAATTTCCCATCTTGCAGCACATGTACCTTGGCGCAACGTTCGGCCTCATCCATATAAGACGTGCTTAAAATGACGGTCATTTCCGGGCCGGCCACACTATAAACGATGTCCCATAACTCTTGGCGCGAAACAGGATCTACGCCGATTGTGGGCTCATCTAATAGCAACAGAGCCGGATGGTTTAACAGTACGCACATCAGCCCTAATTTTTTGTACATTCCCCCCGACAATTTTCCTGCCGGGCGGTCCTTAAACGGAGTCATGCCGGTGGCGGCTAATAATTCTTCTGCCCGCTTATGAAAATCAGACTCGTCCAAATCGTATAAATCGCGGAAAAACTCTAAATGCTCCCACACGCTTAAATCGGGATATAAACTAGGTTCTTGCGGAAAATATCCTGTGCGGCTTATGGCTTCTTGCGCCGGGCATGCCTTGTCACGATAGGTAAAGTTAAAAGTGCCTTTGTTGGGTTTTAACAGCCCTTTAATTAAGCGTAGCAGCGTGGTTTTTCCGGCGCCGTTCGGGCCTACAACGCCATGCACGATACCGGCTTCAAAAACAGTGCTTACATCTGTCAAAGCCACCGTCGTATTGAGCGTTTTGGATATATGTTCTGCCCGAACTTCAATAGACATTATTTTACAAACTCCGTTTCCAACGTCATGCCGGGTTTAATGGTTAAATTTTCATCATTCTCAAAACGTGTTTTCACCCCATATACAAGCCGGGTGCGTTCATCCCGTGTTTGTACGTTTTTGGGAGTAAATTCGGACTGGTCGTTAATCGCCAAAATGCGACCCTTAAACGTTTTATCTGCTTCCGGCAAATAGCCGCTTACTTCTTGTCCGACAGACAAATTGGCCAGTTCATCATGCGGCACATACACCCACACATCAAGTTCTTTCAAATTGGCTACGGTAAGCATTTTTTTACCCGCGCTGATAAATTCATGGGGCTCATAGTATTTATAAAGCACTTGCCCGTTAAGAGGGCTGGTAAGCGTGCACCAACTTTGCTGAAGTGCGGCTTCGTCATACTGATGTTTTTTGATATCATAGTTCTCTTGCGAACCGGCCGTCGTTTTCAAAAGTTGTGCTGCCCGGTTAAATTCTGTTTGCGTAATTTCTTTTTTAAGGTTTGCCGCGTCACACGTCAAACGTGCTACTACTTGTCCTTGCGTTACCGGGGATCCCTCTTCCACTAAAATTTCTTGAATGGTATCACTCAAACGGGCAGAAATATCTACGGAAATAGCCTCGGCCACTCCGCTATAATGAAACGGCGTACTGCGGAAAAACGTCAACGCCACGATTACTAAAATTAAAAGTACCACTACGGCTATGATAATTCTCTTTTTCATAAGGTCTCCTTGCTTAAACTATTTAAAATGGCTAATTGATTGAGTTGCTCTACTTGCACATCTGCCAAAGAAAGTTGGCTTTCGAGCAAATCTAAATTGGCCCGATCTACTTCAAAAAAAGTAACGGCCCCGGCTTTATAGGCCTGATACGTAAGGCGTGCCGTTTCACTGGTTTGTTTAATAGTATCTTTGAGTAAATTTTCTTGCACTTGTAAACCGTACAAGCGATCTTTGGCCGATAAAAACAAGGCCGTCAATGTTTCTTGTGTATCCTGTTTTTCATAGGTTTTGGCGCGGGACAGTTCCTGTTGTGCCTTGGCTTGCTGACGGTCTTTGCCGCCTTCAAATAATGGGATAGAAACAGCCGCTCCCGCACGCCCTAAAAATACATGTTCGCGGATGGCTCCGTTGGGGTATTCAAAGTAAGCACCGCCTTGAAGTGCCACGCGCGGATAGAGCGAAGATTTATAACTGTCGGCCAAATAATCATAATACTGGGCCATTTCATCCAAAGCGGCCAATTTAGGAGAATTTTCATCAAACTCACTTTGCCCGTATAGGCGGAACAATTGAAGCGTATTTTCTAACGGATCCGTATCTAATACGGCGGAGGTTTTATTTTCTTCTTTAGCGTTAGCAAGGCGTTTATCTGTTGGGTATGAGGGGTCAATGTTGTAATCAGTTCCGGTCAACTTAAACAGCGTACGTAATTGCCCGGCCAAGGCACTGCGTGCCCCACTCATAGCCGTTTGTGTTTTTAATACTTGTTTGCGGGCGATAGAAACGTCTAAATTACTTTTAGAACCGGCTTTGTAAGCGGACTCCACGTCGGAAAGTTGCTTTTGCACCACTTCCAATTGTCCGTTCAACAGCACCAATTGTTGTAAAAGTTGTTGCACCGCAAAATACGATTGGCGCACTTGCAATAAAATTTGTTTCCGGGCAAATTCATAGGACTGTTCTTGCGCGCTGGCCGCTTTAGAAGCACTTTTTTTAAGAGAACTGCGTGCCCCGTTATCAAATAGCACCCAACTGGCAGTCGGCCCGACAGAATACCCCCAAGTATCGCCAAATTTTAACTCTTGCCCACCGAACTTGAGCGTGGGAACTTCCGATACCCAAACTCCCTTTGCATCTAATGACAAAGACGGATAAAGAGACGACGACACGCTTTTTTCCTGTGCTTGTGAAGAACGGACTTGTGCTTCTAAACCTTGCAGTTGGGCGGAAGATTTAAGCGCATCCCGCTCACAATCAGCCAAGGACAAAGAAGAAACATCCAACCCATAAAGTACGGTTGTGATAGTAAATAGTACCAGTAACCCGAATAGTTTTTTCATATTTTCTCCCTATTATTATTTTATCACATTAAGAGAGAACACTCTTCGGAGATTGGATACATATTATTAGACATTAAAAAGCCTCTTACGCTTATGTAAGGGCCCAAAACCAACTCTGCTAACTTTCGCTTTTAATCGGCAAGTCGTAATCTACAATACGCACGTTTTCTTTTTGCTCTTGCCACACGGTAACAATGTCACATACCGAAGTACCGCCAAAAGTGGAATATGCTTTAAGCAAAACCGGGCACTCCCTTAAACCTGTACTAGATGCCATGGCTACTTGGGGCGAAAAGTATAGGAAAACCCTTACAAAATAAAAACCCTAGTAAAGGTCACTAGAGTAGAAACTGAACACAGATTGACACTGTATCCGCGTGATTTTCCAGGTGTTATGCGGTTAAATTTCGCGCTTTTATTATGTCTTGTGCGCCTTTGGGGCACAGTATTTTGCGGTCGTGACTAAGCAAGATAAAGCAGATAAACTATACCAAGCAAGGACAGAGTTTGGACACTATAATCTTAAAATTCGATGCGCTAAATATAAATCGTATCTGCCCAAATAAGTGTCCATTCTATATACTTTTGGCAGAAAAAACCACCCTCTAGTTTGCGCTAAAGGGTGGCTATCTAACAGAGGATTTCTATCCCCTAAAACTTTCCTGCGTTCTGTATGGCAAAATTAGCGGTGTCCTGTGCGGCATTGGATAATCCTTGTAAAAGAATCTGACCGAGACCACCGCTATTTTTGTTTTCGGCTGCTTGTTGAGTTGATTCTGCTCCACTGGGCTCTAAGTTGAGTTGCATTCTCTGCTGCATAATTGGCAAGAGCCGCTTTTCGTATGGCGTTAGCTTTGCTCCATGCATTTGTAAAAGTTTTACACAAGGACCCATATATGGGTTAACACTTGCATGAAACAACGCACTCAACCCTTCATAATCACGCACATTTACGTCCGCTCCAGCACTTATATACAGTTTGATTTGTTCTTCTTTAGCCCCGAATAACGGAGTTCTACCGTACATGTTGCGAGCATTTACATCTGCCCCGGATTGGATAAGTAATTTTAACTTTTCTATGCTGTCCTTATAAAAGTTGTAATGTAAAACGGTAGAATAAGAACGGTTACGAGCATTAACATCCGCTCCAGCTTTTATCAATGCTTCTATCATCTCCACACTTGCATGACGATCTATTGCGACCATTAAAATGGTTTCGTAATGTTTACTGTTATGAAAATTTGGATCTGCTCCTTTCTCTAAAAGGGCATTTACTACGTCTATATTTGCCTTTTTTGTTGATATTGCTTTTGCTAGTGGCAAGAATCCATCACTACCTCTACCGTTCGGATTAGCCCCTTGTTCCAGTAATTTCTTTACTTTTTTTACATTTCCTTGTTCTGCGGCAGCACACAACTTGTCATTTAATTTTTGTTGGGCTTTGTCCGGTTTATTCCATGCCTCTAAACGGCCGAAATTCTCATCTGCGCCATTTTTAAGTAGCATTTCTACTGCACTTGCGTCATTAGAATCGCGTGCAAAAGATAAGGCAGTAGCAGGATTAGGCTCGTCACATTTTGATTTATTATGCCAAAATTGGTCTTCGCCCCACAAGTAAGATCCCCATAGGCGGTCTTCCGATTTACAACGCGGTAAATTCATCACCGCATTTACGTCCGGTTTGGCTTTGAGTAAGCGTTCACGGATTTTTTTTGCTTCCGGTGTAACGATAGAGAAACTGTTAATTAAAGCGGTAATCCCGTTCTCGCCTCTAGCATTTACATCTGCACCTGCAAAAAGTAGCATATCCACAGACGCTAGGTTTTCTTTGGCTGCATAGATTAAAGGTGTGTTTCCGGCCTCATCCGTAACATTGGGGTCCGTACCTGCCTCTAATAAACCCCTAACTTGGGAGGCGTTTCCGTCTTTAGCGGCGTTAATTAAAGCACGCTCGTACTGTGTGGTAGCTTGCTTGGCCTGTGCTAACCCCACGAGAAAGAGTACGGCAAATAAACTGGTTACTATTTTTTTCATTTATTCTCTCCTTGTAAATTTAAAAGTTATATCCGGACGTTGGACCGAATCTGCAAAGACAACCTGCAGGTCTGCCACCCGACGAGAAAGCACTATAGCTTGCGGGTTGCATTAACGGACGACCGAAAGATTGACAGCATTGGTTACATTCCATAGAGTTACTGGGTTTATGGTTCACACAATACTTACAGGTGTTCCCTCTAAAGTATGTACCCATGTAAGAACAAGTCAAATTGGCGGCATTTTGTTGTTGTTTGGCTTGATTCTTTGCGGCTTGTGCTTGCGCTTTAGCCTGCTGAGCAGCGGCTTGGGCCTTGTTGTATTCCATCTCCGCTAACAATTGCTCGGCTTCCATTTCCGCTCTTGCTCTGGCATCCATCTCGTCTAATTCTGCCTCACTTGGCAAACTAGCTTCGGGTATTTCCACGTTCCCATACATTGTAGGAACACCACCATAGCCATTTAACAAATTCTTGCCTTTGACAAATTCCTTATTAGCACCAAAGTCCTTACGTTTGGGAGTGTCCACCGTATCTAACTTTGCGGTTCCTTGCTTGGCAGGGGTTGCAGTTGCCTTCACACCTTCCGGAATAGTAGCTTCCGGTAACTCTACACCTGCACTGGGTTTATAACCTGCCAACTTATTCGTGGGCTTTGTTTCCGTCTTTTCTTCTTCGCAGGTGGTCTTCCCAGGCAAAGGTACGCACTTGGTTTTAATTCCATATTTAAGCGGTTCTGCAGGGATAATTACGCCATTGCCTGTCATGGTCGGCCCTGTGGGAGTAGAAACCTTTACGGAAGTACTACCTTTACCCGTTCGAGTAGGTTTGGTAGCTTTAGCAGGCTTTGGGGCTTTCTTGGCTTCTTGCTCTTTATTCCATTCCGCTTCCGTGCATCTTACTTGCTTCCCGTTTTTATCGCAAAAGAATTCTACTTGATAATCTTTTAAATGCACCTTCTTGGGTCTAGCATATTTCTCGTCCTGAATAGGAGCAGGGGCTTGCGTTACAGCCGTGGGATGTATTTTCTTTACTTCTTCCGCTGTAAGTTTCTGTTCCTTGGGTGCAGGAGTTACGGGAGTTGTGGCTTTTACTTGTGTGGTTTCCGTTTGTGTCTTGGCTTTTACTTCCACCGCAGGTTGTGGCTCGGGTTTGCTAGAGGGTACCATAGGCATAGGTTTCCCTTTAGGCATAGCGACCTTCGGGGAAGAATTGTGCGGAGTAACCACTTTGGCCCCACCTTGTAATTGCACTTCCTTGGGGTTGTTAGTAGGGGTTACATTGGTAGGGACTCTTTGTGCAGGGACAACGGCTTGGGTCTTGGGCTTATTTACTTTTGTGCCCTTAGTACCACCGCCAACATCCACCGCATCCCTATAATCTGCATCTACAGGGTCACTTACTTTGGGGACTACAACGTCCTCTTTGTAATATCTCTCGTCTCCTGCTTGGAAGTATTGCACTTTATCGGCAGGATTATTTGCCGCCCACATACAAATAGGCAGGAAGAATAAAACGGATAGTTCTAGTGTCTTACGCATATATGATTCTCCCTTTTGTTCCTACTTAAAGGTATTGTAGCACATATTGCGTATAGGCGACTAAAAAGCCGCCCCTATTGCTAAGATCGCTGTTCATGGCTTTTATTATGCCTTGTGCTCTTTTTGGGCACAGTAGTTCTGTAAATATTTTATAATGAAAGTATGAAAAATATACCGGATTCCAACAAAGTGTTCCCGAACGAGAAGCTCCCCGACCTTTGCTATATTAAAAATGTAGTAAAGAACCCGAATATCATTATCGGCGACTATACCTACTATTACGGTGACGACGCCGACCAATTTGAAAAACACGTCACCCACCACTATCCGTTTATCGGGGATAAACTGATCATTGGCAAATTCTGCGCGATTGCTAAAGGCGTGGAGTTTGTGATGAACGGCGCTAATCACCGGATGAACTGCGCAACTACTTATCCGTTTTATATTATGGGTGGAGATTGGGGCAATGCGTTGGCGCCCGTAACCAAAGAACTCCCTTTAAAGGGCGATACCGTCGTTGGAAATGACGTATGGATTGGGCAGAACGTTACGATACTCCCAGGCGTGCATATTGGCGATGGGGCGATTATCGGCCTAAACAGCGTGGTAACCAAAGATGTGCCGCCTTACACCATTGTGGCCGGAAACCCTGCTAAAGCCGTCCGCAAACGCTTTGATGATGAATTGATTGACCTGCTGCTCAAACTTAAATGGTGGGATAAGAGTGTAGAAGAAATCAATGCACTTATTCCGCTTCTCTCTTGTAGTGATTTAGCCAAAGTAAAGCAAGAAATTAAAGTCCTTGTGCATTAAAGCTACCCCGCCTGCTTTTGGACACTAAAAAAGCCCCCTACACTTAAGTAAGGGGCAAACGAAATACAAATATAACTTGTATTTATTTAACTAATTTTTTGCCACTATTCCATGCTTGACCTACTTTTTCACCAATTTTGTAATAACCGCCTTGGAACTGGTCAAACACAAAAGCGTTTAATTTCGTAGGATCTACGGTACCCTTATCAGTTACCACCTTTTCATCTGCAAGCACATTGACAATTTTACCCACCACACGGAATCCATCCGGTTGGATTTCTGCGACTTCGCATTCCAACGTAAGCGGAAATTCCTCTACAATGGGGGCATCTACCCGTGTACTTTTAACCGCATGCAAACCTGATTTCTCAAATTTATCTTTGACAGTATTAGCAGAAACGATACCAAAATAGTCCGCCGCTTCCAAATGCTCCGTATCGGCGATACTAATTGTAAATGCCTTACGTGCTTTAATGTTGGCTACCGTTTTATGGCTTTCTTCTAAGTTAAGAGCTACTTTGTCATGGTCACAAATGCCACCCCACGCCATGTTCATTACATCTACGGTGTCATCCTCGTTATACGTGGCTATCAGCAGTACCGGCATAGGGAATAAAAATGGTTTTACACCAAGTTCTTTTTTCATATTTCCTCCATATAAAATTATTGTAGCAATTATGAGACAAATCGCCTTTAGTATGCTATCTACTTTTGGAAATTAAAAACCTGCTCCATACAAGTATCTTCCGATAATTTCTTTCTCATTATTTATCCATATCTACCAAGGTATATTTGCCCGTTCCCATACCTAATTTTTTCATATACGGAATTTGATGCAACCCTTTGCGCGATTCAATACGTTCCTTCAAATCGTGTGATTCTTCTTCCGGCAACGCATACACCATATCCAAAGAGGCTTGGTCCACGGCCACAATATTCGTAGAGGCCAAAATGCCGATATCACGCGCTTTGGGTGTGGCGGCGGAAGTCCCCGCACAATCGCAATCAACCGACATGCGGCGCAAGACGTTAATGTACACAATCTTCTTGCCGAAGTGATCTACCGTGGCTTTGGCAGATTCAGCCATGTTCTCTTGGAAACGGGCTCCCGTATAGCCCCATTGCTTATCGCCTTTTTGGTGGATCATCTTTTTGCCGATTTTGCCGTCAGCCATACCGATAGCAATATTTTTCATACTGCCGCCGTAACCGCCCATGGTGTGACCCTTAAAGTGAGTAAGCACTACCAGCGAGTCATAATTTAATACATGGCTGCCCATGGACATTTCTTTGAAGTGTTTGCCGCCTTTTACAGGGAGCATAACCGTACCGTCTTCGTCCAAGATATCCACTTTGGAAAATGTCCATCCGTTGGTTTTAAGCGTTTCGCGGTGGCCTTCGGTCGTTTGGCGCGGAGAATTGTAAAATACATTCGTTTCCACGAGCGTACTGTTGGGGATATGTTTCCACAGGGCTTTTACCATCGGAACCGGTAAAATGTTCGGGCCGTGCGGCTCGCCCGTATGGAACTTAATAGCCACTTTCCCGTCAATGTTGTTAGAGATTTTGTCATAGATTTTAACAAGACCTTCGGGGCTGATATCCCGCGTAAAATACACCACATCTTTGTCTTGCGAAGTTTTTTGTGTCGTTTGCACAGTTTGGCAAGCGGACAATGTTACGGCTCCTAATAATACGACAAGTAATTTTTTCATTATGTTATCTCCTTTTAGCATTTTTTGCCCATTTCATAGGCTTTCTTATAAGCGGGCAGTTCTTTTACCTCGCCTATTTGCCAAGCCCCTGTACCGTAAATAATGCCTTTTTCGTTTGTACCGTCCAAACAATCGCGCGTAAAACCGCGTAGGCCTTCTATCGTAGGAGCCAAATTGTTTTTGTCGGTATCGGCGGCAGAAACAATAAAATAGACATCTTTATCGGAAATTTCCGTGTACCGGGGTACGCAACGGTCAATAAACGTTTTAAGTTGTCCGTCCATGGTGTAGAAATAAACCGGCGTGGCAAGTACAATTACATCGGCCTCCACCATTTTACCCAATAACGCTTTCATATCATCTTTTTGCACACATTGGTGCGTGTTATTACACACACCGCAACCCAAACAATAGTTAATTTTATGATTGCGCAAAAAGATTTTTTCCACGTCGTACCCGGCTTCTTTAGCGCCTAACAGAAACTGGTCACACAACAAGTCGGAATTGCCCCCTTTGCGAGGCGAAGCAGATATAATTAATACTTTTTTAGTCATATTTTCTCCTATAAATTGTTTAGCCAATGCACAATTTTGTTGTGTACGGCTTGGTTATACTCCGGGCCGACATTATTAAAATTGGCATACGTGCCCACTTGAGCATTTTGAACACCGGACGTAAAATCTTCCAAAAATGACCTGGGGTTACTGCCTTGCGTGGAAAACGGTATTACTTTCTTATTCTTAAAATCCGTTTGATCCAAAAAGGAATATAAGGGAGTAGCCATGGTGTACCACCACACCGGTCCTCCTACAAACACCACGTCGTAATTACTCACATCCGGCAAATTACCGGCTAAAGCGGGATAAATTTTGTGGTTAAGTTCTTTTTTAATGCGTGCATAAAAAGCCGGAGAACTCTTAAATTCTTCCTGTGTTTGAATACGGTAAGTGTCCGCTTGTGTGATGGCGGCAGTTTGCTCGGCAATGTCTTGCGTATGGCCTGTCCAAGAATAGTAAATTACCAACACTTTACCCAACTTGGCGGTATAAGGAATTTCTTGCGTAAAATTGGCGAGTTCTTTTTTATTGCGCTGGGCTACCCGTACATGGTGTACCAGTGCCATTATTCCGCCGATAACTGCTAAAATAAGCAAAATAATAAGTATCTTTTTAATCATACACCCCCCTAGAATTTAAGTTCCTTGTCTTTAGATGCAATTGCTTTATCGTATACAGAGATTTTATAATCTAACCGTTTAAGCGTCTCTTGCATTTCTGTCAAACGTGCTTGCAGGGCTTTACGCTCGGTAACTAACAAGTCCCGCCGGGCCTTAAGCGTACGTTTGCCGCGCTTAAAGAGTTCAAAATACTTTCGCAGTATTTCTATGGAAAGTCCGGCACTACGCATGCATTTAATAAACGCTATTTGCACGCAGTCTTGCTGCGTATAATTTCTTATTCCGCCGGGCGTACGGCTTACATTAGACAGCAATCCCTCTTTTTCATAATAGCGTAACGTATCGGGCGAAATGTCACATTGTTTACTTACTTCGGAAATAGTCATAATCTCTCCTGTAAAGATATTGTAGCAGTTGGAGTCAACTCCAAGTCAAGTTAAAAATTCAACCGATCTTCTATATAAATAGGGCCATATAGGTCGCCCCGTAAGAGAATGGTGTGTTATAATATAACATAAGGAGATGAATTATGAAAATAACAAAATTAGCAGTCCTAATTGCCCTATTGGGGACTTGTGTTTTCGTTGAAGCACAAGAGTACAAAACGCGCGAAGTACCAAATGCGCCCGCTTTTTCCGCCATTGAAGTGAACGGTGGAGACGTAAATGTGTCTTTCTCACAAGGGCCAAACCACGCTTTTGCCATCAGCGGACAAGCCAAACTGGTAAAAGCCACCAAAATAAAAGTAAAAGATAATACCCTTATTATCGAATATAACGAACCTTTCTTTACGGGGGACGATAATGATGTCAACATTCGTGTAACGGCCCCGCAATTGGTTCGCATACGTGTGGCCGGAGAAGCGGATTTTGAATCTAAAACTCCTTTTCAAGGGCAAGACTTAACTATTAAAACCCGTCAAAACGGCGAAGTATCCATGAAAAATGTTTCCGTTTCTAATCTCAACTTGGATGCGAAAGGAAGTTCCTCGATTGATATGGACTATATCAACGCTAACAAGGTTCGTGTTTCTTCGTTAGACCGCGCGGAAGTGGAACTTTCCGGTAACACCGAGGTGTTTGAAGTAGCCAAAAAAGGCATGTTTGCGGAAATTGACACCAAAAAACTGATTGCCAAACAAACAAGTGCCGCCGAAAACGGTGCAGCCGGGCAAGTAACCAAAGCAGACGGAAGTGTTGAATTTAATTTTTAATACGTTCACGTGATAATCAAAGCCCCGCAAGCAGCGGGGCTTTTTTCTAGTCTATTTTCTAGTTGTTTTTTGACTTTCTTCTCTAGATTGTTGTATGTTTTCTAGTTGTTCTTTATCTATAATTTTTGGTATGAATACCAATATTGGGACCACATGATTCATTTCGTTTTTACTTTCATACTCAAAAACCCCAACATATGTAGAGCAGGTACCACTTGGCGGAGTTAAAATCTTTTTATCAAAGTACAGCTCATCTTTTTGTTTCGGATACATGAAGATTTTGCTATTAATTGTCTTGCATTTATCATATTCCGTAATCTCACAACCATTTGCTAAAACAAAATCTGATAATACTTGAAATACTACATAGGACTTATATTCACTTTCGCAGTATGGATTTTTAACATATAATCCTAAATTTAGAAATTTATCTATTTCTTTTTCAGTATATCCAAATTGACTTGCGATTCCCATTGTTAGAACATCTACATAGTTAATATCCCGTTCCGCGTATTTTAGTAGAATCTGTATTCCTTCGTCCTTTTCGAGATCTTTTAATTCTTTAAGCGTGGCCTCCTCTTCTTTTGTGAGAGTTTTCTTTTCTTCTTTTTCTTGTAAATCTTTTATCGTCGCAATCGCATGCTTTTGGATTTGATACAAACTTGGACGTTGATTAGAAGCACAAGCTCCTAAAAATAATCCTAAACATAAAATACAAATCAATTTTTTCATAATTTCTCCTTTTGCGTAATAAGAATATCAAACCGTATCCTAATCACATTGCCCAAAGCGTCTAATGGGCAGCCGCTTGGGTATTATTTACTTTATATTGCGGTAAAAAAATTTCTACTTTAGATTTTTGTACCAAATCTTTCACTTGTTGTTGTATTTTTTGTTGCAACGCTACCGATATCAGATAGTTAATGATATCCTGACGGAGTTGCCCGTATGTTAACGTATGGGCGGCCCGTTTTTCATTCACGCGTAAAATATAAATTCCTGCCTGATCGGTAATAGGGCCAAACACCTCGCCCAAACGCGCTTCAAATATTTTTTTATCTATATCTTTGGGTAATGTCCCGCGTATTAAAATCTTTTCCCCATTTGTTTGTAAGGCACTTTTATCGTCGGAATAGGCTTGTATGGCTTGTGTAAAAGCAATTTTATTATCCTTTAATTCTCGGGCGATTTTATTAGCCAAATCTTTTTTATTCGCAATCATTTTTTCATCCATATCATCGGAAATCGCTAAAAACACAATGGAAGCAGCCACCCGTTCCGCACTAGCCTTTTCCACGCCCGCCGCAAAGGGAGCAATTAATGCCAAATCTTCCTTTGATAAAGAGGTAATTTTATGTTGATTTTTAGATACAACCGCCATGGTATCGTCATAAAATTTTTTTAAGGTTTCTTCACTCAGTTCTATTTTCTGTTTATTTGACAAATCTTTCAAGAAAAGTTGCACGCTTAACTCTTTACGTATATTGGCTTTTAATTGTTGTAATGTAACACCGTCCGCTTTCAATTTTTTATTAAATTTATTCTCTATTTGTCTTTTATCGGTAATGGCCTTGCCGTTTTCGTCAACGGCAAGAAGTTGTTTAAGATTATTGATGCTTTGATTTACGGCTTCATTTTTAACGGTAATGTTTGCCTTGCGAGCTTCTTGGGCCAATACTTCATTGGTAATAATTTGATCTAAAGCGATTTGCCCCAATAATAAACGAGTCTGCTCATTATCGACGAAAGCAGGATTGTTTTGTGTTTGCTGTAATATCAAATTATCCAACGTACTTTCATAGGTTTTCCGGGTTATTTTCGTCCCATTTACGGTAGCAACGACATTTGTAGAATCAGAACAAGCGACTATCCAAAAAGCCAAAACAGTAAATAACAGAATTGCATTTTTATGTATTTTCATGATTATAATACCTCTTTTCACCAACCTATAAAACTTATATATATTATATCCAAATCCGACTGACAACAAATACATTGGGCACTATAACGTATGAAGTTCTATATGCTAAACCCAAATCTCATTGATACGTATAGTGCCCAAAAAATTATATGGTATTTCGTTGATTCGTTGCGGCTATGTTTATTTCCCTTTTCTTTGTTGCATGACTATAATGAGTAATAAAATCATACCGCATACAAGCACCATCGGCCAATTGCTACCGTTTTTCGTCCCGGTGGCAGGTTCTTCTGCTTGGGAAGCCGACGGTTCTTGATTGACATCCTGTTCTTTGGCAATCGGCTGTTCGGCCTTCGCAACTTTTTGGTCTTTATGGATGTCCTGTTCTTTGGCAATCGGTTGTTCGGTCCGGTTTTCTTTCTGCTCTTTACCGACCACCGCATTTACAACCGGCTTTTCGGTTTTTATATTTTGTTGTTGGGCAACACTCCCCTGTTCAACCGTTTCCGGCGCTTGGATATCTTTCGGTGTTTGCTGCATTTCACCAATCGCCACGACCGGCCCTTCGGCTTGCGGTTCTTGCCTATTTTCGCTCACGGTCTCATTTTCAACGGCAGGGTTCATCTGTACAGCCCCGGCATTGTGGCCGCCTTTACCGAAGGCCCAGCGGATACCGCCGACCACATCTATACCGTTTCTGCCACCGTTGTAGCCCATGGCTTGTACAAATGCGGAGAATCTGTCATTAAATGCTTTTTGCACACCCACATCATACCGCATATACGGTTTGATGCTCATTTCAGGCAATTCCACCTCATTAGCAAGCACAGATGTCTTATTCATTAAGTTATAGACCATTCCCACGGAGGCATACGGTTGCCAACCCTTTACATTACCTACTAATCTCAAGGTGGGATTTAATTGGACGGTATGTAACGGTTTAGGAGCAATCTTTACTCCCGCGGCATTGGTATAATCAAACGTCTTAATCATACTGTAATTCATCAACCAAATAGGCTGAATGATAAAATTGCCGTCGCCCAGTTCAATATTATAACCGGTTTGAGTACCCACTCCGGTGGCAAACAAGGTGGAATTTTCGCGCCCGTACATGGTACGCGTGTCCACAAAACTGGTTCCCACATTAGCGGTAACACCTGTCCAGAAATTATTTTTGTAGAACGTTTGGGTCAAGCCGAACATTCCGCCGTCCATAGAGGAACTAACTTCCGGATAATCCGTATTAGCACCGTTATATCCGACGTACCCGGTGGTAATTCCATACCAATCGCGGCCCCAATCTTGGAAAGTAGAATCAATTCCCACCAAAGACCCATACGATTTGACATCGGCTTTCGGCCCTTTGCGTAGCGGGACATCTTCAAAAGCCGCATACGATTTAAACCATATCGCCAATTTATCTTTATCTTGACCGGTCAAAATCCTTTTGCCATAGTTTTCTCCCTGTGCCACCGCATGGGAAGTTTCATCAGACATAGAGAATCTTTCATCCGCCGGGAATTTGGTGTACCAATCCGCATGTTCGTAAGCATGTTGGAAAGTATTAGCCATGATGGTCTGCATGCCGGCCTGTGAAATCACCGGCGTAGCCAATACAGCCGGGTTAAAATCAGATACATCCGTTCCGGATCCGCCCGAGTAGGTTAACCAACCGTTTGCGATGCGTCCGTAAATTCTGCGAATAGGTGTCATAATAGACGGTAATTCAAACGTTTCGGAAGTCACATTGGCTTGACCTAATTGTGTCATATCACCCAAATGGATGTTGATGTTGTCTTGAGTGGTAGTGCCAAACACATTGACCTGATTTACATTAAAGATACCGCCATTATTAGTAACCGTTGCACTAAAAGAATCGGAAGTTAAGGTACTTAAATCTAAATCAATACCGATATTGGACAGAGCATTCAAGTTGACCGTTCCGAGGTTGGTAGAAGTAATACTTCCGTCAATCATATCCATTCCGCCGCCGTTGACATTGAACGCCGTAGCGCCCGAAATATCACCGTTACTACCGAATCTCACGGTTGAATTATACAAGTCAACATACGTGTTTGTAATCGTATTATCAATGGTGAACGGTGCATTGGTTGTTAATGCTACACGAGAGCCGGCACTGCCATCACCCGTAATATCACTGACAGTTTGACTTCCGGCATTATACACCAAGGATCCGTTATTAGTAATACCGCTCGTCGCTACCAAATTCTCTGAATTGGTAGTGATGGTGCCGGTATTGGTAATCGTATTTTGGGTGATAGTATTGCTATTGGTAAAATTACCACTATTAGTAAACGCTCCGCTTCCGGTAATGGAGCCTGTATTATTACCACCGGCTACCGAAATCGTACCGTTATTTGCCACGGTTCCGTTGTTTTGAAATCCGGCCGCAGCGGTAATAGTAGTGCTGCCGTTATTGGTTAACGTTTGGCCGCTATTAACCGTTAAGGAACCTTGTGTTATATTGGCTGAATTTTGAACACTGTTCGTAACGGTTAACGAACCGGATCCCAAAATGTTTGCTGCCAAAGTACCACCCGTTAATTCCAATGTGCCATCGTTATTGGTGGCATTCGTCAAGGCAGTCGCATTCGTATTTAATGTAGCCCCGTTTTTTACATCCACCGCGTTAGCAATGGTATGATCGGCACTGTTGGTTACATTACCGGTGATATTGGTCGTTCCGCCGCTACTCAATATGTCACTGGAGATATTCCCGCCGGTTAAATTCAAGGTACCGTTGTTGGTAATTCCGTCCGTTGCCGTAAGCGTACTTGCATCAGACGTCAAAGCACCGCCGGCGGATACGCTTACTTCTTTTTGAGAAATGGTACCGCTATTGGTTAAGGTGCCGGTGATGTTGGTCGTTCCGGCCGTATTGCTTATAGTGCCGGCATTAGTCATACCGGTGCCGGCTAACGTCAACGTGTTGCTATTATCAATGGTGCCGTTATTGGTGAGCGTGGTCTTTACCGTGATATCACCCGTATTAGTCAACGTGGTGCTTGCAGCAGTTGCCAACGTTCCTTGAGAAATCGTTCCGGCGTTACTCGTGGTAGCATTGATGTTTAACGTGCCCGAATCTCCGACAATAGAGCCGTTATTATTCAAGGTACCGTTTACAGTAACTGTTCCGCTATTAGTCAACGTAACCGAGGCGGCTGTGGTAATAATTCCTTGCTCGATAGTCCCTGTGTTGGAAGAATCACCGTTTATCACCAAGGAACTCGTTCCGGTACCCGTTATGGTTCCCGCGTTAGTTAAGTTCGTATTGGCGGTAATGGTGGCATTATTGTTCGTTAAAGTATTTTCGCTTGCTACGGTAATATTATCTTGTTCTAAACTATTGTTTACCGTTACAGAAGACGCATTTCCGGCGGTATCTTTCGTGATATTTACGGTACCTGTTCCTTGGGCATTATCCAATATAACCGTACCGGACATATTGACGGTGCCATCGTTATCAATATCCGTCGTATTACCGCTTAACTTCGTGTTATAGAGATTGATTGTTCCGCCCGTGGCATTGGTCAGCGCGGTGGAAAAATTATTCAATCCGGCTCCGGTCACATTGCCGGAACTATCTACCCCTATGTCGTTTAAGGACAAGGTTTGGCCGCTTCCGACCGAGATCCCCGCACCGGTATCGCCGGTGATAGAATATCCATTTGTGTTTCCGTTTACGGTTAAATTGGTACCGCCTAATGCCGGGGTACTTGCCAACGCCGCATTATTACCCAGCGTATAGGCTTTTTCCGTTACCGTAGAGGCAATGGCATTTGCCAAGGAGTCATATTCAAACTTCAAGAAACCCGCATTTACACTTTCGTGGGATGTTTCATACGTAACAAGATAACTTTCCGTGCCCGTTATCGTTATATTTGCATTGCTTCCTAACCCCGCATTATTGCGTAAATATTCATCGGTCACTTGAACCCATAAAGGTATTTGAGTATCGGCATCATTCATCAGGTTGATATTTGCCGATGAAAATACAAAACTGCCTGTTCCGCTAACGGCTCCGGCTGCGCTGATGATATCCGCTACCGGGGTGGCCCCCGCTAAATTAACATCTATCGCCAAATCTACCGTACCGTTTATGGTGGTGCTTTGCCCTAATTGATAGGTTTCTGTCGCGCTGTTGCGTAAATCTAACAATCCGCCGCTAGCCGTAAAATTCGTCGCGTCTTCTACACTATTAGTCGCACCCAGTTTTAACGTGCCCGAGTTTAACGCCACGCTATTGCCGGCCACGGTATCATTAAACTCCACAATGCCCGCACCACCCAACACAATCGCGCCGTTTGATCCGGTGATTTTATCGTCAAATGTAATAGAACTATTCGCCCCGGCGTTCATATTAACGGTTCCGCTGTTGTACAATGCATTTGAAACGCTGTTGGCTTGGTTGCCGCTAAATACGGTGTCTGCGCCATTGGATGAGGTAATAGTTACGGTGCCTGTATTGTAAATAGCGCCCCCGGCGGTTGTAGCACTGTTGGAAGTATAGGTGCCTGATAAGTCGCTGATGGTTCCGGTATTATAGATAGCGCCGCCGTTTGCCGCATTGTTAGAAGTATACGTACCCGCCAATGCGGTAATCGTGCCGACGTTGTTTATCGCACCGCCGTTGCCCGCAGCGCTATTGGAAGTATATGTACCTGCTAAATCTGTAATCGTTCCGGCGTTATAAATAGCACCGCCGTCGGTTGTTGCACCGTTATTTTTAAATGTTGAAGCGGTGTCTACGGATACGGTTTGCCCCGCGGTGTTATAAATAGCCCCCCCATAATCGGCCATGTTACCGTCAGACGCATTATCTCCGCCGAAAGTAGCACTTATGGCATTAGTAATCGTACCGTTATTATATAAGGCGCCACCGTTACCCGTAGCGCTGTTAGCGGTATAAGTACCGGCAAATGTAGTGATTGTTCCTGTATTGTTTATTGCACCACCGTTACCCGTAGCGCTGTTAGTAGCATACGTACCCGCTAAATCGGCAATCGTTCCGGCGTTATAAATAGCACCGCCGTCGGTTGTAGCCGTGTTGTTCTTAAATATGGAAGCGGAATCTATGGATACGGTTTGCCCAGCGGCGTTATAAATAGCACCACCTAAATCGGCAACGTTACCGTCGGCTGCATTATCACCGCCGAACGTCGCACTAATGGCATTGGTGATTACACCGTTATTATATAAGGCACCGCCGTTACCCGTAGCGCTGTTAGCGGTATAAGTACCCGCTAAATCTGTAATCGTACCCTCGTTATAAATAGCACCGCCGTTACCTGTGGCTGTATTAGCAGTAAAAAGGGAATCTGTTATTGCCCCTATGCTTGAACCGCTTGCATTGATGATGGCCGCACCGGATGTATCGGTAGTATTTTGGACAAAGGTTGAACCAGAAATGGTGTTTACGGTGCCGCCGCTTATGTTATTTAGGGCAGATCCGCTTTGGTTATTATTGTTATAAAATATAGAATTTAATATGGTGCCGATCGTTCCACCGTTATATATTGTTCCCGTTTGCTGACCGCTAGCTGTAGAAACTGTATTGTTACCGATAAACTGAGAACCGGAAATAAGGTCTATCGTTGTGGTGATTTTATTATAAATAGCACTGCCACCGCGATTCTTCACTTCGACTGAGCCGGAAGCCGGAGCGGTGGCTATATTATTATAAAATATAGAATTTAATATTTGAGTTATTTTATTTGTGCTATCGTTATGAACTGTACCTTGCGGCGAATTGTTCGCGACAAAAACAGAACCGGTGATAGACATGGTCCCTTCTTCTCTGTTTTGTAATACGCCGTATTGACCGCGGTTATTAAAAAAGACAGAATCAGTAACGGATGTAGTCCCCGCTGATCTGATAAATCCGGCTCTGTCAGTTGTTTTGCCAAAATTGTCCACGGAATTTCCTACCGCAACGCTGGTAATAATATCCATCCCATCGACGATAGAACTTGAGGTGGTTGTAGTATAAGTGCCGAGATTTTGCAAGTTAAGAGTTTGGGGATTGTCTACAAAAATTCTTACTTCGTTGGCTGTTGAAGTATTATGTATTCCATAGTGTCCGGTTCCACCATCGATAGTGAGAACAGAATTCGTTCCCCCAATATCTCCCAAGACAGTTGAGGATGTTTCGTTGGCATCAAGCGTGTATGTTCTCGGCGTATCTGTTGCTTTTATTGCGTCCAAAAGCGAAGCATATTCTGCCCCCCACAGGCTATTTACACCGGAAAGGCAGAACGTTTGTATAGTTATTATTACAATTAATATTTTTTTAAATTTTTTTTGAAAATCTCGCTTCATATTTTTTGTGACGAATTTACATCCCTACTTAAAATTTACTTATATATTATATCATATTTCTCGTCAATCTATCGATAAAAAAATGATTATTTGGAAAAATCTTATTAGTGAGAATTTCTCAACAGGCGCAGCGTGTTTATTTAGCCTTACCGATTACCATATGGGTTAAGGAAAACAAGGCAAGCACGTTCGGAATAACCATGAGATTATTAAACATATCGGTCAATTCCCAAACAAAATCACTGGATACCAGCGAGCCCAACATCACAAAACAAAGCGAAATTAACGTGTACACCAAAACGGCTTTTTTAGTATTTCTTTTTCTGAATAAATAAAGGGTATTTATCTTGCCGAAGAAATTCCAACAAAGAATAGAAGAAAATGCAAAAAAGCAAAGACAAATCGCCACAAATATCGCCCCAGTCTCCGTGCCCATAATACTGCCGAAAGCATGTTGCACCAGATTTGTGTAGATAATATTGTAAATAATATAGCCAACAACCCGGTTGTGGCTACGGTCGATAACACAATCATCGGCACCCATATTACCAAGAAAGATATTGATTCGGCCTATATAGAAGTCATATTTTAAGGGCTCTCTCGCTATTTCAAACCTTCTATCCCCCATCAAAAACCGATACGCAACTAATTTGTTGCAGTACGTACCCGTATTAAATTGATACAATATAAGAGTAGTAATGAGTGATGCGGCTTTTATAGCGCGCAAATACTAGGAGAATCTATGAAAAAATATACTGCCGAATTATTAGGTACGTTTGTTTTGACTCTCTTTGGTTGCGGTTCTGCGGCCATTGCGGGTGCAACGCTGGGCACCTTAGGAATTGCCTTTGCGTTTGGGTTGTCTATCGTGGCGATGGCTTATGCCATTGGCGATATTTCCGGTTGCCATATCAACCCGGCTGTTTCGCTAGGGGTATGGATGAGCGGAAAAATGACCGCCAAAGATTTTTGGGGTTATGTTCTCGCGCAATGTGTGGGTGCTTTGTTAGCCGCCTTGGTATTAGCCGCCATTATCAACATGACCAACTTGGGTGGTATTAGTGTAACCGGTTTAGGTGCTAACGGCTACGGTACTGCCTCGGCAGTCGGTTTAAGTGCGTGCGGCGCGTTAATCGTGGAAGTTATTTTAACTTGTATCTTTGTGCTGACCATTTTAGGCGTAACCTCTAGTGAAAAAACCGCCGCTATTGCCGGATTGGTTATCGGTTTGACGTTGACCTTTGTGCACATTATGGGTATCCCGCTGACCGGCACTTCCGTCAACCCGGCCCGCAGTTTTGGGCCCGCCTTGGTATTGGGCGGACAAGCCCTGTGCCAATTGTGGGTATTTGTGGTTGGCCCGTTTATCGGGGCTGCGTTGGCGGCGTTAATCTGGAAAGGATTTAACAAAGCCAAATAAACCGGTTTAAGTAAGCAAAACCCCCGCTTATGAGCGGGGGTTTTATTTTGCACAAATATCTTTTCAAGTCTCAAGGCGAGCCTTATCCTCAAAAATTACAGTCGTTCCGCGCCTTGAGGCAAGCGGTTTTTCATTTCTTTTCTGCGATTATAAAATTCGCCGTCTGCAAAGAAAGTACCGTCCCCGTTAGCATGGATGACGCGGCGCTCTTTTTTACGCGGGTTTTCCCATAGTTGCACACCGTCCAAAACAAGTATGCCATGTTTTTCTACGTAATCTATCACTTTACATTCTACGGCGGCTAAACAGTCCGCAAGCAGTGGGGATTTTACCTTAGCGGCTTTCTGCTTTTTAAGTTTGAAATGTTTGAATTTATCACATTCGCAAGCGTGTACCGTACCAATACCGACGGCAGTATCTAACATATCCACGGCGGGCACGCATAGCGTACATTGTTTAGTGCGAAGAATTGTCTTAAAAGATTCGTTCCAACTGCCTGTGCAAATGGCAATTCTCGGTGTAAAATCTAATACCATTTGCCACGAAATCGTCATCACATTATCTTGTTTGCCGTCATGCGTGGTAACAAGCAAGACCGCACCGGACTCCAAGTACGTGAACGCTTTTTCTAATTTTCCTTTTCGCATATTATTCCTTACCGGGCACAAGTGCGGAAATTTTTTCGTGCAAGGCGGGCATTTCTCTTTTTAATGAAATAATTTTGCCGTTCTTGATAAAACAATGCCCGGAAGAGGCCGTAGAGCAAAGTTGATGGGTTGTCTTATTGAAAAACTCGTAAGCAAGCACCAACTTTACAGAAGTATATTCTTTCACGGATACGTTAATTTTCACTTCGTCGGCAAAGCGTACAGGAGCCTTGTATTGCACCGCTATACTGACCACCGGAGAAAAGACCTGTTCGTTTTCTACTTGTTGATATCCCAGGCCCAATTCTTCCAAATATGCCAAGCGGGCTTCTTCCATCCATTTCACATAATTAGCGTGGTGGATGATACCCATTTGATCCGTTTCGTGGTATTGTGCTTTTTTAACGTAAGAGAACATATTATCCTCGTACTATTTTAAGGTTTCTATCCACGCTTGTAATTCTTCTACCGACGGATTACCGTTTAGTACATTCCCTTTGATAATTGTAGTGTTGGTACTTACACTCGGTTTCAAATCTTTATCGGAATTACCCAGACCGCTACTGCCGGACGTAGCAAAAAGGATAATCGTTTTATTAGAGAAGTCTTGTTTTTCCAAGAAGGTGGCTATGATATGCGGAGCCGTCCCCCACCAAATCGGAAAGCCGAGAAACACCGTATCATACCCCTCAACGGAAAAGTCATCGCCCAACATTTCCGGGCGGGAAGTTTTGTTATTCATTTCCACAGACGTGCGGGATTTACTGTTTCGCCAATCCAAGTCCGCATCCGTATAGGGCACCGAGGGTTTGATTTCGTAAATATCAGCACCGGTAACTTTTGCTAAATTTTCGGCTACTTGTTTAGTCGTTCCGGTAGCCGAAAAATAAGCCACTAATACTTTTTGATCTTGTATCGTTGATTGCATTTCTATTCCTTTGGTATGTGTATTAGAATCACAGGTCGCAAAAAATACGGCGGTTACTAAAACTAAAAGTAATTTTTTCATAAATCCTCCATACGGACATTGTAGCAGTTAGTAGGCTGCTTGTGTAAAAAACCGCTCCATAGGGAGCGGTTTTTGATTGACTGTTTAGAATGATTATTTACCCTTTTTCATTTTGGCTATCATATAAGAAGATAGCATTACCATCAGCACAAACCCCAACGGCCACGCAATTGTTGCAGGCAAATGCAAACACTCCGGCGCGATTAAGAAATAAGTTATACTTACCGTTGTCATAAACATAGCCGGAATTAACGCAATAAAATAATTGCGCTTTTTGCCATACAGATAGAATGTAGCGGCCCACAGGACAATCATCGCCAGCGTCTGGTTAGACCAACTGAAATAACGCCAAATAATATCATAAGGAAGTTGGCTGATAATTACACCTGCTAAAAGTAACGGAAGGCTCAAATACAAGCGTTTTAAGAAAGGTTTTTGATCTACCTTAAACCAATCGGCAAGCACCAACCGCGATGCGCGAAACGCCGTATCTCCCGACGTAATCGGGCATACGATTACCCCAATCATTACAAATAAAAGTCCAAAAGAAATAGTACCCCATTTCAAAGGCCCGATTGTTTTTAAGCAAATATCATACACGACGCCTGCTTGCCCGCTATGTTGCAACATTTCTTGCAAGCCCGTCATCAGACCGCCGGTGCGCTCATAAACGGCACAACCGGCCGCCGCCCAAATCAACGCAATAACGCCTTCTAAAACCATCGCTCCGTAAAACACCTGACGGGATTGATATTCACTCGTAACACACCGCGCCATTAAGGGCGATTGCGTGGCGTGGAAACCCGATATAGCCCCGCACGCTACCGTTACAAACATAAGCGGCCAAATAGGCAAATGCGTGGGATGTAGATTTTGTAATGTAATCTCGGGGATTTGATATCCTTGCGCAAACATCCCCCCCGTAACGCCAAGCGCCATCAGTATCAAACAAATACCGAATAACGGATAAATCCGCCCGATAATTTTATCAACCGGAAGGAAAGTAGCAAAGAAATAATACAGAAAAATAAGTGCGAGCCAAAAATATGCGTTTACCAGCAGGCTGCCTTGTGCCGCGTGCCCCTTAAATAAAAATACGAGTAAATTAGCGGGCCCTACCGCAAACACAGTTCCTACCATCACCAGCAAAATTACGCTGAAAATACGCATAAACATATTGATACGCGGCCCTAAATAAATACCCGTCACTTCGGAAACCGATTTTCCGTCGTTACGAATGGATAAAAATCCGCACGCGAAATCATGTACGGCCCCGGCGAAAATGGTTCCCAGCGTAATCCATAAAAACACACAAGGTCCCCACAACGCACCGGCGATGGCCCCAAACACAGGGCCGAGCCCGGCAATGTTTAGCAGTTGCACAAGCACCATACGCCACAACGGCATAGGTACATAATCCACTCCGTTAGCAAACCGGATGGCTGGCGTTTGGTCCATAGATGGACCGAAAACGCGTTCCACATATTTGGCATACGTGAAATAAGAAAGGATCAAAAGTCCTAAACAAGTAAAAAAACTAATCATAAGTGATTGCTCTCATGTTACCGTGTTTGCAAAAATTGTCCGAAAGAATTTTTTAAGATTTATCTCTCTTAGCACAGTTATCTCTTTTTAGGCAGTTCTTCGTACTGCGCGGAAAGTGGCTGCAAGATAAAATCTGAGTAGTTTTTGCTAGACGGCATTTGATACTCCTTATTTTCATTTTACTATATTACCTACACCAACGCCGCCGAAGATTCAAATTTTCTACAATAAAAATATGAAAGCATTATTATATATCCACGGAAAAGGCGGAAACGCCGATGAAGCCGCATATTACAAATCGCTCTTACCAAATTATCACGTCGTCGGTTTAGATTATCACGCCACTACCCCGTGGGAAACGAAAGACGAATTGCTGTCATATTATCATTCTTTGGCACGGAAATACGCAAGCATCAGCATGATAGCAAACAGTATCGGAGCGTACTTTGCCATGAACGCGCTGGGAGCGGAAAAAATCGAGCAGGCCTTTTTCATTTCGCCGATAGTAGATATGGAAGGACTGATTTCCCGTATGATGAGTGCCGCACAAATTACGCCGGAAGAATTGGAAAAGAAACAAGAAATTCCGACTGCTTTTGGGGAAACGCTGTCTTGGAAATATCTTTCGTATGTAAAATCACATCCGCTTATTTGGCGCGCGCCTACGCATATTTTGTACGGTGAGAAAGATACCCTGATACCTTTAGAAACAATTGCTGCTTTTGCGCATCGTATCCGCGCTTCGCTTACGATTATGAAAAACGGAGAGCATTGGTTTCACACCGACGAGCAAATGGTTTTTTTGGAACATTGGCTCAAACAATACGTGTGAAACAAATTGATTTTCAATTTTTTACAACTTTATATTTCTTGTGCTAATTTGGCAAGGCCAACCAAGGTTTCGTCTGTTTCGGCAGATAAGCATACCGACATAGCCAATTCTTGCTCAAAGAATTTAGCCAACGCGGGAAGTTTGGCTAATTTGCCGCCGCTTAAAAGCAATTGTTTTCTGCGAGGAGCAAAGCAATCGGCCGCCTGAATATATTGTTGGGCAAAAGATCGGAATAATTCGGCCCACAAGACAGGCTCCTTCAAATCAGTCAACGACAATCCGGTTATACCGCCGCCGTTCGTATAATTCCAAGCATCTTGAAAAAAGCCCAAATTAAACCGCCCTGATGCTTGTTGAATTTTCTCCAACGGAACTTCCGTAAAACATTTCCACCCGTCTTTACCGGTTAATGTATGATAAAAGTCTATCAAAGCGGTCAAAACCCGTCCTGCCGGGATATGGGTAATGGTTTGCAATTCAAGCCCGTTTATAAAGTGTCGGCGCTCGGTATCCGAGGTGTTGGGTGCTTGCGTGCAAATGGCAGATACCTGTGAGCCCGTACCGATATTGAAAGATAACGTTTCCAACGTATTTCCCGCACCGAAAACGGCACATTGATGATCGCCGATAGCCGTATATACGGGAATATCCCGGTGGTTGATGGTCACTGTTCCGGCGGGAACGGTTTGCGTGGAAACGGTATTAAATACAATATCGGTCACTTTACCTTCCCGACGCAAAAAAGCACACATATCTTCATCGGGTTGTGCTGACGAAAAACCGATCATCCCGCTTCCTGCGGCCATAGTAATATGCACTCGGTCGGCCGGACGGCCGATAAGTAACAGGGCTTCGGGCAGAGAAAGCACTTTAATGTAATCGGTAGGATATAAGCGTAAATAATCTAAAATTTTAACAACCGGAAAACAACTGCGTAAGCGCATACCGGTTTTTTCTTTAAACGTGGTGCCAAAAGCCCCGGCGAACAATTCCCAAGAACTCGGCCCCGCTTTGTGGGGCAACCGGGCGCGTTCGTCTTGCCAACTGATATATTCGGTAAGCGGTTGGTGGTGTTTATCACACAACACAAATCCGTGCATTTGGCTGCACACAAAAATCCGTTTGAAGTCCTGCGAAGCGTATAATTTGCATATTTCCGAAAAATCGCGCCAGAGTCCCGCCAAAGGAATTTCAAAATGGGTATCGTGGCAAACGGCAGGAGTGCACGGACGGCTTTGCACGTTTTGTATCTGTCCGGTAGTATCATCTACCAAGGCCGATTTAATGCGCGTGGCGCCAAAATCCAATAGCAAACTATATGACATCAAATTCTCCGTGCATACAAGTTAGCAATTCTTGGATCAACGTCTCATTTACGTCCAATTTGACAAATACCGTTTCTCCCGGTTTTTTAATAAATACAAAATTAACGGCATTGCCAATACTCTTTTTATCTTTAAGTAACAACGAAGGCAACTCGTTGACAATGTTTTTTGACAGCCGGGCCGTTTGAAATAAATTCCGTGCCAAACGGCGGATAGCGTCACAATCTTGTTGGGAAAGCAACCCGCGGCGGCGGCTCATTTCGTTGACGACAAGCACCCCCATCGTAACGGCCTGCCCATGCGGAATCGCGTAGTCCGATAAAACTTCAATAGCATGCCCTAGCGTATGCCCGTAATTCAGGCTTTTGCGCAGATTAAGTTCAAATTCATCTTTTTCCACAATTTGTTTTTTTACGCCAAGAGCCCCTAAAATTAAATACCGGAAAGACTCAAAATTATTGACTTCCCCGTCGGCAGATACATATTTGGAAAAGCGGGCTAACAATTCCGGTCCGCCTGTAATAAAAAGTTTTAGAATTTCCCCCAAGCCGGATTTGATTTCCCGCGCATGCAACGTACGCAAAAAGGCCGGACAAATAATCACTTCGCGTGGGGCCGAAAAAAGGGCCAACTGATTTTTTGCTTTGTGATAATTGATACCGGTTTTCCCGCCGATGCATGAATCACACATGGAAAGCAATGTCGTCGGAAAAAACCGCCATGCAATTCCGCGTTTATATACGGCCCCCACAAAAGCCCCGATATCTTCGGTTACCCCGCCACCGACGACAACAAGAGTTTCCCCTTTACCAAATCCGTTTTTTTCCAAAAAACCGAGCGCTTGTTCCACTCCGTTATGCAACGTTTTGAATTCTTCATTGGCCTGCACGAACATGACGCGTTTTTCGTCTATGTGCGAATCGGCAAGATACAAGTTCCATACATTTTGGTCAATCAGTAACAGATTTTTCGGATTTTCGTCCATCATCCGTTGGATAAGTTCAGCGGGATGATCTGTTTGGGGCAACAAAACCCGGTAATCCCGGGGAACAGAGCGGACGACAAAGGAATCGCTTTCCAAAAAAGCGGAATCAAAAGAAAATGCTTCGTTTTCTACGGTAAATTGATAGGTACTCATACATGCTGGAAGCCTCCCGCCATAAATCCGCCGTCCACCACAATATCTTGGCCGGTAATATATTGGTTTTGCTCACTACATAAAAAATAGGCTACGCGCGCGATATCTTCCGGCGCTGCTAAATGCCCAAGCGGAATTTGACGAGCCAATGTTTCTATCATTTGCGCAGTATTATTCTTTTGCGTCATGGGCGTCATGACAAACCCCGGGGACAGCGTGTTGCACAAAATACCGTGCGGGCCCAGTTCCAACGCCAACGTTTGAATCAGCCCGTTCATAGCATGTTTAGACATCGCATACGCGGCCCGCCCTTCGCGGCTGATAGAACCATACAAAGAAGATATACCCAAAATATATCCTTTCTTTTGCTGTTCAAATTGTTTGCGTAAATGCGCCACTAAAGTAGCAAAACTGGCCGTATTAATTTGATAAGTTTTTTGGATTTCTTGGTTGGTCAGTTGCCCGATCGGAGCCGGATCGTTATGTCCCGCACAAAAAATCAGGGCGTCCACCGGTGAGGTAAATTTCTCCATATAAGAAACTATGGCTTGCGAATCAGATAGATCCAATTCCCGGCTACGCGGAGCCAAGACCGTGTACCCTTGTTGAATAAAAAGCGCTTTTATAGCACTGCCGATAGCCCCGCCACCGCCTAACAGGAATAAAGTTTTCATAGTATCCTCCCAGTGTTACTCACCTTTATTTTAGCAATTAAAGTCATACAAATCCTAGTAGTAAGTGTTATTTTTCAAAAGCGATGCGAGGCATAGTATCCTGAACCACATGGATGATACCACAACGCACAAATCCCAATTTTAACAGTAAATTTTGCATGATTCGGTTATCGGGATGAGTATCCATGCGCAAGTGTTTACACCGTTGATAACACCAATCAATACAGAACGCGCCTATCCCTTTTACGGAGCCATCCCCCGCTATACGATGGATCACACCGTACGGGCTATCATTTTGCCATTTTCCGTCTGATATTACAGCATACGTTGGCTCTATATCTTTGCCTTGATTAAAAAAGAAAGTTCCCACAATACGCCCGTTATGTTCGCAAACATAACTGTGTCCGGTGACTATATCTTGTTTTACGAGGGAGGACGGCGGCCAAGAATCACGCCATTGGAATGGGTTACCGCTTGCGACCATAAAGGCCCGCGCCGATTGATATATTTCCAATAAGCGCGGCAAATCAACAAGGGTTGTTTTCCGTATTTGCATAAAACCTTTTTGATGGTAGCATATCCCCCGCCGGCGGCAAAGGCCCCATTTACGCGAGTCGTCGGAGACGGACTGCCAACCCGGCAAGATCTTATTTGAAAAAAACTGTTCCGCGTTATTTTTGAATCAGCCGTTGGGCAATTTCTTGACTGAGTTCGGCTAATAATTGGCTATAACCCTGCACTAATTCGTCATACGTTTTGCCAACCGGAACGTCCCGTTTGAACTTATTACGAATTTGTACCTTATCGGCCTTATCTTTTACCACATACCAAGCCGTAATTTCCGCCTTTTCGCCCAGAACAGCATCCATATTAACAATTTCTACCGTAACAGTTCGGTCAAATTCTTCCCCTTTGTATCGGTTTTGTTTAATTTGCGCAGACGGAAGAAGCACACTTAAATCTTCCGTTAATACCCGGGTTGCCAAAATGGAAAGAGATTCCACCCACCGGTGATATTCGGATATGTTAACTTGAGTAGAATTTTTGCGCTGTACTACGATTTGCGGGCGCTCTACATATTTGGGAAGTTGCACCCGATTCACCCCCACAAAAGTTACATAATCGGCAGAAAGCGCCGGGGTGTCGGTAGGGGTCAGTGTATAAAATTCGGCATTTTTACTTGTTCCGAATATACAGGCATTAAGCAATAAACAAGGAATAATGATTTTTACGATTCGCATATTATTCTCCTTTTTTTCCTCTGATAAGCGATTCCGGATGTTGTTCCAAATAATCCGCTAAATTCTGAACGGACCGTGCCGCTTCGGAAACTTCGTGCAACGTTTCATTTAGATTGGAAAGTGTTTCCTCGCTGCTATCCGCCACCCTTTCCAATGTTTGATCTAAATTTTTAGAACTGTTTGTTAAAGCGGGTAACAAGATAGGCAATTCTCTGCCCAGCACTTCCGTTACATGGTTAAATTGCGCGATCGTTTCTTGAATTTGAATTCTGTTAAGTCCGCGCGCTAATTCTTCTTTTTTTGAAAAAACGGTCGGAATTTGTGCGAAACGATCGTTTTTGTGATATTCCATTTTAACTTCCGTATCCGGCAACATCACTAATTCAATCATCAGTTGGCCCGTCAGATAACTTTGGGTAGCGAGCCGCGCCCGCAGGCCCCGGTTAATCAAATTACCCAATAAATTTTCCTTTTTCCAAAATTGTGTCAAAATGGAACCGTCGCTCATAATTCCCACCTGTTTAATGCGAGCATAGACCGCCACATTAAACTGCATATTGTTTCTATCGGTTACCAACATAATACGCGTCACTTTACCGACTTCCACCCCTTGGAATAACACCGGGGAGCCTTCCGTCAGGCCCTGTGACGATTCGTGAAAATACATTACCACAACGTCTTTTGCGTCTGCGTGTATTTTATGAAACACAGAGTGCCCGATTAGGCCTACAAACAACATAAAACCGATGACCAGAAACAATCCGATCGCTTTTTTATTTGGTTCTTTTTTCATGATTAACTCCTCTTGTTAAAAATTCATAAACTTGCCGATTGGGCGGATTTTTTAAGAGTTCATTCGGATTTCCTTTTGCCGAAATAGTTTGAACGGTTTTATCTAAAAAAATACTATTTTTCCCAATAGCAAAAATGGAAGGCAATTCATGCGTAACTACAATGATAGTAGTGCCTAATGTCGCGTTAATTTGTAAGATCAAATCATCTAAATTTTTAGAACTGATGGGGTCCAAACCGGCAGACGGCTCGTCAAAATAAACAATTTCGGGATCCAACGCTAAAGCACGCGCCAGCCCTGCGCGTTTACGCATACCGCCGCTGATTTCGGAAGGGTAGTATGTTTCATAACCGGCCAACCCCACCAACGCCAACTTAAACGATACAATTTGGTTGATTTTATCTTGGGAATATGAAGTATATTGCTGCAAGGGCAGGGCCACGTTTTCCGCTAACGTCATAGAACTAAACAAGGCGCCGCCTTGATACAAAATACCGCTACGCTTCATAATTTCCAATTTTTCTTTCCGGCCGGCCTTTATAAAATCAGTGTCATGTATCCGAATTTGCCCGTTTAGTGCAGGGATCAGCCCGGTCAGTGTGCGTAACAGCGTGCTTTTTCCGCACCCGGAACCGCCCATAATAATAAAGATATCCCCCTTGGGAATATCAAAGGACAAATCCTTCATGATTATTTTATTTTCATAACCAATGCTCAGATTTTCTACACGGATTATTGAATTTTGTTTCATCATATTCCTAACCCTTGCAAAATCACCGTCAGCAGTCCCGTCATAACAATCATCCATACGATAGCATATACCACCGCATGCGTAGTGGCCGCGCCTACGCTATCGGCATTACGTCCGCAATGTACTCCAAAATAGCACCCGCATAACGCAATAATATAGCCGAACACAATTCCGTGGAAAACGCCCACCAAAAAATTCGTTATGTTAAAAGAATTGACGGTATACTTAATATATTCTCCCAACGGAATTTCCCAAAATACCACGCACACAAAACATCCGCCCAAAATACCCATGAAATCCGACAGCAACACCAAAATAGGCATAGAAAGCAGCAGTGCATTTACGCGGGGCAACACTAAAAAGTCCGTTCGTGAAATTCCCATAGTTTGCAAGGCGTCCAATTCTTCGTTGACTTGCATAGTACCGATGGTGGCCGCGTAGGAGGCCCCTGTCCGGCCGGCCATAATAACCCCCGTCATAATAGCCCCCATAATGCGCGTCATACCGATAGTAACCAAACTAGCCACATAAACCTGTGCTCCAAAGGTTTTAAGTTGTATGGCTCCCACAAAAGCCAAAATGAGCCCCACCATAAAACTAATGAGTGATACGATAAAAATAGATTTGGGGCCGCAATCGGCCAGAATCATCCAGAAATCTTTACTGCGGTACACTGCTTTCCCGACGATTTGCCTTCCCCATGAAGATAGCGATTCATAAATAAACGTTCCGCCTTTTTTAACGCAACGGCAAAAAATAATTCCCCCCTGTCCGATACGTTCCAAAAAAGAATCTTTCGGGCCAGAAACTTCCGTTTCTTTAGCGGGAGTTTGAAACGCCAAGCGTAAAAGTTCTTCCATTCCTTCCGGTAACTGCGAATAAGTGATATTATCTTTAGAAATATGCTTTAAGGCGTTGAAAAGCGTAATGACAAAATCGGGGTTCCACGATTCAATATTTTTCCCCACCAATTTTATTTTCTTATTATCCAGTTGCGACGAAGACAATTCAATGTGTTCTGTGCCATCCAAAACACCTTCTAACGTGCAAATGACAGTATCGCTCTGTGTTTTTACTTCAACCATACAAACATTTTAGCAGTTATCAGCGCAAAATAGAAGTTTTGTATTTGAGGCCATGGCTTCTTATATAGGGTTCGGCCCGCAAGAGTATCCCCGGCAAGACGAAAGCGGTTGCTATTACGCCAACAGAATAAGTACAATGTAGTATCATTTTTTATTAGGAGCGCCCCATATGGCCCAACGTCAAATAGATCCCGAACAGACAGTCCTTTCTTGTAAATATATAGAATCCGGCGTTCGTTTTGTAATTGACGGAGTACGTTGTTGTTGTGCTAACACGTATCAATCTCCGTTAATTTTATCTGCGGATGAAATGAAACAGGGAAAAGTAACGTATGATTTAGTCGTGCAACGCCGCCGGGAATTGTTTGAGGCATTAAACGGTTGGAACAATAAAGACATCGGTGATTGCGCTCATTGTCAGTTAAAGTATAAGACGAAATATAAAAATATCAGTTTTGATTATTTGGGCGGGCATGGATTGGCGTTAAGTTCGGGATTTAATATCCAGCACTTCACCCAATGCAACTTACGGTGTTCGTATTGTTCCTTTACCCAACAAAACGATTTCAGACCGCCGGTCTACAACAACATTATTGATTTTATTGAATTATTCAGAAAAAAAGGCAAACTTAAAAAAGGCGAGTGGATTGAATATAACGGCGGAGAGCCGACGCTACTGCCTAATTTTGAAGAACTGCTTAACTACTTGCTGAAATATAAGATAGGCATGGTGGCTGTTTTTTCCAACGCGGTCAAATATAGCCCGGCGATTTATAACGCATTAAAAGCCAATAAAATCTTTTTAACCACTAGCATTGATGCAGGCACACCGGCCACTTTCAAAAAGGTACGCGGGGCAGATGCATACTATCAGGTGCTTGAAAACTGCCTGCGCTACCAACAAAGCGGTACCACAAAACTATTTTTGAAATATATTCTTTGCGACGAAAACACAACCGAAGATGATTTGCGCGGCTTTGTATTTGCCATGTGTACCATCCGCCCGGCCCGGGTGTATATCTGCCCCAATTTTTATTACGGGGACAAACAAGTAACTCAAAAAGAAGTAGATTTTGCCGCACGCATGTGGTACTTATTGGAAAAATACGGCTCGCTATCTGTATATATTCAGTCGGACGATATGAAAGGAGATCCCCGGTTTGCCGAGTTCTCCGCCCGCACCCGAAAGGCCTATGCGCAGTTAATTAAACAAGACGGCAGCCGATATTGCAACTTGCCTAAATTTTATTTAATGTGGCGGAAATTCTGTTTTTATATCAATTTTGCCAAAGGGGCCAACCTATTTAAACTAATTCGGTTAAAATTGGGAAAAATGAGAAAAAACAATGACCAATAAATTAAAAACGGTTTTTATTACCGGTGGAAACCGGGGAATTGGTTTGGAACTATGCAAAAAATTCTCCGAGCAACACTGGAAAGTATATATGGGAGCCAGAGACATTGCCAAGGCTCGCCAAGCAATTGCGTTGTTAGATCATAAAGACGCTATCATTCCGATTCAAATAGATGTGTCGGATGAAAACTCCGTTAAACAAGCATTTCTTTCTTATCAACAACTGAAAGATGAAAATGAAACATTGGATGTTTTTATCAATAATGCAGGCGTTAATTTAGATTGGCACGCGGATAACGATACCTATTGTAAAAGTTTGGAATCGTCTGCCGACATGTTGGAAACTATTTATAAAACCAATGTATTTGCTTCTATCTTCACCTTAAAACACTTTTTACCGGCTATGGGCAAAGGCACCCGGGTGGTGAACGTGGCTTCCGGCGCGGGAGAATTTTGGGACGCAAATGCCAACAAAGATTTCCAAATCGGCTATGCCCCTTCCAAATCGGCTTTAATTATGACTACTAAAAAACTGGCGGCAGCCGTCAAAGATAAGGGGATTTATGTCAACGCGGTTTGCCCCGATTGGTGTCAAACCGATATGGGCGGACACAACGCCGCTTATACAGCCGAGCAAGGGGCTCTTTCCGTTATCAAGGCCTGTTTTCTAACTGTTTCCACTCCGCCCACCGGATGCTATTTTCGCCACGGAAAACGCATCCCTCTAGATGTAAAACCTTATTCGTTGGAATTTTTTAAGATTATTTGGCACGATTATTTGTTGGGACGATTTTTTGCAAAAAAATCCATGTGGGGTTAAGCTGGCAGTTGGCTGATTAGATCTTCCCCTCTCTTCTACGTTTGGCCGTCCGCAAGGCATGAATAAACCGATCAAAGCGGCTTCCCAACAAAATTTTAAGCGGAAGAATTCCCACCAAATAGAAACCGAACGCCAGCATAAAAATAATTTTTTGCCACAGGCTGATTCCCCAAAAAATATCCGAGCAGTTATAAACGGAAAATCTATTTTCCACAAAAAAGTATATCATCGCCCAGAAAAAGGAATGGCCCGTAAAGATATGCCCGCAACATTGATAACGTAATTTCCGGTCATCTAACAATTGAAACGAGTTGATTAAACAGGTGAACAAAGACGGTGTCTTAAAACGATAATGAACAAACCGCTTAATACCGCGTGTCATATGAACTTGGGAATTGGTTTTCAGGTCCCAACCTTGATGGACTATATTTTGACTTGTTACTTGGTACGTCTTGTGTTCATTAAACAAATAGCACGCTAACGCCAAGTGCGGAAACGAATTGGAAATATTGTTATAAGCAACTTGCAACACTTCATCCGTAATATATTCCGTCTTAAAAATGGCCCCCGGCAAGAAACTCATTTCGTTAAGCACTTCAAAATCAGTCAAGGGTCTTGGCACAGAAAATGTTTTAGACACTAAAATAAAATCTGTCTCTTTTTCTATTGCCTGCTCTACTTCACTCCAAGCGGACCAATCATACGTATCATCATCCGCCAGTACCCAAACATATTTTTGGCGGGCCAACCCCAATGCCTTACAGATATTGGCATTTCCACCTATATTTTTTTCATGACGGATATGAGTAAGATTGGGATGTTTGGCAACAAATTCTTGAATAAGTTCGCTGCTGCCGTCCATAGAAGCATTATCTAAAACCGTAATCGGAAACGATTTGACGGGCGAATGAGCCGCCAAGATCTGCGTCAGCGTACGCTGCAAATAATCTTTCCGGTTATAGGTAATTAAGTATATTTCCAAAGGCAGCATATATTTTTCCTTATCTACACTTATGCTTTGTATTATGTTACAAAATTTTTGTACTTCAGATATATTTATTCCGACTTTTACCGACACACGTAAAATATATTTTATATACTACTTGTAAGGAGATTTGTATGAACGATTTAATGCTGAAAGAAACTTTACATATCCGCTACTCGGATAGCGACTGCAATGGTACCTTAAAACCGTTTTCTTTACTGAATTTCTTCCAAGATTTAGCGGCGGAAAGCGCCGAACGTTTAGGGTTCGGGTATTCTGCCATTTATCCGCAAAAACTGATGTGGATTTTGTTAAAATATCGCATTGAATTTACCGAATACCCCCACCACGTCAATCAATTAACGATTCACACAGAGCCCCGCGGATATAACCGGATGTTTGCCTATCGTAATTTTGAAGTATTGGCTGACGGGAAACCCTGCGGACGAGCATCCAGCATTTGGGCACTTGTTCACACTGACACGTTGGCTATTGCCCACGTGGGTGAAATTCTAAAAGATAATGCCAATATGATCAAATTCGTACCTAACGATACGGATTTGAAATTCGGAAAAATTCCCCCGCTCACGCAAACCGATTACGAAGAAACTTTTAAGGTGCGTTATAACGATATTGATGTCAACATGCACGCCAATAACGGTAACTATATTGTATGGGCCATAGAGCCGTTACCATACGATTGGAAACATGGAAAAAAATTGAAAAATATAGATATCGTTTTCAAAAAAGAAATTAAATGCGGCGAGCAACTTATCAGCAAAGTACAAAAGTTGGATGAGAACACTACCTTGCACGCCCTTCTGCATGCCCAAACACAGGAAGATTTGTGTTTGATTAAGTGTGACTGGATGTAACGATATCATCACGCGCCGTTGCGTTTTGCGCTCGGTCTCTTATTTTTCCACATAAAAAAACACCCCCGGATAAGGGGGTGTTTTCAAAACAACCTGTTGCTTAGTAAGTTACGTTCACCGTGTAGGAACCTTCATATTGTCCTTCGGCTTGGTTCGGGCCTACGGTTAAGGTACCACCTACGTAGATGTCCTTCGTGGCCACACCCGTTACAGAAGTATCACTTAACGTGAGCGCTACGGGCATTGTTTCGCTACCGCCCTGCTTTTGAATCGTGATTGACGCCGATGCAAAAGACACGGAGTAAGAAGTAGCGGTTATTCCGCTATACATTACTTGTTTTCTTTCAATTTCATCATACACAAATGAACGGGGCGCATGCCGGACAATTTCTAGCCAATTTACAACAAGAAATTAACCACGTCCAATATTGATATGCTATAATAAAAAAACAGGAAAACATATGAAAACAATAAATAATGCAAAGGGATTTACTCTTTTAGAAATTTTAGTCACTATATTGATTATTGGTGTTTTGGCTTCATTTGGTGTCGTAGAATATCAAAAAGCAATAGAACATTCGCGCGCTTCTCAAGCCATTGCGTTATTGCGTTCTTTATACCATGCTGAAAAAGTACATCAGTTGCAACATGGCACATTTGCCGATTCGTTGGACCAATTAGATTTTTCGTTTCAAGGGGATCCTGTCACCTGTGCGCAAAACAACAATTCGCCTTGTTTTGGGTATTATAACACCGAAGCCATACAAAACGGTAACTGGTCTATTGAGTTAGAAAAAGGAAAAAATCCTTCTATTTCCGTCGGACGCATTTCCGGGCCTTATGCCGGATCCGGGTTCTTTATGCAACTGGAACGTAAAGACGGGATACAATACCCCTTGGAACAGTTGGCTTGCATAGAAAACAACTCCGGGAAATTCAAGTATAAAAAGAAAGAAGGTTCTTATTGTGTAGATATCATGGACGGCGAATTTTACAGCAAAAGCGGAACATCCCGCAAATATGAATTAGCATTTTAGTTTCCATAAGACATAAAAAAGCCCCGCCGAAGCGGGGCTTTTTGACGGTTTATTTTAACTTATATCGCTCTCGTAAATTCGTCTTAAGTTCTTGGGCTTTATAAAGCAAATCCGTCTTTTTAGAGCAACGAATGACAAGCGTAATTTTCGGCTCGGCATTTTCGAGGCTGGAAAGCGTCCCCCCGAAAATTTTGATACCGGTATCCACTTCTTTTTCCGTAAAATCTTCCGTTTTACGCACGATTTCAAACGATTGGTAACCGTTTTCCAAACAAACTTCGGCCGCGCGCAAGAGCGCAAAATCGTTGGCTTTGCGGGCGGAAGTATTCTCGTTGCCGTTAAAGAGAACTTCATACATACCGTCTTGCAATTTTGTATCAAAAAAGCCGTTAGACGTCTCTTTCTTGGCCTGTTTGTACGGAGTAGCACAGGCGGACAGTAATGCCAAAGCACACATCATCAAAAATATTTTTTTCATCATTTCTCCTTTGTAGTATTGTAACACATTCATCAAACATATACTTGACGGTTTTATCTGATATATTGAGTATTTTATGGTTGAATTATTATAATAAATGAGAGGATATTTATGAGAAAAATAGGACTTATTGTAGTAAGCATATTAGTTGCACTACCGGTGTTTGCTCAGTTGGAACAAGGGCAACATCTCGTCAATGTAAGAGGCGGCATCGGATTTCAGTTACAAAATTCCGGCATTACCTACTCTTCCACGGATGCCAGAGCCGATTGGGGAACCGGCGGGACGGAAATCGGACTTTCTTATCATTATTTATTAACCGACCGATTAGGTCTCGGAGCCGATTTTTCCTTCGGGGATTTTGAAGGGGCGAATTTGACATTTAGTTCTTCCAACCAGTTAGAAGATTCCGTCCACTTAGTCAATTTAATGTTATCGGCGCGTTATACGGCCAACCCGGCCGACCGCATCCGTTTCTATATACCGCTCGGTGCGGGCGCAACCATTGCCCGGCAAAGTTTGGATATCCACTATTTCGGAAATTCTTATACAAACAAAAAAACCAATACGTCTTTAGGGCTATTTATCGGGGCCGGGTTGGAATTTGACGTCGGACATTCAGGTTGGAGTTGGGGCGTGGAAGCGCGTTATAATACCTTCTGGTATGACACCGATAAAATCACGCGACAAGCCCCCGCTCCTATCCACGGAGACGGCAACCGCCGATACGAGTATTTAACATTTAATATCAACATCAGCAAACGCTTTTAATAAAAAAGCCCCGCCGAAGCGGGGCTTTTTTATAAATACTTAGTTGCATTAATATACTTTTGCAATATATTTTCTATGCTCCGGACCGGCAACATACGTCACCTCTTTTTTGCCTTTGACATAACGTACTTGCTCTTTCGGTTCATTCCAACGCATCTGAACCAAATAAGACGACGTATATTCCCGACCATTTCCGTCTTGGACAAGTGTTTCCCCGTTTGGAATCAAAACGAATTGAACCGGATGCTGTGCCCAATACTCAATATGGATACCACGGGGCCCATCCAATAACACGTTTAATTTAGTCGGTGTCGTTTTCTTGGTAGGTTTGAATTGAAGAACAACTCCATCCACTTGTACTTCAGGCTCAAACACTACAATACGCTTGTAAGTCGCATAAGAAGGTAAATCAACCAGTTGCGCATTGTTAAGAAACGACGTAAACCAGACAGGTTCTGTTACTTCTTTTTTCAATACACGATCGAAGTCAAAAACTTGTGCAAAGCCGATACTTGCCAAACACATAACGGCAAATAACATCATCGTTTTTTTCATATTTCTCTCCTTGATCCCATAAATATTTCATAAAGGACTTTAATAGTATAATCGTTTTAAGAGTATATTTCAAGGGGGCTGCTTATCAAAGATTGGTATAATATGGAGGATACAAACATCTGATTCAAGAGGAAAATACGATGAAAAAACTATTATTCACTTTTATGTTCGTTGCCGGTAGTTTACTCCCCGGATTGGCCGATACTATTTCGTACGACAAAACCGGGTTTGCCCAAATCAGTACCGTCATTGATGACGCTGCCTATGATATCCGCTATTATTCCCCCAACAATTTTACGGGGAATAAAATAAACGGTTACAAAGCCCCCCGCGCTTACCTGACTAAAGAAGCATTAGCGGCACTGGCCAAAGCCGCCGATGATTTAAGAGCGCAAGGATACCGCTTGCTAATTTGGGACGCATACCGCCCGCAAAAAGCCGTAGATAATTTTGTGGCGTGGATCAATAATCCTACTGATCCGGGCGATAAAACTTTTTATCCCGCCTTGCAAAAATCGGATTTACTCGCCGGAAATTACATTATGGCAAAATCGGGCCATACCCGCGGTAGCACCGTTGATTTGACGATTATTAAAAAAGACGGCTCATTTGTGGATATGGGCGGCACGTTTGATTTATTCTCGGAAATTTCCCACCCCGATTATAAAAAAATAACGAAGAAACAAAAGAAAAACCGGAAAATCTTACGCGATGCCATGATAAAAGCAGGGTTTAATCCATTAGACTCCGAATGGTGGCATTTTACCTTGAAAGATGAACCGTATAAAGATACATATTTTAACTTTGATGTAGAATAAACAATCAAGCAAAAACCGCTCCTTACACATTGTAAGGAGCGGTTTTTTTATGAGAAATGCCCGGTTAATTGCAAATGGCACCGGTGGGGCAAACAAACCGGCACAAACCGCATCCCACGCAACGCGTTTTATCTACCGCAATATAACCGTCTTCCAAGCGCAAGGCTTGATGTTCCGATTCCATACAAATAGTTACACATTTGCCGCAACGACCGCAGACATCGTGCTTAAGTTGCGGATAAGATAACGGCGTTTTTTGCAATTGTTTATGCGAAGAAAGCAGCGAGATGGCCTTATCTTTCAGTTCCCGCACTTCCTTAAACCCTTTTTCATTCAAATAGGTCTTCAACCCTTTTACCATCGGCCCGATAACCTTATATCCGTTTAGCATGACTTCCGTACATACTTGTACGGCATCCGAACCGACCGCCATATATTGGACGGCATCTTCCCAAGTAGAAATTCCCCCCATCCCTAAAATAGGCAGGGAACTTGCTTGGCGAATTTGGGCCACGCACCGAAGCCCTATCGGTTTGACCATCGTTCCCGAACAACCGCCATAGGCAGTTTTGCCGTTGACATTAAGCATCGGTTGAAACGTGTTGATGTCAATCCCCATAAACCCTTGTACGGTATTGATAGCGGCCAAGCCGTCAGCGCGCGCATGCTCCACAGAGCGGGCAATACGGGCAATATCGGTAACATTGGGTGAAAGTTTTACAAATACGGGTTTTTGAGCCACTTCTTTTACCCACGTGGTAATTTGGGCAGACACTTCCGCATCTGTACCAATAGCCATACCGATTCCTTTTTCCGGCATACCGTGCGGGCAGGAAAAATTAAGTTCAAACGCATCGGCAGGTGTATTATTGATTGCTTTTACCAAGTCTTGCCAAGCATCTTTATTCACCGGAGACATAATACTGGCAACAATTACTTTACTAGGGTATTTGTGTTTTAAAAATTTAATACCATCACACCAATACTTAACCGTTTGATGACTTAATAATTCTATATTTTGAAACCCGATAATGCGTTTTTTATCTTGCAAAACGGCATAACGCGGGCTGGCCTCGTTCATTTCCAAATCGTCGGGCGTAATGGTTTTAAGAACGGCTCCTCCCCATCCCATTTCAAAGGCCTTGTCAATACTTTCTATCAAAGCCGTCGGCGGCGCGGAAGCAAGCAAAAACGGATTGTCAAAATCAATTCCTAAAAAAGAAGTACGTAAAGTGTTCGTCATAAAAAGACCTCGCACAGTAAATTCGTTTTATTGTATCAATTTACAGATAATATGTAAAAACTTTTTCGCTTCCATTCAAATCTGCAAGTTTCGTATCGCCCAATTTTTGGGATACAAATTATTAGCGCGCTCGCCTAAATTTTTCATAAAGCCAAGCGCATATCCCCGATATGTTACCGCCACAAACCCTTTAGGTGTATCCGGCGGCAAAACTAAACTTTCGCGGTGCAAGTAGCGACGTGCTAGTTCCAATGATAATTCCACGCGCGGGTACTGCATTGACAGGTTTAGAGAAAGGGCTTGCGCCGCCGAAGGAATAAGTTCCTTACCCTTTTGTTCGGGCGCGGCAAGCCCGTCGGACAGCAAATGAATAAGTGGGTTAGATTGCGCGTGTTTGCGCGCGGAAGCGGGCAACAAGGCGGGGCTGTACGGTACGCCGTTTTTACGAAGTATGGCCATAAAAAGTCCTTCACTTTTTGTAACGCCGGGAATAAACCGATACACCGGTTTGGCCCAATTTTCAAGTAAAGAGCCGGTAATTTGCCACGCGGAGTCAACCGCCACCGGTAAAATTTCCGCCCCTAATTCTTCAGCAATAAAACGTATGTTTTCTTCGTTTTCCTGCGTGTTAAAAGTACAGGTGCTATAAATAAGCAGTCCCCCCGGGCGCAAACAAGGCCAAATATCCTGTAAAATTTGGCGTTGGCGTTTTTGGCAATAACGGACATTATCCATACTCCACTCGCTAACGGCGTTACTATCACGGCGAAATAACCCTTCCCCCGAACAAGGAACGTCCGTCAAAATGATATCAAACGTCCATTTTGTTTTAGTAAAATCATACGGCTGATTATGCGTCACAAGCACATCGGGGTGCCCTTGCTTGAGCATATTTTCCAATAAAATGTTAGCGCGTCGGCGGTCAGGCTCATTGGTCACCAGCATAGAACCTTGTGGTAAAGCGGCACGCATGAGCGTAGATTTCCCCCCCGGGGCGCCGCACAAATCTAACGCTAACACAGGTGACGAAACATATTGGCGAAGCACCTGATCTAAAAATAAAGATCCGGCTTCCTGCACATAATACACGCCCGCATGAAACAGCGGATCTAACGTAAAATTCGGACGTTCGTTAAGCCAATAGCCATCCTTACACCACGGCACCGCTGTAGCCGATTCAAAAACCGGCTCGCCATGGTACTTAAACGGGTTAAACCGAACGCTGACGGGAGTCTCTTGCTCAAACGCTTGTAAAAAGCGTTGCCAACGCTCCGGGCCGAATAATGCGGAAGTATAATCAGTAAATTCTTGCGGTAACATAGTATTATTTTACAATTATTTACTTGTAGAAAAGAGGTTTTTGTATAATAAAACATACGGAGAGATTTATGCCCATTCAAAATTACAGCCAAGATGTCTTTTTTTATCCGTGGGTAGGTAAGAACTATGGAGACGGCATTAACTTTGCCCCGGACGGCCGGTTAATCTTTTTTAATAAAGAAGATGAAAAATGGTATTATTACGACGAAAGTAATACGCTCCAAGAAGCCCAAAATATCCCCGTTAATTATCGCCCTTTAAGATTAGAAGTACTGGGCAAAGAACATTATTGCGAATCGCGTGAAGATTGTGCAGGCAACAACTTTAAGCAACAATTTGACCTAGAAATTCTAGATAAAACGATCTTAACCGAGTTAGAAGATATAAATAACAAAGGTAAAATTCGGAATTTTATTAAACATCTTATTATTCGTAGAAAGATACCATCAAGTAGAGGGAACACTCCCTATCAAGATAAATTGTATGTTTTGTATTACCTACCGGAATACAACACCTTATATGCTAAAAATAAAGGCACAGAACCAACTACATTCTTAAAACATATACATACGCAAGCATTACAGCAGGCCTTTGGGGAAATTCAGAAAGATTTGAAAACGCTAGCCGACCAAACAAAACCGCTACAGAGGATAATCTCTAATTTATCTTCTCACGATTTACATTTGTGTATGGCTATTGAGAAAATTTTGACTATATGTTCGTTATGGGGAGAACCCCGTAACGAACAAGTGGACGATCTCGTAACTTTTGCACAAAATTTTAACCGGTTTATCAAAGAAGCAGACGAACATCTCGAATGTCACATGCATGAAAAATTTTGGTGTCCTTGTTGTAAAAAGGAAGAAATAAAATGCACTTTCTGTGAACAAATGCCGATTTGCCATTATAAAACACAACGGCAAATGTACAATTACACCAAACAAAGCGAAACGGACTCCACGAGCCACAATAATTTTCGCAAGGCTCTCAATCATAAAAGTAATGATTCTCCTAAAGTTTGGAATCATGTATTATTTACTAATTTTTACCAACGCAGTATGCCCTATAAAATGAATAATTCCGCCGGAGAAATAGCACAGGCATTAAGGGCTTTTGCCGAAATTGTAATACAACATCAACCCGATATTATTATTACATGGGGAAAAGAAGATGAACTCCCCATACTTGGTTTGCAAGATCCGACGATTACGTTACGCAAAATGCCAGAAAAGAAGAAACGAAAATATTTCATTCCCCGTTTGCATATTTCCTATACAAAACAAGAAGAAAAGGATTCAAAATACAATATTCCTTTTACTGTATTAGATTATAATGGAAAACATTGTTTAGTTCTTATGCCCACACATCCGGGGACAAGTTATAGTTCCACGAAAATCAATACCGTTATCCGATGTGCTTTTAAGTATTATGGCAAACTTATCCAGTGGAATCCAACATTAAATGAAAAAAATTTATCCAACCCTATTACTTGTGAATTTTGCTTATGTGAACAACCTTGCAAGCAATATCCAACTTGTCCTCCATTAACTTGGACAAATGAGTCGGACTTTAACAAGTGCATCTAAAGCCCTAATACAGACAGCCCCGGACAAATTAGCCCGGGGCTGTTTATAGCATTTCGCACGGCTGTGTCTAACCCAACAAATGCGTTAAATCATACCATATACGCGCCACGCGAAACGGGGCTATGACCAACTGATACGCCATGCCTGATAGCAAACACACGCCCAGCCACTGTGCTTGCTTTTGCCGCGGGGCCGGCACGCAGCGTTGTGCTATAAGCAGAATAAGACACGTTACTAAAATAACCAAAATATATTCCATAGTTTCTCTCCTTAAAATAAATCTAATATTTCCTGTTCGCACACGCGGTCGCGAAAGTACGGCTCTTGCCGTTGGATTTGGCGCAATTTGACGATATCGTCCTTACGGTTATGACGTTCATAAAAAGCATACAACTGCTCATAACGCGTTAAAATACGGACGTGTTCCGAACGGTATAATTTTTCGGCCTTGTCCAAATCGCCCAACAACTCATAAATTTTGGCTTTTTCAGACGGCCGACACTCATCCACACGGCGTAGCGTTCCTTGTTCCACCAAGGCGAGTTCCGCGCGTGCTTCGTGCGTTCGCCCTAAACGGGCATAAATTTCGGCACGTTGTAAGTGATATTGGTACAAATCGGGCCATAAAGCAATGGCTTTGGCATTTTCCAGTAACGCTTTTTTCAAATCGCCTTTTTCTATCAGCCACGCCGCGTGCGTATAATACAACAAATAAAATAGCGGGCGCGCGGCGATATCCGCTTCCAAACTGCCAAGGGCCTCTTGCAAATCTTGCCTAGCGGCCGTACTATTGCCTAATTGCTTATATACTGCATAGCGCTTATAATACATATCGTGCTGCTCCGGCCGAGACAGATGTGCCAAGGCCAAATCAAATAAGCGGAATACTTCATCATATTTTTTTAACTTAAGCAGACAATCAATACGTTCGGGATCATCCGGGTGTAGTTGGTCTAATTCCACACCGATCGCACGCGCATACGTTGTTTTAGCGCCGTCCTTATTATCCAGCAAAAATAAGCAGCATGCCCTATCTTGCAATAAAATCGCACGCGGCTGGCGTGAAAGTGATATAGGCAAATAAGGATTATGTTTTATGATATCCGGTCCATCCCATATAAGTCCCAGCAACGTGGCGGCTTTTTTATATTCGCCCTTATCGGCTAACAATTGGGCTTCGTGACGCCATCGTTCCCATGGTTCTAACGGTTTGGATGCGGGTTTGGGTTCTTCCCACGCTTCTTTTTCGCAAATATCTTCTATACATTTGGCGCAATAGCCATACAGTTGGTATAACTCTTCTTGATGAGGAAACTGCGCAATCAGTTCTTTTATTTGTTGTTGCGCATCCAAGTAATTTTCTTGAGCAATGAGCGTTAAGACATTTTGCGGTGTTGTTGACATAATTTAGTCTCCTTGATTTAAGATACTATTAGTCTAACAATCCGCGCAGACATCGCCTTGTCGTCTTAATTTTTTGTATAGGGAAAAGTTTCAAAAAAGAAAACTACAATTGATAAAGAAATCCGATTTTTAGTCGCAAATATCCACATCCGGCACGATTTGGATGGCATAGTCCGGATAAGCGGTTTTGATTTCGCTTTGTAATATTTCTACGGCTTTTTGTGGGGAAATATCAAAACTGAGCACCACATCAAAACGAAGGGTTTTTTCCTCTATATTTGCATAGAAACCATGTAATTGCAACGCCCAATCGTGCGCCAACACCCTTCCTTGGATATCATTTTGCAGTTGTGCGGCTTTGCCCTGCTTTGTGTTATACGAATAGACACCGACACCCGTTAAAATAATACCCGTTTGGTGATAGACTTTTTCTTCAATACGACGGGTCAACTGGTCCACCTCGTCCACGCACATGGTATCAGGCAATTCCAAATGTACGGACGCATAATTTTTATTCGGACCGTAATTGTTAATCATTAAATCATACACGCCACGAACTTCGGGTTCGGTGCCGATAATTTGTTTGACCAGTTGCGTTGTTTTAGTATCTGCCCGTTGGCCCAAGATATCATGCAGGGTTTCTTGCAACATAGAAAGACCGGCCTTGATAATAACCAAAGAAATACCCACCCCCACATAGGCCTCTAATGAAAACTGAAATAAAACATAAATAATGGCACAACCCAAAACGGAAACGGACAATATCGCGTCAAAAAAAGCATCTGCTCCCGACGCTACAAGTGCCCCGGAACTGACTTTTTGCCCCTGTCTTTTGACATACCGGCCAAGCACTAATTTCACCACAATAGCCGCCACGACAACTATAAAAAAACTCTCTGAATAAATAGGAATTTGCGGATGAAAAATCTTTTTTACCGACTCCACAAGTGCCGCAATCCCTGCGTAGGACACAATCGCCGACACAAGCATAGCACTAATATATTCAATACGCCCGTGCCCCAGCGGATGTTTTTTATCGGGGGCTTTGTTGGCCAGTTTAACTCCGATAAGCGTAATAAGCGAAGATAACACATCCGACAAGTTATTGACCGCATCTAATATCACGGCAATAGAATGTGCCAAAACCCCCACGGCAGCTTTGAACGACGCCAGCAGTAGGTTGGTTGCAATACCGATAATACTTGTCCTTACAATGATTTTTTCCCGCGTCAGCGTATCAGTTATGGTAGTCATATGTATATTTTATCACATTAAGATCAGGCATCCTATTATATAATTCCTTTGCTTGAAATAGATTTTTTTGATAAAATTTCCAAAACAGATAAGGAGAGCAACATGATAGATAAAAATCTTTTTGTAAAGGCAATTCACGCGTTGGAAAGTGAAAAGAACCAACTGCAACATACTGCCGTATATGCCGGTTTAATTTGTGTGTTGGAAAGCGTCATGGATTGTCCATCCACTCCACAAGGAAAAACATGGTTACGCTGGTGGATGGAAGATAATGATTTTGGGAAGAAACAAGCAACGGTACGTCTAAACAATCACGAGGAAGAAATAGAAACCCCCGAAGAATTGTATGATTTCCTCGTGTTTGAAAAAATGAAAGTTAAATAATAATCATTTCTTCCATTTTTATAATAACAAGCACCCCCGGGAGATTCCCCGGGGGTGTTTCAAATGAACGTATTTGATTTATTTGCCTTGCGGAGCGGACGGTTTAACCGTCGGGAGTTCTCCGTCGGCAACTTTGCCTAACACTTGCGGTAGTTCAATACCCGCTTGTTGGGCTAAATCATGCATCGCCGGGAGCGATTTAATCAAATCGCGCATAAAATTAGCCGTCGTAGAACCTTTAGAGGAACCGGCAGCGCCGTCCCAAACGGTAATTTTATCAAACTTAATATTTTTAATCGCTTCCACTTGCTTGGCTACGATATTTTCAATCTTTTCAATCATCAAAAGACTGGTAGCAATTTCCGGCTTATCGTGCGTAGCACCGATTAAATGTTCGTACCCGCGAGCCTTGGCTTCCAATACCGCACGCACACCTTCTGCTTCGGCGAAGTACCGCGCTTTAATAGCATCGGCTTGCCCCAAAGCGATACGGCGTTGCTTTTCGGCTTCGGCGTCGGCTTGTACTTGTACTTTCAATTTTTCTACTTCTTGGCGGGCCAATTCTTCTTTTTTAAGGCGCGCTTCTTCTTGTTCTTTTTGAGCGAGTAACACGTCGCGTTGGGCATTGGCTTTGGCCACTTCCCCGAGTTTCAAGGCATTAGCCTGTTTGACGGCTAACGTAGCGTTATATTCGGCGATGTTGGCTTTAGCAATGTTTTCCCCTTCTACTGCGCCGGCTTCCAACGTAGCGGTTTTAATACGCTGTTCTTTTTGGGCGTTGGTTTTACCGATTTGGGTTGCGGCAAATTGTTCCGCCACGCGGACTTCTTTATCCCGGTTGGCTTCCGCTTCACCGACGGCACCGAATTTTTCCTGTTGGGCCACGTCCACTTTGGCTTTGTTGATGGCTTCGGCGGCTACTTTTTTACCGATAGCGTCAATATAGCCCGATTCATCGGTAATATCTTTAATGTTGACGTTGATAATTTCCAAACCGATTTTATTTAACTCGGTATTGACGTTGGCGTTAATGAGTTCCAAGAATTTTTCGCGGTCTTGGTTGATTTCTTCAATGGTTAACGTGGCAATGGCCAAACGTAACTGCCCTAAAATGATATCGCTGGCTTGCGCAATAATTTCATTTTTGCTTAGGCCGAGCAAACGTTCGGCGGCGTTAATCATAATACCTTCACGGGTAGAAATACCAAACGTAATAGTCGTCGGTACGGCTACACGGATGTTCCCTTTGGAAAGCGCACCGCGCAAATCAATATCCGTCGTCATCGGCTCCAACGAAAGCACCCCGTAATCTTGTATGAGCGGGATAATAAACGTACCGCCGCCGTGCACGCATTGGGCCGTCGTATTACCGCCGGTTTTACCATAGACCACGATGATTTTGTTGGAGGGACATCTTTTATATTGGCGAGCGACAAAAACCATCACCGCCAAGAAAAGAAATCCGAACGTAACTAACAAACTAACTAAGGCACTATCTTGTAAGATTTCCATTTAACTCTCCTTTATTTTTTAGTAATGTAAATGATATTTTGCTCTACTTGGTTGATAGTAACATCCGTAAAAGCAGGCAAATTTTCGTCCGATGCATTAGTAGCATCAACGATAGACAAGCGTTTATTTAACGTCACTTGAATTTGGCCTTTGCCTTTTGGGGCAAATGCCGTATAGGTTTTGGCGACTTGTCCTTTCAATTCGTTATAATCTACCTTAACGATTTTATTGAGTTTTTTCGTCATACGCATTAAATAGGCGGAAACAAACATAAAGAACAACCCCACCGCTATTGCTATAATCAGCGACATTCCGGTAGATAAGCCGAATTGGCGCATGGCGGCTACACCACTCCAACCAAACCCCATAAAGAAAGCCAACACAGATTGAATAGATAGGAAATTAAACGAAGCATCCGAATCATCTATCGACGAAAAATCGCTATCAATTTCCGAATCTGCCCCCCCCATCATAAACAACACCAATTTCAGCACAAACAACAAAGTGGCCAAACAAGCCACCGCAAATAAAATAGTTTGAAAGTCCATCGGATTTCCCATAATTTCTCCTAGTAGTAATGAAGATATTATTATTGTAGCACATTGTACTCAAAAAGTAAGTATTTTTTTAACGAGAGTCCTTCCCGACGATAAAAACATCAAAGATGTCCCCAAAAATTGCTACAATATAATTTCTATGAAAAAAGAGCCTACTCCCCATTTAAGAGCCTTAACGCCTCTAGCGGTATTTTTGATTACTTATGTCGGGCTGTCACTTGTTGCCGGAGATTTTTACAAGATTCCCGTTACAGTAGCCTTTGTGCTGGCAAGTGTCGTGGCTATCGCTATGACGAAACTGCCAACCTTATCTGCCCGCATTGAACGGTTTTGCAAAGGGGCTGCCGATGAAAACATTATGCTCATGGTGCTAATTTTTATTTTAGCGGGCGCCTTCGCGCAAACTGCTAAAGCCATGGGAGCGGTAGAAGCCACTGTCAATTTAACCTTAACGATTGTCCCCGGAAACATGTTAGCGGCAGGACTTTTTTTAGCAGCCTGTGTAATTTCCGTTTCGGTGGGGACTTCGGTAGGAACAATTGTGGCACTCACGCCGGTAGCGGCGGGACTTTCCCAACAAACCGGGTTACCGCCGGCGCTCATGAGCGCCGTAGTGGTCAGCGGTGCAATGTTTGGGGATAATTTATCCGTGATTTCAGATACCACCATCGTGGCCACCCGTACACAAGGATGCAAACTGGCTGATAAATTCAAGACCAATTTCAATCTTGTGATGCCGCTGGCGCTTATCACCACTATACTCTATATTTTGATTGGAAGCCAAGGGGCGCACTCGTTTGAACCGCAAGCGGTCAATTGGATACATGTTCTTCCCTATGGGGCTGTATTACTGGCCGCAGTAGCCGGAGTAAATGTGCTGGTAGTATTATTAGGTGGGCTTGTATTGTGTGGGCTTATCGGTGTACTCAGCCGTGCTTTTAGCGTCTGGGATTGGATAAGTGCTACGGGTGCCGGTATTAATAATATGGGGGAACTGATTATTGTTACATTACTAGCGGGCGGCATGTTGGAACTTTTGCGCTATAATGGCGGACTCGCGTGGATTATTCGCGCATGCACCTCTCATATTACCGGACGGAAAGGGGCGGAATTAAGTTTAGCGGCCGTTGTCAGTTTTGCCAATATCTGTACCGCAAACAATACAATTGCCCTTATTATGGCGGGCCCGATTGCCAAAGAAATCGCCCAAAAATTTCATATTTCCCCTAATCGAGCCGCCAGTTTATTAGATATTTTTTCGTGTGTGACCCAAGGCATTTTACCTTACGGAGCCCAACTGTTAATGGCAGCAAGTTTATCGGGCATATCGCCGTTGCAAATTATGCGGTACTTATATTATCCGTATATTTTGGGGATAGGCGCGCTGATAGCCATTGGGCTAAACTTGCCACGTAAATTTACGGTACACGGCGACAAAATCTAATACATACGAAATCATAATTTGATAAAATAGAGATAGATTTACGCGCTCGTAGTTCAATGGATAGAGCGTCAGCCTCCGAAGCTGGAAATGTGGGTTCGACTCCCGCCGAGCGCAAATATAAAAACCCCGCTTTATGCGGGGTTTTTGTATGTAGGCTCGGAGCAGACAAACTGCTTTGTCTGCGTCGGGAGTCGAAAGCCGCAGCCTTATGCGAGTTTGAGTTCTTGCAAAGCATGAACGAAAGGCGAGCATGGCGAGGCGGGGCCGCGAGCGCCGCGCGTCAGCAAGGCGACTTGTGGCCGACGACATAGCCGAGCGCAAATATAAAAACCCCGCTTTATGCGGGGTTTTTGTATGTAGGCTCGGAGCAGACAAACTGCTTTGTCTGCGTCGGGAGTCACTTTTCAAAATTCAGTTTTACAAATACAACACTTTAAAACCGATACTTACGCTCCAATCTTTACTCTTCCAGTTTCCAGCCGCATGCGTACCGCTATTGATGTAAAAGGCCGTCCCTTCATTTACCAGCGTGCCGAGTTCTACTTCCGGTACAAATTCCATTTTGCCGCTTTCGTGGAAATTTTGGTAATAATACCAATTTGTTTGTATCCACCATTTATTTTCGGACAAATAACTGATATTCCCGCGGATACGTCCGTAATTGATATCCTCGCGGGCATGATCGCCAATTACAGATGCATAGTGCTTATATCCTAACGCCACATAAAAACCGCTGCCATTCGTCCAGACACCAAACACCGATGGGCTGGCTTGCAACTGGCCGCTACCCAAGCGCTTATCGGTAGCGGTCGGTGTAATTAGCTCCATTTTGGCTCCATACCCCAAACTACGGTCGGTTTCCGGTTGCATCCACGTTATGGCAAACAAGATATCCCCCAACCCATTGACCGATTTTTCAGGCGATTCAAAACGACTCAACGGCACTTCTACCCCCCAGTTCCAGTTTGGGTTAATTACATGATATCCCTTAAAAGTTACCTGTGACGCAGAAACACTTCCGCTGTCATCTATAACCGTCATGGACGGGTTAACTTCTAACGACGTAATGTTATCCGTCGGCAATACGCCATATTGGCATACTTTCTGCAACTGTCCAAAACCCGGCAAGGCTGTCATTATTCCCAACAATACCCATACAATTTTTCGCATGTACTTCTCCTTAAATAAGATGATATATTATAATAATACATAGATTTTTTGGCATATTCAAAAAATAATTAGATTGGTTATATGGTTACCATTTCATATATTCCCGTAAAAACATTTTTATCTAAAAGTAAAATCTCCGGAGTAGATTATGCTATCAACCCGTATATCGGTTGCACGCATAAGTGCATTTATTGTTATGCGGAATATATGCGGAAATTTTCCGGACATGAAGAACCATGGGGCGAGTTTTTAGACGTGCGTACTTGTAATATACCTTTTCGTCCTATCCAATTATTTCATACGAATGTGCTATTAAGTTCGGTAACAGATCCATACAACCCGTACGAAAGAGAATTTCAAATTACCCGTAACATTCTTAAGCAACTTAGAGATTGCCAAGCCTATGTGCACATTTTAACAAAATCAGCCCTTGTTATACGCGATTTGGATATCCTTAAAGAACTGGCCAACAACAGCAGCGTCATGTTTTCGTTTTCTTCAGCAGATGAAACTTTTAGAGAACTGGCAGAACCGGGAGCATCGCCGATTAAAGACAAAATTGATGCGCTAAAATTACTGCATGAAAACGGCATACGAACCGGCGTAATGATAGCCCCATTTATGCCGGGAATAACCGATTGGAAAGACATTCTTCAGCAAACACGTCCCTATACAGATTACTATTATGTGGACAGTTTGAATATGCGCCCGGCTTACCAAAAGCGTGTATTAACGTTTATTGAGAATAATTATCCCCAAACATTGCCGTTATATATAGATATTTATATGCATAACAACCATACCTATTGGGAAACTCTCTCCCGAGAAATAAAATCCTATGCACTAACAGAAAAATTAGATATTTCCGTGTTTTTTTCATCCCCAAAAAAGACAAACTAAAAAACTGATACTGAATGATTGGCAGAAGTTGTTAAAGTGTTGCCGGGAAAATAAACAAGGCGGGAAAATATATATTTTCCCGCCTTGCTATTAAACGAATAACCGTTATTTAGACAAGTGTTTGGACAAGTATTTGCTCATGTCAAACATGCTGATTTGTTTTTTGCCTTCAAAAATCGGGGCCAATTTCGCATCAGAGTTGATCATGCGTTTGTTGGTCGTATCTTGAAGACCGTTCTTTTTAATGTAGTCCCACATTTTTTTGACTACTTCGGTGCGCGGCATTGCCGTCGTTCCCACTACCGCCGCTAATTCAGCGCTGGGGGTTAAAGGTGCCATAAATTTTGCATTTGCTTTTGCCATACTTAAAGATCTCCTATTTAGTTTAATTTTCTTTATTCTAGTATATTAGGGGCTTGTTATACAACCCACAAGCCCCCATTTTCAAATTACTTACGCGGCGACTTTCACTTTCGGAGCCGCGGCTAATACTTCTTTGGTGCAGCCGTCTTCGTATTTTTTGAAGTTTTCAATAAACGACCGGGCGAGTGCTTCATATTTCGCCATATAGTCTTCTTTATTGTTCCACAAGTTAATGGGGTTCAAAATTTCCGAAGGTACGCCTTCGCAAGACGTCGGGATTTGGAAACCAAATACCGGGTCGGTAATGAAATCTACTTTGGCGAGTTTGCCGTCTAAAGCAGCATTTAACAACGCACGCGTATATTTAATGCTGATGCGCTTGCCTACGCCGTACGGACCACCAATCCAGCCCGTATTAACGAGCCAGCAATCCACATTATGCGCTTGAATTTTCTTTTTCAAAAGTTCCGCATACACAGACGGGTGCAAGGCCATAAACGGACCGCCGAAACACGTAGAGAACGTGCTGGTCGGTTCTTTGACACCTTTTTCCGTTCCGGCCACTTTGGCGGTATAACCGCTGATAAAGTGATAGAGCGCTTGATCGGGCGTCAATTTGGAAATAGGCGGCATCACACCAAACGCATCACACGTTAAGAAAATGATGTTTTTGGGGTGGGTAGCGCGTTTAGATTCTACCGCGTTATCAATAAAGTTAAGCGGATAGCACGCGCGCGTATTTTCGGTTAAGGTATCGTCGTCTAAATCTAATTTACCCGTTTGCGGGTCAAACACGACGTTTTCCAACACCGTTCCGAAGCGTTGGGTGGTGGAATAAATTTGCGGTTCGGCTTCCTGGCTTAAGTGAATGACTTTAGCATAGCAGCCGCCTTCAAAGTTAAATACGCCGTCATCATCCCAACCGTGTTCATCGTCACCGATGAGACCGCGGGTAATATCAGCCGACAAGGTGGTTTTACCCGTACCGGACAAACCGAAGAAAATGGCGCTGTCGTTTTTGCTTCCTACGTTGGCCGAGCAGTGCATGGTCATAATGCCTTTTTGCGGCAAGAGGAAGTTCATAATCGTGAATAACGCTTTTTTGTTTTCTCCGCCGTATTCGCTACCGATAACGAGTACTAATTTTTTAGCGAAGTTAATTAAAATAGCGGTTTCGGAAACGGTACCGTCGGTGGTCGGATCTACATGCATTTTGGGCAAGCAGATAAGCGTAAATTCCGGCACGAACGATTTAAGTTCTTCCTGTTTGGGTTCAATGAACATATTTTTAACAAACAGGTTAGACCAAGCGCACTCGGTAATAGCACGCACTTTTAAGCGCGACGCTTCGCTGGAGCCCACATAGGCATCACGTACAAAAAGGTCTTTATCTGCGACGTATTTTTGTACTTTGGCAAAGATTTTATCAAAATATTCGGCTTTAATACCTTTATTGCTTTTGCAATAAAAGAGTTTACCATCAATTTCGGGGGTTTCCACGAAATAGCGGTCATTGGGGCTACGACCGGTATGTTTGCCGGTGCTTACGCACAACGGGCCGCCATATACGACGTTGCCTTCTTCACGTTTAAGTGATTCTTCGTACAAAGCCGGCGTGGAGTAGTTCCAATACACATTTTTAGATGTGCAGATGCCGGCGTGTTCTAATCCAAAGTCGGGCTTAAAAAAGTCCGGTGTTGCATTTACTTTTTTCATTTAGTTCCTCTTAAGAATTTTATCCCCGATTTTCAGTTCATTGGGTTGCGTATTATCCAACGCCCAGCGAATGCGGCGTACGCCTTCTATAATAGAAGCCTTATCCGCACAGAAACTGATGCGTAAATATCCGTCTGCCCCGAACGCTACCCCGGGTACTACAGCCACTAACGCTTTTTCCAGCAAGAACTGCGCGAGTTCCGCCGAAGATTTGTTATAGTGACTAAAATCTACAAATGAGTAGAAAGTTCCCATCGGTTTTTGTACCTTGATATTGGGAATCTTGGCTACTTCTTCCAACAACGTATTGCGGTTGTCCTCTAGCACGCGGCACATATCAGCAATACAGCCTTGGTCACCGTTTAAGGCAGCGCAAGCGGCCGTTTCGGACAAGTCGCTATTGCAGGAAGTGCTTTGTGCTTGCATGCGGCCCATAGCGGCAATTAAATCCTTGCGTGCCGATACGGCCCAACCGATACGAAGGCCCGTTAAGCCGTACAATTTGGATACACCGTTGATGATAACCATATTGTTACCTTCTTTGGCATATTTGCACGGATTAGGAGTTTTGTTTCCATCAAAAACGAGTTGGTGGTAAATATCGTCCATCACGAGGAAAATATCATTTTTCTCGGCAAATTCCACAATCGTTTTGATAAATTCTTCGCTATAAATTTGACCCGAAGGGTTGCACGGGCTGTTAAGCAAAATGGCTTTCGTTTTAGGCGTAACAGCATCTAAAATTTGTTGGGCTTTAACTTGTAAGCCTTCCGTCGGGCGCACGCAAACAGGTGTACCGCCGGCCATTTTAATCATTTCCGGATAACTGACCCAATAAGGAGCGGCAAAAATGACTTCGTCGCCTTCGGTTACTGCGGCGAGTAAAAAGTTAAATAACGCTTGTTTAGCCCCGGCAGAAATTAACACATTAGCCGGTTCAAACGTGCGGCCGTATTGGCGCTCGGTATAACCGATAACGGCTTTTTTCATAGCCGGTGTACCCGAAGAAGGTGAATATTTAATCTTACGGGTTTTGGCTTGTGCAATAATTGCATCTACTGCGGCTTGCGGAGCCGGATAGGTCGGCTCTCCGCCGCCTAAGTGAATCACCGGTTCGCCGGCGGCTTTTAGGGCACGCGCAGCGGCGTTGATTTTGAGTGTCGGGGAATCCCCAATCACGGTAGCAAGTTTACTTAATGTAGTGGCCATAAATATCCTCTGTTTTCATTGTACCATTTAATTACGCAAGTTGCGTAAGTTTATCTGCAAGCGGAGCAATAGCCTCCTGCCGCACCGATTCCATTTGCCCATTATCTATGGCCGTGGTAACATCTGGGTTTAACGGCAAACGCACCGCCGGAGAAATACCAAATTCATGCGCTGTTTTTTCCACTTTAGACGGCCCGAATAACGCTATCTGTTTTCCGCAATCCGGGCATTGTAAATAACTCATATTTTCCACAAGTCCCAAAATCGGCACATTCATTTTTTGTGCCATTTTGACGGCCTTGCCCACTATTAACTGCACCAAATCTTGCGGAGACGACACCATGATAATACCATCCACCGGTAAAGATTGGAAAACAGTTAAAGTAACATCCCCGGTACCGGGCGGCATATCAATAAAGAGATAATCAATATCTTTCCAAACTACATCTGTCCAAAATTGTTGCACCGTTCCCGTAATTAACGCGCCGCGCCAAATAACAGGCTCGGTTTCGTTTTCTAATAATAAGTTAAGCGACATAATTTGTATGCCGCTTGCGGTGGTAACGGGATAAATACCGTCCTGATCCCCGGTGGCGCGTTCGTGCACACCGAACATTTTGGGAATAGACGGGCCGGTAATATCCCCGTCTAAAATACCGCACGCAAACCCGCGGCGAGTCATCTCGCTAGCGAGTAAGCCGGTAACAAACGATTTTCCGACCCCCCCTTTACCGCTGACTACCCCAATAACGTGTTTAATACGGCTGAGTAAATGCGGTTTGATTTTGGGCATTTCGCCTTGCCGACTGGAACAATTTGCACCGCAACTGGCGCAATCATGCGAACAATTTTCTGCCATAAAATCCCCCTAACAATGATATATAGGTATTATAGCAAATACCACTTTTGTCTCCGTAAATATGTTATAATTTTTTCTGTTCTATTAAGAACTAGGAGAAAATATGACTTACGCAAGTTTTTGGAAACGTGTTGCCGCTTATTTTATAGATATAATTATTTACGGGCTTATTAAAACAGCCGGAGCGATATTTCTTGCTGTGCTGTTAGGGATAACAGGTATTCTTAATCACACGAATACCATACACGGCCAGTTACAAACCACGTTACTGTGGATGTTTTTTACTATAGCATGCTTTTTGTTGTATTTTGTTTGGCCGGAAAGTTCTACGGCGCAAGCCACGCTGGGCAAAAGAATCATGGGCTTAAAAGTAACCGACTCCGCCGGCCAACGCATTTCCTTTTGGCGTTCATTAGGACGCAACTTGGGGATGTATATTTCCGGTTTGATTTTAGGTATCGGTTATTTAATGTGCTTGTGGACAGAACGCAAACAATGCTTGCATGATATGTTAGCCGATTGTATAGTGGCGGACACAAAACCGGAAGAAAACTCGGGCTGTGTTGTAGCCGTTGTAATCGGGGTAGTGATATTGTTAGTCGGCACGCTTTTTGCCGGCATGATCGCCGCTATAGCCATGCCGCAATTCTTCAGGGCGGTAGAAAAAGCCCGTTTGACAGAAGCGGTTACTTTGATGGAAAACATCAATCAAGCGCAATTGCGGGCCGGCTTGCAATACGATCACTATGTAACGGACTTTAGAGAATTAGATGTCGCCCCGCAAGGAGCCCAAGGAAATGTGTATTACACCGACCTTAATCAACAAACAGGCAAACCGGGAAACGGATTTGAGGTAACCTTACACCCGCACAAGATAACTGCCCAACGGATTACTCCATCGGCAAACGGCATGAACTATGTATTGAGCCGCTATTACGGCTCCCCAAAGACATCTTGTACCGCTAATAATGAAAGCAGCGTATTTTTATGTGCTGATTTCTGTGGGTTGAACAAGGATGACCTTTCGGTAGGGGACACGTGTTGTTCCAACGGAACGGCCTATGAGTGCGACCCAAATGATGGGATAAATTTTTCTTTTGAGCAATAATAAAAAAGCACCCGCTAGGGTGCTTTTTAACTGTTCATGGATTTGCCCTACGTCAATTTCCTGACGGGAATTGCGTCCGGGCCCGCTCTCGCGGTTTTTGCCTTGCTTCGCAAACAAAAACATCGCTGCGAGCTTCAAATCCCGACGCGGCATAAAGCAGTTTATGCCCCGACGCGGCATAAAGCAGTTTATGCCGCTCCACTCTTTGCCAATAAAAAAGCACCCGTTAGGGTGCTTTTTAACTGGCGGAGAGGGAGGGATTTGAACCCTCGAAACCTTGCGGTTTACAGGTTTTCGAGACCTGCTGTTTCAACCACTCACACACCTCTCCAATTATATACACGCCGAGTGGCTGGCCCGTATATCTATATTCATTATACCAAATTTTACCGTATATGGGCGACAGGCCGTCCCCTACGAACCGGTTTTAATTTCCGATCAAGTAAAATATATGGTTGCCGGATGCGATACTGCTTGCGCTGGACATAGAAGCGCATACCGGACTAGATTGTCCGGCGTGACGGCTCGCACATAAAAGGCCATTCGGTAACCCCGGATAAGAAACGTTATCGTGAATGCGCAATAAATAAAAATCATCATCAATACAGGCCGTGGCCGAACCATGCACCATACATTCGGTACCGTCCGCAAAAGTGGCGGCTACCGTAGTGCCTTGTGTAATTTTAGTAGATTGCCCCAGACTAACGGCCGCACCGGAAATATCCAAATCTAACGCCGTCACATCATTGGGATATTCTCCGTTAGCCATATAATATAATTCCGCCCCTTTTTTAAGCGCATCCATATACGTAATCATTTGCGTTAGACGGGCTTTTTGCACCGCACGCTTATATTGCGGCAAGGCTACCGCGGCTAATATGCCTATGATAAGCACAACCACTAATAATTCAATGAGCGTAAACCCCAAATGACCGGATGATGCTTTTCTCATAACAATACTCCTTTATTTTATACTATCTCATAAATTTAAAAATCAATTATTATTATACCAAACAACCCAATGATTTCAAAAAACACCCGCTTTTTCACGCAAATTTACTATAATTTTGCTATGAAAAAAATTTATTCCCTGTTACTTGTTGCTTTTCTTCTTCCCACGCTGGGGATAATCTCCAACGCGCAAACGTATGACACGTCGGCAAATGACCCGGAAAAAATCTATCTGTTTGACTCGGATATTACCGTCCATACAGACGGCTCTATTACCGTCGTTGAAACCATTACCCTTAACGTCAAACACCAAAACATTAACCGCGGTATTTACCGCGATATTCCGTTCTCGCTCAAAGAATCGATAGAGCCCCTATCCTTAACGTTTGACGGAGTTTCTCACCCATTTTTCATTGAATTTAAAGGCAAAATCCAACGCATTAACTTCGGAGATGATAATTATATCCCGTGGGGCAAGCACACCTATACCTTTACCTATAAATTTACAGGCGCGATTGATTTTTACCAAAATCACGATGAACTTTACTGGAACGTTACCGGAAGCGATTGGGCTTTCTCCATTGACAAAGCCCGCGTGCACGTAACATTTCCCGAACAAGTACAAATACAAAAAGACGGTATTTCGCTCTATACCGGGTACAAAGGCAGCAAAGCCAATTATACCGAAGAAGTAGGAAAACTGACTTACGAAACGACCCGCCCGTTATCCCCGCACGAAGGAATGACCATTGCTATTCCGTTCTATAAAGGCGTTATACAAAAACCGTCTTCTTTTCAATCATTAAGGCTCTTTTTTGCGCCTGCTTCCATATTGGCGCTACTGTTATTAGTCGGTCTATTTATCTATTTTATCAGTACGTGGATTATGGTAGGGATAGATCCGTCTTATTTACTTGTACCTCAATACGAGCCGCCGCAAAACATATCGCCGGCGTTTATGCACTATTTATGTACACAAGAATTGGACACAACCGCCATAGCCTGTATGCTACTGGATTTGGCGATGAAAGGGTATATAGAAATTAAAGAAAACAAATCTTTTTTCGCCATGGATAAAGCCACCATTATTTTAAAGAACCGCGATACACTGGATTTACCGGAAGAAGAAGCCGGGTTGATTACGCTTTTATTCCCGCACGGTACTGATACCTTCAGTTTAGGGCCATATACCGCCCAACGATGGAAACCTTTCCACAAAGGCATAGAAAAATTGTTTAGGCAAAATGCAAAAGAATATATCATCAGCCATTCATCTTATATCAAAAAAGCCGTTATCGGTATGGTGATATTGGGGCTTGTACCGCCTTTATGTTTAGGGAAAATAGGATTTCCGCTTATATTTATCAACCTACACTTTGCGGTATTTTTTACACTGACTTCCATTATTCATTCCCGCATAGGTCTTAAAGTTATATTAGGGCTTGCAATCACGGCATTTTACTCTGCCTTTTGGATTCCGATGTCCTTGCAGGCGGGGCCGGCCGCATTGATTTGTTCGCTATCCTATGTTTTAGGAATGTGGGGGCTGTCTTTCTACGTAACGCTCATTCGCAACGTAACCGAACGCGGCAAGGAACTCTTTGCGCATATTTACGGTTTTAAGAAATATATGAAAACCGCCGAAATTAACCGTGTATATGCATCCGACCCGACCAAAGCGGAACAAATTTTCTGTGCGTTTTTACCGTTTGCGTTTGCTTTTGGATTAGAAAACAAATGGATGAAAAAATTTGAAGGGGTGCTTTCCAAAGCCATTATAGATAAATGCACATCAGCGGCCGGAGGCATGCGGTTTATATCCTCCGGAGGTCTTTCCAAAAGTGTCAGCAGCGGCGGCGGTGGCGGCGGAAGCCACGGCGGCGGTCATGCCGGCGGCGGTCACGGTGGTGGTGGCGGCGGCGGAAGATAAACCCGTCCTACCAATTTATAATAAAAGAAGTCTGCCAAAAATACAGACTTCTTTTTGCTTACGGATTTACTATAATCTTGTTATGAAAAAAATTTATTCTCTGTTACTTGCTGTTTTTTTTCTTCCCGCGTTGGGGATTGTGTCCGGCGCGCAAACGTATGACACATCGGCAAACGACCCGGAAAAAATCTATCTGTTTGACTCGGATATTACCGTCCATACAGACGGCTCTATTACCGTTGTTGAAAACATTACCCTTAACGTCAAACATCAAAACATTAACCGCGGTATTTACCGCGATATCCCCGTTTCCCGCACAGAAAAAGTGCTACCTGTTTCGTTGCAATTTGACGGACAAGAACATCCGTTTTTTGTAGAGAAAAATAACAGCATATTAACTATCAATTTCGGAGATGATAATTATATCCCCGTCGGCAAACATACCTATACCTTTACGTACACATTTATCGGAGCCGTTGATTCTTATAAGGACTACGACGAGCTCTATTGGAACGTTACCGGAAACAATTGGGCTTTCTCCATGGATAAAGCTCGCGTGCACGTAACATTTCCCGAACAAGTAAAAGTACAAAAAGACGGTATTTCGCTCTATACAGGGCCCAAAGGCGGCAAAGCCAATCATACTGAAGAAGTAGGAAAACTGACTTACGAAACAACCCGCCCGTTATCACCGCGCGAAGGGATGACCATTGCTATTCCGTTTGATAAAGGGGTTGTCTCTATTTTATCGGCAAACATGCTGGCGGATAAATTTCGTGCCGAGCGGATTTTTTGGTTTCGCTTACTCCGCGCCCCGTTACGTATTGCGATCATCCTCGGTGTGTTTTTAATTTGCTTTATGGCAATTACTTGGTGGACGAAAGGCCGAGATCCCTTTTATACGCTCGTTCCGCAGTATGAACCGCCGCGCGAGTTTTCCCCCGCTTTTATATACTATTTAGAACACTTACGAATCAATACCGCCATGCATACGTGTTCGCTACTTCATTTGGCGCTTAACGGATATATAAAAATCACTCCTTTAGACCGCAACAAAACCAAACTAACCCGGTTACGCCAAGATACGGACGGCTTACCCGTTGAAGAAAAAATTGTGCTTAAGCAGTTATTTCCCAAAGATACCGAAACGCGCACGTTGGCGCCGTACTCAGCCGAAGATATTTTTCACCACATTGACACCAAAACCGACGACGAATTTCAAAAGATGGCCGAACCTTTCATCAATCAAAATACTCCCTATGTAAAAACGGTATTTCGTCTTTTGTGTTTATTAGGATTGTTACCCGGATTAGCGGGCATACTGGGAGCCGTTACATTGATTTACAATCCCGGCGTTTGGGAAATGTTTAACGATACCGGAGTATTTATTTCTTCAATTGACGAAGGCAACATTACGCTGCTTATTTTACCGTTTATCGGGGCGATATTCTTATCCCTGTTTAATATTGTTTTAGCAACTATGCCGAAACAGATTCAACCGAAATGGGGTATCCTTCCGATGTTGTTTCCTACCCAACTATTTGCTGCGATACTTATTGCTATGCAAAACACGCGTTACAGTATATTTTGTCAACTAATATTTGTTAGTATCGTGCTTTTGTTTAGTTTATATACGTATCTCATACGTAACGTAACACAGCAGGGCCAGCAACTCTATACCGAATTGTATGGGTTCAAGCATTATTTGCGCGTTGCCGAAACGTACCGCACTTTAGCGTCCAACCCACAAAATGCGGAAACTATTTTCTGCAATTTTTTGCCTTATGCCTTTGCGCTGGGGTTAAAAAACCAATGGATAAAGAATTTCAAAGGTATTTTATCACAAGCGGTATTGGAACGCTGCACAGAAGCAGCCGGCGGGACTCATTTTATCACAAGCGACTTATCCCGCGCCGTTTCCAGCGCAAGCAGTAGCCGCCCCAGTGAAAGTAGCCGTAGCAGTGGCGGTGGCGGGAGCCACGGAGGAGGAAGTTCCGGCGGCGGTCACGGCGGTGGTGGCGGCGGCGGAAGATAAAATTTGATAAAACTCCCCGGGCTTATGCTCGGGGAGTTTCATTTTTCCGCAACAATAAATTGGTGGCTATATTTTTCCAAATTTTCGCTTACCCAAAAATCTTCAAACAACTTCCGGGCTTGCGTGGCGTAATCATTTAGAAGTGGCATTTTTAGAGTATACAAAAATCGACGCACTATTTGATAAAATTAAATATATGGTTAAACTGAACACGATTTTTTTCGGTACGCCCGATATTTCCGTGCCGTTTTTACAACGCACCCACGAACTTACGAACGTAAAACTCGTCGTTACGCAAGCCGATAAACCGCGCGGACGCGGGATGGAAGTATCCGCTTGCCCCGTCAAACAAATGGCACAAAATTTGGGGCTTCCGGTTTTATCACCCGAAAAATTAAAAGACAGTTTTGATGAAATTTCAAAAATTCCTTTTGATGTAGGTATCGTCGTAGCGTACGGAAAAATTTTCCGCCCGAATTTTATTGCGCTACCTAAATTGGGGCTGATCAATGTACATTTTTCTTTACTGCCGCACTTACGCGGCGCGGCCCCTGTACAACAAGCGTTACTGCAAGGTTATACCCAAACCGGCGTTTCCACTTTTTGGATAAACGAAGGAATGGATGACGGGCCGTTATTTCTGCAAAAAAAATTAGATATTGCCCCGCAAGACAATGCCAAAACGTTGTTTGAAAAATTAACCGCGCTTGGGTTAGAGGCTTTGCAAGAAACAATTTTACAATTAGAGCAAGGTAATATACTCCGCACGCCGCAACAAGGCGTGCCCACCCTTGCCCCGATGCTTCAAAAAGAAGATGCACTTTTGCATCCGGCCGATTTAACCGCCACACAATTACATAACCGCGTGCGCGGACTTGCGTGCGGGCCTAAGCCCAAAATTCCGTTTTTGCATAACGGGAAATCAGATTGGTTACTAGTGTTACAAACCCAACCGGAACAAAACACCGACACCCAAGCCCCCGGCACCGTATTGGCTATTGAGAGAAACCGCGGAATTTTAGTAAAATGTAAAGAGGGTGCGGTGTGGATCAGTCAAGTACAACCCGCCGGTAAAAAACCCATGCCCGCAGCAGATTTTGCAAACGGACGCGCCTTACATACAGGCGATTTGATTTTTGTAGAAAAATTATGACACAAAACGAACAAAATTTTGACGATTTTTTAAATAACAAGCCCAAAAAATCACGCCGGCTTACCAAATGGGTTATCGCCTTGGTAGTGCTTGCGTTTTTTGTTGCCTTACTTTTCGTATCGGCCGACTGGGTGATGGGCGCACTCGTGCATACGCGCAAAGAAGTGTCCGTGCCCGACTTAACCAAAAAACCCGTTTCGCAAGCATTAGGCTTGCTCGCCGCACAAAATTTAGCCATTAAACAAGCGGGCGTAGAATTTGCCCAGAATGTTCCCCCCGGCTCTGTACTTCGTCAAATTCCATCTGCCGGTTCAACCGTGCGGGAAGGCCGCGTGATTCGTGTATGGATCAGCCAAGGGGATGAAATGGTCTTTGTACCGACGTTAGTTGGCACCGACTTACGAAGCGCGCAACTAGCCGTACGTCAAGCAGGGTTAAGCGTAGGCAAGGTGGAAAATGCCTATTCGCTTACGTATGAAAAAGGGCTGATCGTCGCGCAAAATCCCAAAGCAGACAGTATGGTACAAAAAGGAGAAACCGTTTCGCTGATTATTTCCAACGGTCAACCGCCATCCAGCGTTGTATTAGTACCTAATTTCAAAGGCAAAAATTTATCCGAAGCCACGCTGTGGGCCAGTGCGCAAAACATCAATTTAATTATCAAAGAAGATCCGACCAGCGCATTTCGTAACGGCACGATTGCGGCACAACGTCCGGCGGCAGATAGTCAAACTGCCCCCGGTACAAACGTAGAAGTTACCGTCAGCCGCCGCCCGATTAGTGATGATGAAAAAGTATATCACCTGCACTACGAAATGCCGCAAGGTAAAAACGCCAGTCATGTGCGCGTAGTGCTGGAAGATGAGACGGGTGAAAATGAAATTTTGAATGAAACCAAGCAACCCGGCTCTAAAATCAATTTGGAAATTCCGTATGCGGGCACCGCTACTTTACGCATCTTTACCGACGGAGTGTTAGTACGGGAACGGGAGATTTTATAAAAATGACTTCCAAAATTCCCCCCGCAAATGGTAAAATATATGTTGCGCCGTCTTTATTGTCTGCCGATTTGTGGCAGTTAGGGCAAGACGTGCAACGTGTAGAACTGGCCGGAGCCGATTGGTTACATGTGGACGTAATGGACGGACACTTTGTACCGAATTTAAGTTTTGGGCCGGCATTAGTGCGTTCTTTGAAGAAAAACACTTCCTTACCGCTGGATGTGCATTTGATGGTGGAACATCCGGCCCGGTTTATTGAGCCGTTTACTAAAGCCGGGGCTGATTTACTGACCGTACATTTGGAAGCGCAAGATGATGTAAAAGATGTGTTGAAACAAATTCATGCGCTGGGAATAAAAGTGGGTGTATCTATTAAACCCGACACCGATGTCCGGTCCATTATTCCGGTATTGGAAGAAACCGATTTGATTTTAGTAATGAGTGTATATCCGGGCTTTGGCGGGCAAGAATTTTTGCCCGAGGCGCCCGAAAGAATACGGCAAATTCGCCAACTGATAACGAAAACAAACCGTCCGGTTTGGTTGGAAGTGGATGGCGGTATTAACGCGCAAACCGCGCGCGAAGTTGTACAAGCGGGGGCAGATGTGTTAGTAGCCGGAAATGCAATTTTTAGTGCAAAAGATCCTGCTGTGGCCCTTAAACAAATTAAGCAGGCATCTTAGTACATTTAATATCAACCTTTTGCACCAATGCAGAAGGTACATAAGGAGAGTCATACAATGGCAGTAGTAATTAGATTACAACGGGTAGGCAAAAAAGCCCAACCTCAATACAGAGTCGTCGCAATTGAAAAGAAATCAGCGGTCGGCCAAGAAGCAAAAGAAGTGTTAGGGCAATATCACCCGTGCAATCCGAACGCCGCCGAACAAATTAAACTCAATATGCCCCGTGTGGAATATTGGATGAAAATCGGCGCCAAACCGTCGGAAACCGTCGCTAGTTTGATTAAAAAAGCCAGCGCCAAATAATCAACGGGGCTTGTTATGAAAGAACTAGCCACGTTAATTTTGAAATCGCTTTCTTCTACGCCTCAAGACGTAGTTGTAGAAGAAAAGGTAGAAGACAATCGGATTTTCTTGTCCACGAAAGTGGGCTCGGCTGATAAAGGTAAAATCATTGGCAAAGACGGTTGTATCATCAAAGCCGTACGCACGGTTTTGAGTGCCGCCGGAGCCAAGCAGGATAAAAAAGTTACCCTAAAGTTGGAAGACTAATGAAAATTGACGTTATCACCGCTTTTGAAGAAATGATAGACCAAACGCTTTCCCACAGTATTGTCGGGCGGGCGCGCAAAGCGGGGATAATCAAGTTGGCAACGTTAAGTCCGCGGGTATTCACAACGGACAAACACCAAACGATTGACGATCGCCCCTATGGTGGCGGGCCCGGAATGTTAATGAAGGCCGAACCGCTGTATCAGGCGATTAAAAAGTTACGTAAAAAAACATCTTTCGTAATTTTAACCAGCCCGCGCGGGCAAACCTTTGACCAAACCTTGGCCAAAAAGTTAGCCAAAAAGCGCCACCTGATTTTTGTGTGCGGGCATTACGAAGGAATAGATGCGCGGATTTATCCGCAGGTGGATTTAGAAGTATCTTTGGGCAATTTTATTTTGACGGGCGGAGAACTTGCCGCTTGCACCATGATAGACGCGATTACGCGGTTGCAGAAAGGCACTTTTAAGAAGCAAGACGTAACGACCAGTGAATCGTTTGAAGAAGGGCTGTTAGAAGCCCCCCAGTACACCCGCCCGGAAGTTTGGCGGGGATTACGAGTACCCGAGGTTTTACTGAACGGAAACCATAAAGAAATCGCCGCGTGGAAACACGAACAGGCACTCAGATTAACAAAACAATTAAGGCCCGATTTACTAACCGCCTCTCAACCGGTAAAAAAGGCCGTAAAGAAAAAAACAATTCGGAGGAAGTAGTTTTATGAATATCAACGATATTAAACACAATCTCAAAACCAATGTCCCGTCTTTCAAAGCCGGCGACACGGTACGTGTCAAAGTAAAAGTAGTAGAAGGCGACACGGAACGCTTACAAGCGTTTGACGGCGTAGTTATTGCCCGCAAAGGCAGCGGCATTGGCGAGACTTTTACCGTACGCAAAGTATCCTTTGGCGTAGGCGTGGAACGCATTTTCCCGGTGCACTCTCCCCGGGTGGACAGCATTGAAGTACTCAAAATCGGCAAAGTACGCCGCGCTAAACTCAATTACTTGACCAAACTGTCCGGTAAAGCGGCCCGCTTACAAGAACTTAAAAAACCCACCGAGACTACCACGGAAGCCCCGGTGCAAGAGGCGAAATAATTATCTAAGGATAATTAAAAACTCCGAATATACCCCCCGGATAAACGCGTTATCCGGGGGTTTATTGTCTGTAAATTGTCTGTAAATAGTTTTAAGGCAAGGCAAACAAATGAGCATTAGAAACATATTCCGAGATCCATTTTCCACGAAATAGTTTTTGGCAATAGATTCCTTTTGTAAGCACATAAGTTCCGGCAGTCCGTTCGTAACAATATAGGGTATTGGGTGACACCGTTGACAAATTTCCTACATTTTGAAAAATAGCAAAACCGGCTCCGGCATATTGTCCAGCAGTCCGTATGGCTACGATACCCTGTACTCCCGCGGTTTCTTGAATGGCAACCCCCCACTCCGTATTAGTAGGACAACCATCGTAAAGTTGAGCACAAAGATGTTGTGTTTTTTGCGCATCGGATAGTCCAATATCCAAACTATCTACATCCGCATATGTAACGTATGTACCGTTTGCTATATGATATGCCTCTGCTGCCTGAGCCAATGATTTAACCAGTGTTATTCCTTGTACGGCTTTACTTTTTTCTACCGCTTTTTGATATTGCGGGAGTGCCACTGCCGCCAAAATACCGATAATGAGTACAACAACTAAAAGTTCAATAAGCGTAAATGCTTGTTTGTTTTTCATACATTTATCCCTCTTTTTACAAAATGTTCCAACAAATAAAATCTAGCAAAAAAAAAACGATGTCAAGTCTTACACAAGAACAAGCACACAACACAACAAAAATGCCCCGCTAAAATCAGCGGGGCATTGTCATCACAACTATCCTATTTATGTCCTAATAAATTGCGTGCCAACTGCGTTTGGTGATCTTGAAATCTACACGACGGTTCGCGCGGCGTCCTTCGGATGAGTTATCCAACGTAATCGGGCGAGATTTGCCGTATGAGTGGATACGGATACGTTCGGCATTGATACCGCGGCTGACTAAATACGACTTCATAGCGGCCGCCCTGGAGCCGGCAATCCAGTAATTATACTCATCAGACCCAACAATATCCGCATGGCCTTCAATAATCAGGTGCAAGGTAGTATCGTCTTGCAATACGGTAACCAGTTTATCCAATATAGGATAAGCATCTTCCGGCGGGCGGATAGAGTCAAATTCGTAATGCACTGACGGAATCTGTAATGTTTTGCCCATCTGTTTAGCCGATTGGGCCGACAAGCGTTCATTTTTAATTTGTTGTTCCTGAATAGCCGGGTCGGTCTTTTTCGGACGGGAAAGATCATCTTCCTCCGTTTGAGCAGAAGCACACGCGGTGAGTACCGCTGCACTTAATATAAGTAAAAAAAGTTTCCAATTCTTCATAATTCCTCCTGTGCTTATTATAGCACAATACATTAATTTGCGTAATAAAATTTATTTTATCCAAGTTATTCACATACTGTGGATAACTTGTGGATAACCCGCTTTATACTCTACATTTTAGGGGTTTTTACGATACCCCTTTTCGGCTTTATACCCGGTTTTGGACTATAGGCTGTGGATAACTTCTTTTTTCTGTGGATAACTTTAAAACTAAACCCGAAAAATAAAGGAAAATTTTATTTTCCCCGACGGAGAATTTATAAATTACCACTTTTTCCCTTTTTTTCGGTCAAAAGAAAAAACCTGTTGACAAGTCCCTCTTTTTTTGCCTAAAACAGCCTTTTTTGTGCGTTTTTCTTATTTTTTAAGCCGAATTTTTACAGAAAATGGATTTTTATCCACAGATTGATAAATTTTTACCTTGCCGGGCTCTGCTCCGGCCAGCACACGGAACACCCCTTGCATGGGATCCCATGCCAAAAACGGCGGGCTTATCCGTACCGAAACCGGAACATAGTGAAATAGCGAATTATCCGCCAGCACCGCCCAAACACGTAAAGGTATATCTTTCGGGGCAGATAACGATATATGGTTAAATAATACGTCGGCCTTGAGTGTTTTAAGTTGCACTTGCGCTTGAGAAGCCCACAAATATTGCGTATTAACCGGATTTAACCAAAACGATGTTGTATCGTCGTAACGCAAAGCAAAATCAGGGCCATAGATTTTACCGTTTTGCTCTAAAACTTGTTGAGCCCGGGCCAGTTCTTCTTGCGTACCGACCCCTAATATCCGCACCGACGGTACCGGGACATTTTCCCACACATTACCGGGATGAATAAGCGCCACCGCACCGAACAAATTCGGGTTTTGAGCGACGCGTAGTGCAATTTTAGCCGCGTTTGGCCCTTGTACGGCCAAAATACGGTTTTCCGGGCCGTTTTTTGTTAAATAGTTAGCATCGGTATAAGGAAGTATTTCATCCGATAAAAACCGTACAATTTTATCGGCTTTTTGCGTATAATCTTGCTCGGTAAAATTGATTCCCACCACAATAGCCGGATTCCCTTTTTGATAGGCGGCTACGAAAGACGCATCCTCTTTAGGCACCAATCCCAAGGCTACTATCACCGGATAATTTTGTTTAAGCGGCACGGAATCTTCCGGTAAGAAAAACGATACCGTATAGGTATTTCCCAACGATTCCGACGGGAAATTCACCATTGTTTCCCGCCCGGGGTGAATAAACAAAAGCGATTCATCTTGCGCCTGTATTAAGGGCGCGACACACAACAAACACAGTAATAAAAATAGTTTTTTCATAGTTGTATTTTAGCATTTGTCCGGCGGAATTGCCTAGTGAATATCAATTTAACCCGGCTTGCAATAATGTTATAATAAGTAAATAAGGAGTTATCTATGAAAAAATTATTATTACTTATTTTAAGTTTTTGTCTTACCGGTGTTGTCCAAGCGGCAACCCCGACCTTGCAAACTGTTTTACCGCTACTGCAAAAACACCAGCGCACCGCCGCGGAAAATCAACAAGTCTTATCGTTATTTCGCACCGCTAAAGATCCTAATATCATTTTTGCCGCCGGAGCCAGTTTAGTAAAAATTCCGCCGCAAAAAAATCAGGAGCCCGCTTTATTTAGTATTTTAATGCGCCAGCAAGATCCGCTTAAACAAACTTTCGCGGCGATTATTCTTATTGCGATGGGCAACACGCACGAAGAATTGGCCCCCACCCTAGAAACTGCGTTAAACAGTAAAGACCCCGTCTTGCGCGCTTACACAGCCGCCGCGTACGCATTTATCCAACCGAAAAACACAAACTATACCGACGAAATTGTACGGTTATATATCTTTGATAACGATTTTGCTTCGCGCGCGCTCAATGTATTAAACGGTAATGAAACCAACCCGCTTAAAACGCTTAAAAAAGCCGCTGTTTCCACAGATCCTCAAGTCCGCGCTGCTGCGGCCTCGTGGTTGGGCAATTTGCACACCCAAGCATCCGCCAAGCAACTCTTAAAAATGGCGAAGAAAGAAACGGACCCCGCCACACAAGCCGCTATCGCAACGGCTTTAGCCGCCCAACGAGAATATACATTACCGGACGTTAGCAAAGCATTAAGCAAAAATTTCAATTCTCCTTACGCTAACACTGCTGCTTTAGCCCTTGGTTTTATGACGGGCAACGGTATAGATGCCGTACGCAAAAACTTAATAAGCACCAATACCAATGCTCATATCAATGCTTCCCGTGCAGCGGCATATATGGCCAATGTTTTATCCAATCCGGATGCGTTTGCTTATTCGTCCGATCGTGTATTTGATATTCATTTGTTAAAAGGACTCATCGCTCCGTTAAAAGCACTGGAAACATCCGGCAACAACGACGAAAAAACCTTTGCGGCCAACGCACTGCGCCAAATTGAAAAACTGATGGAGTAACTTATGCAACCTGTCATTAAAGTAAAAAAATTAGATTCACAAGCCAAATTACCCCTTCGGGCCCACGATACCGATTCCGGTGCCGATTTATTTGCACTTACCCGCACCGTTTTACCCCCCCACGCCGTCACACATGTTCATACGGGCGTATGCGTGGAACTGCCGGAGCAAACTTCCGGTATTATTTGGGGAAAGAGTTCGGTAGAGAGTAAAGGTATCAAAGCCATGGCAGGACTTGTAGATGCCCCGTACCGCGGTGAACTAATTGTCTGTATGTATAACTTAAATGACACGGAATTTGTGTTTGAAGCCGGACAAAAAGTAGCACAACTAGTCGTCTTACCAACATTATATCCGTCTTTTGTGCAGGCCGAAGAAATCAGCCAAACTTCGCGCGGCAGCGGCGGTTTCGGCAGCACGGGCAGTAAATAAATTAGTTTTCATACCCACAAAAAACCCGGCCAACAGACCGGGTTTTTCGTTTTCAAAATAGTGTCTATCTTGTCTCAAATCCGGAATCCTGTAACGTTTTGCAAATGTAAGAACCCATATCCGTTTCCGACTTGCAAATGGACTTGCCGTGTTTATCTTCGGAAAAACGATTATATATCGTCAGATGATATAATTTTTCTCCTCCGGAGATACGGTCTATCTCCAACGATTTTCCGCCACTGATATCGTACACAAAATCTTTGGTTTGGAAGGTACTATCATCAATCCATTGTCCCCCGCCGACTTGAACATCTAAAAATTGTTTTGTAGTCGGCCATACATTGGGATTAGTTAAAAAAGCCCTGTTCATAGCGTCCACAATAGTTCGGGCGGTAGATAATACTTCAACCGTGCGGGAGCGCTCCACCGATTTGCTATATTGCGGCAATGCAATAGCGGCCAACATCCCGGCAATAAATACTACAATCAACAATTCTGTTAATGTAAAACCTTGTTTCATAAATTCTCCTATTAAGTAAGTTTCTTTTATGGTATAAAATAGCCGAGGCGAAAAACAAGTATTTTTTCATCATAGGAAACGGCTAAAATTTGCTATGATGTAATATATGCAAAAAACCATTAAAATCGGCACCTATCAAATTTCCAACACACGCCCGCTGGCCTTCATGGCGGGAACGTGTGTAATTGAAAGTGAAAAACATTATTTAGACACCGCCAAAAAACTTCAACATATTTTAGCGGCCACCAAACACCCGTTTATTTTGAAAGCCTCTTTTGATAAAGCCAACCGCACGTCGGTAAATGCGTATCGCGGGCCGGGGTTGGAAAAAGGAATCGCTATTTTGCAAAAAGCGAAAGAACTAACCGGACTTCCCATTTTAGTAGATGTACATGAACCGTTCCAAGCGCAGGCCGTCGCGCGCGTAGCCGATGTGTTACAAATTCCGGCGTTTTTATGCCGCCAAACCGATTTGTTACTTGCCTGTGCCGATACCGGCAAAGTGATTAACGTCAAAAAAGGTCAATTCTTAGCCCCCGGTGCTATGGAACAAGTGATTAAAAAAATAGAATCTCGCGGTAATCACCGCATTATGCTCACGGAACGCGGAGCGAGTTTCGGTTATGGTGATTTGGTGGTAGATATGCGCTCTTTAGAAATTATGAAAGGATTTGGATACCCGGTTATTTTTGATGCCACGCACTCGGTACAACGCCCCGGCGCACTCGGCACAGCCACCGGTGGCAATCGTGCGATGGCCCCGGTACTTGCCAAAGCAGCGGTAGCACTAGGAATTGCAGGGGTGTTCTTTGAAGCCCACCCCACGCCGGACACCGCCCTTTCCGACGGGCCAAACTCGTTAGATTTCAAATTAACCGCCAAGATGGCACAACAACTCTGCCAAATTGACAAATTAGTCAAACGGTTCAAATAATGAAAAAATGGATTTTCTTTAGTTCACTTCTAGTATTAGCGGCCTGTGCAAAACAGGAGCCCTTTGCACCCAATGAAAATACGGACGTGCAAATGGCACACCGTGTATCTATTTTTGAATCTAAAGATAGTCAAAAACAATGGTTGCTGACCGCCGACGCGGTAGATTTTTCAGGGCTGACTACCGCCACGTTAAAAAACCCGCAATTACTGCTTAAACAAGACGGTAAAGACAGCGCAATCGTAAGCGGCGACACGGGCACGTTTGATTATCCTAACAAACTCATTACGATTGAAGGTGATGCTAAAATTAACGCGGTTATGGAAAAAACACTTATTTCCACCGAACGATTTTTTTATGATGTGAACAAAGACCGCGTATGGTCCGACAGAAAAACAACTATTACCCGCGGGAGTGCTAAATCAGTAGCGCGCGGGGGTATAGAAACCGATTCAAAACTCATTAAAATCGAACTTAAACAACAAACCACCCGCGTTCCCAAAAACGCCAGTGAATTAAAAAGATAATGCATAAAACTTTATTATTGACATTACTTTGCAGCCTGTGTTTGGCGAGTGCTTGCCGGACGGTAAAAATAGACACTCCTGTCACTAAAACCGTTCATCCCAAGCCGACTATTTTACAAGCCAAACAATCGCTGGCTACTAAAAAACTATCCAATAGCGATATTCCCCCCGTTTTGGGCGGGCTTGTCAAAAGCGATAGTTGGGTCATCTATAAAGATAAACAACAAGAAGAATTTGTCGGCAACGTCTCTTACGATAACGGCGCCTATATTTTCCGCGCCGACTATGCCTTATCCGAACGAGCCAAAAATATGTTTTCCGCACGCGGCAATGTCTTTTTACGCCAAAATAACCCCGACGGGGTATTTTATGAAGTCCACGCCGCACGCGGATTTTACAATTACAATACGCAAACCGGGCAACTCTACGGAAATAAAAAAGAACCGGTCCGTTTAATTTACTACGACGGAAAAGGACAAACCGTTACCGCAACGGCCAAGCAGGCTCAATTTAATTTAAACGAACGCATCTATATTTTATCCGGCGATGCTTATATTTTACGCGAAACGAAGGAAGAAACACTAACGGTTACCGCACAAAAAGTAACGCTTAAACAATTTCAAAATTATGCACTTTTGGAAGGCGGAGCCACTTTAAGCGATACCAAACGCACCTTGTCCGCCGATACCATTGAATATGACGGCGAGCATAATTCCGCCGTAGCATACGGGCAACGCCCTTTATTACAAGGCGAAACCGAGCAAGGCACATTCGCCGTTATCGCCGATCAAGTACAAAGCGATAAAGACGGACAACAAATCAATTTGTCGGGAAAAGTACAAGGGTGGATTGTTTCGCCCGAAATTAATGATTCAAAAATCAATACGAAATTTTAGGAACTAACTATGCAACTACGTAGCGAAAAAATTGTCAAAGTATATAAAGACCGTATGGTCGTAAAAGGCGTGGATATTCACGTTAAATCAGGTGAAATTGTCGGCTTGCTGGGGCCTAACGGCGCCGGGAAAACCACCTCTTTTTATATGCTCGTCGGGTTTATCCGGCCCACGGAAGGGCGCGTATTTATTGACGATGACGATGTCACTTCGTTACCGATGTATGAACGGGCGCGCCACGGATTAGGCTATTTAGCCCAAGAACCCACCATTTTTAAGGGGCTAACGGTAGAAGAAAATTTGTTGGCTATATTAGAGCGTATTTCCAATGATAAACATGCCCAAAAGCACCGCGTAGAAGAATTGTTAAACGAATTTGGCTTAACTAAACTGGCCAAGCAAAAAGCGTGGACTTTATCCGGCGGTGAAAAACGGCGTATGGAAATTGCACGTTGTATGATCAGCAACCCTAAAATCATTTTGTTAGATGAGCCGTTTGTCGGTATTGACCCAATTACGGTGGCGGATTTACGCCAAATGATTTTTAAACTTAAAGATAAAGGTATCGGCGTTTTAATCACCGATCACAACGTGCGCGAAACCTTGCCGCTAACAGAACGCGCTTATCTTATTTACGACGGGAAAATATTAGTAGAAGGCGACCAAAACACCTTGCTTAATGATACCAATGCCCGCCGCTTATATTTAGGCGAAGATTTCAAAATGTAGTTCTCGCCGAACGGGCACGCGGCCTTAAACCGCTTTCTGCTTTTTTACTACCTTCCGTCAGACGGTTTGTTTGTTAGTTTACAACGATTAAATGCCGAACGGGCACGCGGCCTTAAACCGCTTTGTGCCTTTTTACTACCTTCTGTCAGACGGTTTGTTTATAACCATTAGAAGTCGGATAGGCATTTGGATACAAGGTACATAAAAAAATACCGCTTTGTTTAACAAAGCGGTATTTTTCTTTTATAACATTCTTACGGAAAAGCAGGTTCTGTACCATAGTTCCAACATTTGTGCCTTATGGGTACACATTTCTTACAATGCAAGGGATTGGCATGCATGCAAGGCATGGTAGAACGCGTTTCCCGAGTTGTATAAGAATTCCCTTTATGAGAGATTAAGTTACAAGAAGGCACAATAGGCATTAGTTGGGTAGAGCATTCGCCATTTGTTGCAGCGCCCCAATCTTCATAAGTTCTCCAATGCATACACGGTTCATAATCCCACCGCAATGATGAGGTACCCATTCCTTGATTACAGGTTGTATATTCTCTTCTAACGGCCGTTCCTCTCCATTCAGTGCTTCCTAAAGCCGCCGAACAAGATTTAGTTTGTGCAAACAAAGGCGTATGAGGAGACTCATATACTATACAATGGCTCAAATCTTCATCATTTGTCCACGTACAGGGCTCACTGTTACAATTACAAGAAGGAGTCGGTATAGCCTGCCCGCAAACGCCCATAGTCATAGGATCAACTAAACCTGTGGCACGGGTAATAAATCTTCCCGGGGCGGCTCCTTGCCAAGACACATATGTAAGGTACGAACCGAACTGTGCGCGAAATTCATGCCCAGTTTCCGGCGAATTAGCCAACGTCAATACATCTTGTAACGTACAGGCACGAGGTTGAGTCGGGCGAGTGCTTTCCTCACAACCTAAAACCCCACCACACGTTAAATATACAGACTTGGTTGTACTTTTACCCAATGCTATTTCTGCCCATTCCATCTTACCGGAACTTCCGGAATACGCAGTTTTACAAGAAGGGAATGTCTTTTGGGTAGTACTTCCGGTTAAACCAAACAATTTTAACGTGCCCGACACATACATCGTATTACTGTTCATACTATATGAATTGCTTATTTGCGGAATATAGACTTTATTAAAAAGCAACTGGGCCCCCTCACGATTGGTCGAGGAGCCGCCCCCTATTTCCACAGACGGAACTGTTTGTTTAGTAATAGCCAACGTCGTTCCTTCGGGGGCTTCTAAATTTAATGTCCCGCTTTTCATAATGAATTGACCGGGCGTTGTTCCATTAGCCGCTACCACATTAAGAGCGCGGGTAGAATTAGGCATAGAAGAACTACCCAATTCCAACTGACATTCTTGCGAAGTCAAGCCGATATCCATTTGTTGGGCTACATTTACATTGCTATACGATACATACGGTACCGGGAAGTATGTTACCATACTGATATTATTTTTTTGCTGGGCAAAACACAATACCGGTAACAATACAAAAAAGAACACAGAAAACTTTTTCATATATTCACTCCTGAAAATAAATTATACTTTCCTTAACTTATATTTTAACTAAATTTTACAAAAAATCAATATATTTTTTACAATTCCTACTAGGAAGCGTACGGCGTAGCCCCTTCTGTATACAAATCTAACGATTCGCAAACGGCTTTGCTCGACGCAATATCCCCCGGACTATAACAAGCTAGCGAGGCGCCTTTCCCGGCGGTGCCTTTTACATACGGATTCCAAATAATATAATCGTATTTACTTTCCGCTCCTGTACGTTTGGCCGTTACACCCGGGCAAGGCGTTCCCGGAATAAGCACTCCGGTAGCATCGTTAATAGAATAAGTAAAATCACGTGTCATAATCTTCGTTTCATTACCACTCACAATCGTTGCCGAAGTATGCGCTAAGGTTACAGACAACTTTTGAAACCCTTGCGGACACACATTATCCACACTACCTGTCCGCCCGGCAGAATACGTATATACAGCATCATTAAATGCTTTTAGGGCTGTCATGGCTTCCGTGGCTCTGGCACGCTCTAACGAACGCATATATTGCGGCAAGGCCATGCTAGTCAAAACACCGATAATAACCACCGCTACTAACAACTCCATCATGGTAAAACCTTTTTGATTCATATTTTCTCCTTAATTACTAAAATTGCAACTGTGCTACACGCAAAGCGGCTTGTTCGGTCAGTACCGCCGTATTAAAGGCGGTTAATCGGAAAAATCCTTCACCGCATGCGCCAAACCCCACTCCCGGCGTACCGACAACTTGCGCCTCTGTTAATAGTTTATCAAAAAACGACCATGAATCAAGCCCCTTTGGCGTTTTAAGCCAAATATACGGGGCATTTTCCCCACCGTACGCCGTAATTCCGGCTTTACGCAACGCCGTTAAAATAACACGGGCATTTTGTTGGTAACGACCGATCACTTCTTGAATTTGCATGCGTCCCTGTTGGGAATAGACGGCTTGCGCCGCGCGTTGGACAATATACGGCACGCCGTTAAATTTGGTAGTTTGCCGCCGCAGCCACAATGCATTTAAGGACGCAAGCGATCCGTCCGGCGCGGTGACTTTGACGGCTTTGGGCACCACCGTATAGGCACAACGCGTACCGGTAAATCCTGCCGTTTTGGAAAACGACCGGAACTCTACCGCCACTTCTTGCGCGCCGTCAATTTCGTAAATAGAGTGCGGAATATCATTTTGTGTGATATACGCTTCATAAGCCGAATCATACAAAATAATACTGTGATGTTCGCGTGCATAATCTACCCAGCGTTGCAGTTGTGCTTTGGTAAGTGCCGTGCCGGTGGGATTATTGGGCGAACACAAATAAATAATATCGGCGTGTTCGGCAGGAAGTTGCGGTGCGAAATTTGTTTCTTCGGTGCAAGGCAAATAAATAATACCGCCGTAACGTCCGTTTTGGTACATCTGCGTGCGTCCCGCCATGACGTTGGTATCTAAATAGACCGGATAAACCGGATCTTGCAACGCCACTTTGGCAGACGGCGCAAATAATTCCTGAAAATTGGCCACATCGCTTTTGGCGCCGTCGCTAACAAAAATTTCATCGGCCGACAGGTTAATACCGCGTGACAAATAATCGCCCTGTAAAATGGCTTCGCGCAAGAAAGCATATCCTTGTTCCGGGCCATAACCGCGGAAAGTTTCCGCTTGACCCATTTCGTCGCACGCGCGGTGGAGCGCTTCAATAACCGCGGGGACGAGCGGTTGCGACACATCACCAATACCCAAACTAATTACTTGTTTATCCGGGTGGGCTTCTTTATAAGCGGCTACTTTTTTGGCAATCGTGGAAAACAAATAACTACCCTGTAATTTAAAATAGTGTTCGTTGGCCGTTGTCATAGTAAAAAATCTCCTGTAAAAACTTCTTGGGCGGGCCCGGTCATCCATATATTTTGTTGTTCGGGCCATGAAATTTGCAAATCACCGCCGTCTAATTTAACGGTAATATCGTTAGCGGTTTTGTGGTTTAATATACATGCTACCGCTGTCGCACAAGAGCCGGTTCCGCACGCTTGCGTAATACCCGCGCCGCGTTCCCACACGCGCATACGGACGGTGTGCTCATCTAATACTTGCACAAATTCCACGTTGGTTTTACGCGGGAACAACGGATGCTTTTCCAATTCCGGCCCCCATGTGGATAGCGGCACTTTTGACATATCATCCACAAAAATGACAATATGCGGGTTCCCCATAGAAACGGCCGTCCCCGTAAAACTTTTTCCGCACGCTTCCAACGTTACGCCAATGGCTTGTTCGGTAGCGTTTCCTTGCATAGGGATTTCCCCCCGTGTAAGACGGGGTTTGCCCATATCTACGCGCACGAGTCCGCGCGCGGAGTCTATCATTTCGGTACGGATAATCCCGGCCAATGTTTCTAATGAAATTTGATTTTTTTGGCAACCCAAATGGCGGTGCAAATGTAAAGGCACACAGCGTGACGCATTGCCGCACATCTCGGCTTCGCTACCGTCTGCATTGATAATACGCATACGCACGTCGGCTTTATCTGACGGCAAAAGCAACACAAGTCCGTCTGCGCCTATTCCTAACCGGCGGTCGCACACGCGGCGCGCCAAGGCAGCCGGATCGCTAACGGACAACGCTGTTTTACCGTCTAAAAAAACAAAATCGTTTCCCAACCCGTTATATTTCGTAAAATACATAATTTTATTTTATAAAAGATGACGCTGTTTTTGCTACTATATTTTAGGGAGAACGATTATGGAATTAGAACAAGTTATCACAACGCGCCGCAGTGTGCGAAAATATCAAAACAAACCCGTTGAACGGGAAAAAATTAACGCGTGTTTGGAAGCGGCACGGCTCGCGCCGTCGGCGTGCAACTCGCAACCGTGGGAATTTATTGTCATAGACGACCCGAAAGTCAAGGCAGACTTTTGTCGCGAAGCATTTAGCGGCACGTACAAAATGAGTGCATGGGTAGAAAATGCCCCGGTAATTGTAGCCGCCGTATCGGACAAGGGCAGTTTTATCAGCCGTATGGGCGGCTTCCTACGAAAGACCGAGTTTTATTTGGTAGATCACGGTATTGCCTGTGAGCATTTTGTTTTGCGCGCGTGGGATCTGGGGCTTGGCACTTGTTGGATTGGGTGGGTTAATTCGGACAAAGCCGGAAAGTTTTTTCATCTGCCTACCAACAAACGCATTGAACACTTGATTGCGGTAGGATATCCGGCACCGGAAGCCGCGCAAGCCAAAGTTCACCCGCGAAAACCGTTTGATGAAATCGTGCATTACAACGAATATAAGAAATAAAAAACCCCCGGGCCATACACCCGGGGGGTTTACTTACAAATTCAACACATTACATGGGATAATGACGCACGTTACTTTGATCAAGTGTCATATCTTGGGCATGCATTACTTTTTTACAAAAACTTCCGGCCTCTTCCTTGTAATAAGCATGCCACTCTTGGCAATCTAATTCACCCGTTTGAAAATTTATCGCAAAGCCACACCCTTTGTATTTGCCGGATATAAAATAGGCTACCGTTGCATTGGTTTCAAACCGAACTTCAAACGATTTATTACGGACGATAACGGGAGCAGTGGTACTTCCATGCAATACCGTGCCATCCGTAAAGCCATCAAAACTGACAGCAAGTTCATCTTTATGTTGAACCCGGGTACCGTTTGCTATAAAATACGCATATTGAGCCGATGCCACACTGCGCAAAAAAGCCTGCATATTGGCTACACGACTTTTTAATACGGCTTTTTGATATTGCGGCAACGCCACCGCCGCCAAAATACCGATAATTAAAACTACCACTAACAACTCTATCAGGGTAAAACCACTTAAACGACCGGGGATTCTATTTTCCATATCAAATTCCTTTTGTTAATATGTTCCTATAATTAAACTGTAGCAAAAAAACGGCAGAAAGTAAAAAATTCCCGTTTCCTTAATCAAAAAGAAACGGGAATTTTTCAAACAGATACTTCTATATTATTTCAGCAAGTTTTTCAAACTAAACGTTTGGACTTCTTCTTGCATTTTGGCAATTACGTCGGCCACTTTTAAGGGCTGCGTATTTGTGCCGTCTTTTAAGCGCAAGGTAAGCGTGCCGTTGGCGGCTTCGTTCTTACCGATAATGGCCGTGTACGGAATACGTTCCATATGCGCTTCGCGAATTTTGAGGCCCAATTTTTCGGGGCGCATATCCAATTGCGGACGCAAACCCGCTTCACGCATTTTTTGCGCCACTTCTTGGGCAAACGGAATTTGCTCGTCGGTAAGCGTTAAGATTTTTACTTGCACAGGCGCCAACCACAACGGGAACCAACCCGCGAAGTGTTCAATGATGACTCCCGTAAAGCGCTCAATACTGCCAAACATGGCACGGTGCACCATAATCGGGCGCTCACGTCCTTCGGGGGCGACATATTCCAAGTCAAACCGTTGCGGCAAATTGAAGTCAAACTGGATGGTGGACAACTGCCACAAACGACCGATAGCATCCATTACTTTGATATCAATTTTCGGCCCATAGAAAGCGGCTTCTCCGGCGTGGGTGGTATAGGGGATATTGCTTTCTTCCAATACTTTTTTAAGTGCGTTTTCGGCACGTTCCCACTCTTTGACATCACCGGTAAAATGCTCCGGGTGTTCGGGGTCGCGCGTGGAAAGTTCCACCGCATATTTTTCAAAACCAAACGTCTTGAAAATATGTTTGGCATAATCAAACGCTTGCTTGACTTCGTCTTCCACTTGTTCGGGCGTGCAGAAAATATGTGCATCGTCTTGCGTAAATCCGCGCACACGCATTAACCCGTGTAACGCACCCGAGCGTTCGTAGCGATATACGGTTCCTAATTCACTAAAACGCAAGGGCAAATCGCGGTAACTGCGCAAGTGGGTTTTATAAATTTCCACGTGGAACGGGCAGTTCATGGGTTTGATTTGGTATTTTTCTTCGTCAATTTCCATCGGTTTAAACATACTGTCCGAATAGAACCCCGCGTGGCCGCTAATCTCAAACAAATGGTATCTCGCAATATGCGGGCTAACCACCAAATCATACCCGCGTTTTAGGTTTTGGTCTTTGATCCAATCTTCCAAAATTTTGCGCAGCATGCCGCCTTTGGGGTGCATGAGAATAAGCCCCGGGCCGATATTGTCGTTAATGCTGAACAAATCAAGTTCCGGCCCCAATTTGCGGTGGTCGCGTTTGGCGGCTTCTTCCTGTTGTTTAACGTAAGCGTTAAGTTCGTCTTTTGTGTTAAAGCACAGGCCGTAAATACGTTGGAGCATCGGGCGTTTTTCGTCGCCGCGCCAATAGGCTCCGGCAATCGTGGTCAGTTTGAAACTGTTAACTTTGCCCGTGTGTTCTACGTGCGGGCCGCGGCAGAGGTCGGCATAGTCGCCGTTAATATAAACGGTAATGTTGCCGTCTTCTAATTCTTCCAATAACTCTAACTTATACGTTTCGCCGCGTTTGGTAAAAAATTCTTTGGCTTCGGCCTTGCTCATCTCTTTGCGCTCAAAAGGTTGGCGCGCTTTGATGATTTCTTTCATTTTAGTTTCAATGGTTTTTAAGTCTTCCGGTGTGAATTGCTTGGGGCAATCAAAATCGTAATAAAAACCATTTTCAATGGCCGGCCCGATACCGAGTTTCGTACCGGGGAATAACTGCTGCACCGCTTGCGCCATAATATGGGCGCACGAGTGGCGTTTTACTTCTAGTTCGTTGTTTTCCATGTGATTTACGCTACGTGTCTGCCGGCCACCAAGACCGGGCCAGGCAACGAAGGTCCTCAATAAGATATAATAATTATATCAAAATACGAAGGAACAAGACAGATGGCACATATACTAAAACCCTTTTTAACTTCTTTCAAAACCCAGTGGAAATTACTATTGATTTTCTCTATTCCGGCCGTACTTTTAGGTATCTTCGGCTTGCACCAAGTAGGACGGCTAAACGTGTCCAATGCCGTTTCGCTTACCCTTATAAAAGGGGTTTGCGAATTTTGTTTTATCGGGTTTTGTTTGGCGGTTTTGAATTTGCTACACATTAAAAACAAATGGGCGCTGTCCGTTCTCGGTTTTTTGTATTACTTTGCCATGACGGCTGATTTTGTGCTTTTGGTTTATTTCCGCGAACGGTTCGGCGCGAAGTATTTAGACACGGTACAAGGCGGCGATTATAACTTTATGACCGACTGGCGGTTGCTGACGTATTTTGCCCTTTTATTTTTATTCTGCGCGTTTGTATTTCGCCGTTTTTTTACCGCCACTTCCGCCAAAGAAACACTGCGCCGCGCGGCGGTGTGTTTAGTCGGGTTTCTTTTACTGATGACGTGGACTCCCTTAAAATTACTGCCCGCGCCGGATAATTTTTACACCACGTATTTACTCCCCCCTTCTCTTATATATACTTATCAAACGTTACGCGCCAAAACACCGCCCGTACACGTTAACGTAGATGAACGCACCGCCGCGCTGGCACAAAAGTATCATGTTTTTTCTGCCAAAAAAACGGGCGTCGGAAAAGATTATAAACGCGTGATTTTAATTGCAAGCGAATCGTTATCCAATAAGTACCTGCACCATTTTAACCCCAATATCCCCGCCGAAGCCAGCGCACCGTTGGACAAGTTATATGAAAATTACCCATCGGCTTCACTCAAGCATGTTACGTTATCTACCTTGTATGGGCTGACGGTCATTTTTACTTCGCACCCGTTTGTGCGTGTAGTGGTGGAAAACGATTATCCCGTTTCGTTTGTACGTATGCTTAAAGAACGCGGCTTTCACACGGCTTTTTTGCGCGGCGCGAACGAAACGTATATGAGCGAAAACATTTTATTTCAAAAAGCCGGATTTGAAAAAGTAATCGGTGCGACGTATTTTCAAACGCGCCAAGATTATGCCCCGTATGTAAATTGGTGGGGATTATTGGATCGGAAACTCTTTGATTATGCGCTTGAATATTTGGGCGAACACAAAAACGAGCCGACCTTTATTACCGTTTTGACCGTGGACTCGCACGTGCCGCTGGGCCGCCTTGATTATTTGGACGAAAAATATACCGAAATTGACCACAAAGATTACAAAACCCCCACACTCCCGCGTGCGTTTGCGCGCTTCGGGCAAGACGTGGAACGGTTTTTAGACGGTCTTAAAAAACGCGGTTTGTTTGACGATAAAACGCTGGTGCTGATTATGCCGGATCACCCGTCTTATTCCAATATGCCGACGGTAGATTTATTTACGCCTTTCCAACCGGAGTACGACAATTTGCCGTTTATGATTGTGACCAAAAACAAAATTTCCGCTCCGATTACTACCAACCCGCTTGCCAGCCAATTAGATATTGCGCCGACGGTATTAGACTTGCTGAATATAGAGCCGCCACAGGCATTTTTCGGGCACAGTTTGTTTGATACAAAGGCAAAGCGCAGCGTGTTTGATATCAAAGAAGATTACGCGGTTATTACAACGGACAACGAAAAACGCGTGATGCCCTTAAACACCACGCGCTCCGACGAAAAAGAACTGCTTAACTTAATGACGACGATTGTAAGAGATTAAGGCAAAGAATATCGTTGCCAACTTCCGCTCAATACGGTCGCTTGACCTTTTTCTATCTTTTCACAAAATTTTCCTTGTAAATCATAGCCACTATGTCGGGCTTCCGTACAACGGAATAAATCTTTCGTATTTGCTTCCAGCGATCCCCCTTCAAGTAAATATTCAAACCCGGCGCATGCATAGGGGCCTGTTTTCCACACAGCAATCACTTCACTCCAATTAAAACTGGGGATCACATTCAAGACTAAATAATAATCTTTCGTTCCGCGAATACTGCCGGCCGGAGTCCCCGAAGTGGCAATAGTACATGGATTTTCCGTATTATCACCCGCTAATTCTATACCCAACTCGTCAAAATCTGTAGCATAGGTGGAATTGGCCAAAAAATACGCTTCTTGGGCCTGTACGACACTTTTAATGGCCGTTTTCAATTGCGTATTACGGCTTTTCCATACCGCTTTTTGATATTGCGGCAAAGCCACCGCCGCCAAAATGCCGATAATTAAAACAACTACTAATAATTCAATTAGCGTAAATGCTTTTGTGTCTAAACGGCCCAACAAACATCTTTCTTTTTGCATACATATCCCTCCACAGAGTTTTTGTGTAAGAATATTAAATCAAAAAAAAAAACGATGTCAAGTGTTTTTTTATCACAAGGAAAAAACTGCTTAATTTGATGACAACCGTTGTAAGAGATTAGTATTGGTACCTGCAATAGGTATCCGTACACGAATTGGCGGCACTTCTATTGGTCTCCGCTTGGCACAACCGATTGGCCATATTAGACGAAACTATCCCACTTGCAATACACTCACACACGCCCGATGATAAATTTTCCTGATAACGCACGGTTGCATTGTTTGCACTTACGTGACAAAGGACTTTAGGTTCCCACGAGTCCACAATTCCTTCTATGGAGCAACTCCCCCACGGAAATCCGCGAGCAACATCCTTCGAGTAATTACCCAACTTCGTACCCCCCACTTCAACATCCAATTCATCAAAGGGGCCATACACTCCGTTTGTCATATAATATGCTTTTTCTGCTTGTATCATACTGCGAACTAACACCTTGGCTTGTGCAAAACGGCTTTTTAGTACCGCTTTTTGATATTGCGGCAACGCTACCGCCGCCAAAATGCCGATAATTAAAACAACCACTAATAGTTCAATGAGTGTAAAACCATCCAAACGATTCCACATGTTATTTTTCATATATTCACCTTTTCATAAGTATAGCACAAAATCGTTCTATTTTCCTACACAAATAAGACGGGAAATATGCTAAAATATGTTTGTCTATTTATCTTATTAGGAGGACGTACTATGGAAGCAACAGCCCAAAGCGGTGGCATGATTACATGGCTACTGCTCATGGCAGTGATGTTTGTGGTGTTGATTTTTATGCCGGCCCGCTCGCAAAAAAAACGCGAACAGGAACTAGCAGCCAAAGTGAGTGCACTACAAAAAGGAGACGGCGTCATCTTGTCCGGCGGAATCGTCGGCACAGTGGCCGGATTCAAAGACAATCTGTTGGAAATTAAACTGGCGGAAAACGTCAAAATTCATGTACTTAAAACCGCTATTGTAGGACTTGTAAAAGATTTACAGGCCGCAAATAACGAAGGAGGAGCGAAGTAATGTCTAATAAGTTAGCCGTAAAGTGGGGACTTATTCTTCTCATTTTACTCGGGTCGGTATATTTTATTTACCCCAACTATAAATGGTACTCTAAACCCATCGCCGAACGCGAAACGTTAGATACCTTGGGCGAACGCCCCAAACGCATGTTGAACCTAGGCCTTGATTTACGCGGCGGGTCCAGTTTGCTTTTGGAGTTAGATGTATCTAAACTCAGCGACAAAGAACCGCTGAACGAAGCCATGGCGCGCGCGATTGAAATTATCCGCAACCGCATTGACCAATACGGCGTGGCCGAAACATCTATCACCAAACAAGGCGACAAATGGATCATGGTACAACTGCCCGGTGTTTCCAATCCGCAACGTGCCGAAGAACTTATCGGCAAAACGGCTATGTTGGAATTCCGTATCGTCAAAAATGATACCACCGAAGCCCAAAAAGCCTTTGAAAAGTTGGAAACGACCGAAGAACCTTTTGACCAAGACGGCAACCTGATCCCGGAAATTGCCAAACTCGTTCCTGCCGGCTCGCAAATTATGCGTAACAAAGAGGGCGGATATAGTTTAGTAACCGATACCGCCACCGTTACCGGGGCTGATTTGGAAAATGCCCGCGTAGTCATGATGAGCGAAAACGGTTATCCGTCGGTATCTTTCACATTTAACGCCGAAGGCGCTAAAAAATTCGGTCAACTGACCGGGGCTAACCTCAACAAACAATTAGCCATTGTATTAGATAATACGATTCAATCGGCGCCCGTCGTACGTGCCCGTATTACTAAACAAGGTGAAATTACCGGTTCCTTCTCGGCCGAAGAAGCCCGCTCACTCGCCATCGTACTGAAAGCCGGTGCGTTACCTGCTCCGGTAAAAGTCATTGAGAAAAAGACCATCGGGCCGACCTTGGGCGAAGACTCTATTAAATCGGGTCTGTTTGCTTCCGCGCTCGCGCTGGTGTTGATTTTGTTCTTTATGGCGATTTACTACAAAGCCGCCGGCGTCATTGCCGACGTTGCTTTGTTGTTAAACTTCGTGTTCACCGTAGCGATTATGAGTTATTTTTCCGCTACGCTTACGCTCCCCGGTATCGCCGGTATGATCTTGTCACTCGCCATGGCTATTGACGCCAACGTGCTGATCATTGAACGTATGCGCGAAGAAAAACGCTTAGAAAAACCCGTCTATGAAATTATCAACTTAGGGTACGACAAAGCATGGTCAGCCATTTTTGACTCCAACATCACCACCATTATCGTCGGTGCATGTTTGTTGCAATTTGGTACCGGCCCGGTGAAAGGTTTTGCCGTAACGCTTATTATCGGGTTACTCGTCAGTTTGTTCACCGCCGTATTTGTAACACGTGCGATTTACGAACTCATTTTAACTTCTAACACTAAGGAGATCAGTTTATGATGAATTTATTTCCTAAAACACATATTGATTTCCTCAAATACCGCAAAGTGTATTTCTCGCTGTTTGCGGCCGTCTTGGTAGCGGGCGTAATTTCGTTCGCCACCAAAGGGATGAATTGGGGAATTGATTTTACCGGCGGGACCATGGTACAAGTTCAGTTTGATAAGCCCGTAGATATGGGCCAACTGCGTGATGCCTTGTCTGCTACCGGTGCCAATTCCGAAATTCAATCGTACGGGGATAACGCCTTTTCCATCAGCGAAAAGAGCACCGCGCAAGAAGTCGGCGTTGTGCAAGCACGTATTGAAAAAGCGTTAGATACGTTAGGGGTACCTTATACGGTACAACAAACCAACTCCGTCGGACCGGCAGTAGGGGCCAATATGGCGGAACGCGCCGGATGGGCAATTGTGTTATCGTTGTTCTTCATCATCATTTACGTTGCGTTTCGCTTCAACGATATTTTATGGGGTCTCTCCGGCGTGGTAGCGCTGTTCCACGATTTGTGGGTCATGGCGCTTGTTTTCTCGCTCACCGGACGCGAAATTGACCTGGTGGTCGTGGCGGCTTTCTTAACGGTAGCCGGTTTCTCTATTAACGACACCATCGTCATTTTTGACCGCATGCGTGAAAATATGCACTTACACCCCAAAATGTCATTTGCGGAACTGATTAACACGTCTATTAACGAAACGCTTTCGCGTACGGTAATCACGACGGTAACCGTCTTGTTTGCCTTGTTCGTATTGTATTTCTTAGGCGGAGAAGTCATCAACTCGTTTGCACTGGCTATGCTCGTAGGTTGTATCTCCGGCGTATACAGTACCATCGCACTGACGACGCCGCTCGTCTATACGTGGCACCATGGGCAACGCAGCGATGCTAATACGCAAGCCGCACACACCCACGAACAACCGCGCAAGGAAACGAATGGGAAAGAGATGTTAACTCCCAAACGTCGTCATCACGGTAAACGCAAATAGTTTCTGTACGGAGCCCCTTTACCGGGGCTCCGTAACCGTTGATACGAACTTCCCAAGCGGGAGTTGATGTAAACGGTTACACCCTATGCGAAAAATTAAACGCTTTAAAATTTCACCCCGTCAAAAAGAAATTCTGCGCCGTTTGGTGCGCGGGGGCGGGTTATTGCGGCAAGCCGGTTTTACAACCGAGTTGGAAGTAACCAAATATATTTTAGAAGGGTTTGCGACTTTAAATCCCGGCGTTGTGTACGAATTTAACCAAGATGTACATTGGGAATTAGATGCGCAAAGCACCGTTCATAAAGAAATGTTTAGCGCCTGTGCAGTTACACTCGGCCCGGCCTTAGAACAATGGGTAGTTAGGGCCAAAGAACACAGCCCCGCGCGGGAAATTACCGCCGGAACGGTGGCTTTGGAATTTTTGAAAAGTGCAATTAGTTTCGTAACCGATTTGGTGCGCGAGCAAGCCCAGAAAGAAGAATATGAAGCGTTAGACCCGCAACTAGTATATTTACCCCCCTTCGGGGTAGCCGCCGCGCCCAAATTCTTACGCGATGGCGTGCGATTGGAAAAAACGTTGGCGGATAAAATATTACCCGTTTTATTAGATAAATTAAATGCAAGCAAAGTAGATATTGCTTTGCAAGACGGGAATGTCACTCCGTTTTATACGGCAGTATTTTTAGTACCGTGGCAAAAAGCACGTAAAAAAGGAAAAAAATAATATGGCAAAACAACCCACTCAGTATAACGATTGGAAACACGCGCTCGTGTCGGCCTTTGCCTATTATTACACGCTATTTTTAGGGTGGACAACCCGTGTGTATTGGTTCAAAACACCCGAAGCCGAAGCATTGGAAAAAGCGGGTAGCGGCGTAATTTACGCCATTTGGCATAACCAACAACTCTTTTTATTATATCCTTACCGCGGGAAAAAAGTAGCGGCACTTATCAGCCAATCCAGCGACGGAGAATATATTGCACGTTGTCTGCCGAAATTCGGGATGTTAGCGGTTCGCGGATCCAGCACGCGCGGCGGCACACGCGCGCTTATTAAACTCTTGCAAGCCACGCGCGAGGGCTACTGCCCCATGCTCACGCCCGACGGTCCGCGCGGCCCGATTTATAAAGTACAACCGGGTATCTTGTTTTTGGCTAAAAAGACAGGTTGGCCGATTGTTCCCGTAGGATCTGCCTTAAGTCTTAAATTCAAAGTACACTCGTGGGATAAAATGCGCGTACCGCTCCCGTTTGGCAAAACAGCACTTTGCTATGGGGAAATTATTCGCGTAAAAGAAGATAGTGATATGACCCGCGCGGCTGAAGATTTAGAAAAGCAATTAAATGCCATGACCGACAAAGCCGAAATGTTTATCAATCATAAACATTTTGATCCCACCGAAACAGAGAAGTAAAATTTCTTTAATTATACTGGTAAGTATTGACGACGTGATGCCCATACGGGCCGACGGCATTGTATCCGCTTCCCGTGCCGATAAAAGTTCCCACTTCCTCGCACACTCTGCTCGCCTCATCATCACCGATCTTGGCGGAACAAAGTTTCTGTCCGGAATCTAAATTCTGCATGAAGAACAACGTATAATTGGATAAACCGCAAGAAATGAGATTCCCTTGATAGCCGGACACGGCATGGCCCAAACAGCAGAACATATCCCCTGTTTTACGGCAATCATTCCCTTGCGGGCTGGTGGTCGATCCGGACGGATTAAGCGGCATTTCATCAAACTCGGTGGGCCACTCCCCCGCTGCCAAGTGATACGATTTGGCCGCTTCTACATATTCTTTAGCCAATAATTCCAATTTGGAATACCGGCTCTTATATACGGCTTTCTTATATTGCGGCACGGCTACCGACGCTAACACACCAATAATCAGCACAACAACCATCAATTCAAGCAATGTAAATCCACCCAAATGGTTTGCGGAAATATTTTTCATACAAATTCTCCTTTTACATATTTAACAAAATTTCATTTGTTATTGGTAGTTATGATAAATTCCTAAATTATTTTCCGTTTAACAACTTAATACCTTGCGCGATATTTTGCCCGCTGGGTTGCTGGTAAGCATACAGGCCAAATTCCGGCAAGACCGAAAATAAATGATCAAAAATATCACTTTGGTATCCTTCGTATTGCGTCCAAACGGTGGTGTTCAAAAAGCAGTAAATTTCAAGCGGGAGCCCTTGGGCTTCTTGTTTAAGTTGGCGCACCATCAACGTAAAACCCGGGTTATCGGTTATGACGTACGGACGAGAAGCCAAATACAATTCCGCATATTTACGAAAAGTACCGATATTCGTTAAATGCCGTCCGTTAAGCAAACTGTCTTGCGTATTATGTTGGGCGTTAAAATCGGCAATTTCCTGTTCTTTTTGCGAGAGATAATCTTTTAACAAATCAATCTTTTTAAGACGGGTGAGCATGGCTTTATCTAAAAATTTCACGGTGTCCACATCAATCAAAATACTGCGTTGCACGCGGCGCGCGCGGGCTTCATACATGCCGCTCCAGTTCTTAAACGGTTTGGAGACCAAATCGTAGTTAGGCACGCTTACAATCGTCATGTCAAAGTTTTGTACTCGCACACAGGTCAGCGAAATATCTACAATATTTCCGTCAGCGCCTGCACTATCTACGGTAATCCAATCGCCGATTTTAATCATTTTGTTCGTCGTTAATTGGATACTGGCCACAAAACCCAAAATCGGATCCTTAAAGATAAGTGAAAAAACTGCCGCCAAGGCCGATAATCCGGTAATAATATACATCGGTTTGCGCCCGAGAATAAGCGACAGGATAAACAATCCCGTTACCAAATACACCACAATTTTTAACGCTTGCACAATACCCTTTATCGGAACGCTGGGGTTACGCCCGTACAAGCGGTTAAGTGCGTTAAGGAAAGTACAAATCAGCCACGAAAAACTGAGCATGACAAAAAGTCCCGTCAGTTTCCCCATAACGGTAGCAATCCAATCTATCTCTTCACTGATAAACAAGGCATGTAAATTGATAGCCGCCAAGGCCGCCAACACTACCCCCACCGCCGTAAAAACATGGTGAGTTTGCAAGGCATCAAATGCACGCGCGGAGTGGATTTTTGCCACTAATTTAGCCAAATATTTATTGCAAAACCACGTTGTAAAACGGGCAATAAAATACAATGAACATACAAACACTACGGCTGAAACGGACTGCGCAATTACCGTATGATATTTTTGCGGTAAATACTCTATTTGCTGAACATACGACAAAATAAATTGCATACTATTTACTCCTTGTAAAAAACTTATATAATACAAGTGTATGAAAAAAGTGATTTCCTGTGCAATGTTTGTCTGTATATTGGCGGGATGTTATACCCCGCTCAATAACTCCGGCGTAGCGACGACAAAATCATGGTTGGAAATTTCGGCCCGCAAAAACGATTTTGAAGGCCGCCAATATGATTCATGTTACCGCTTTAACGTACGGTTTTGGCCACAGGAAGCCGCCAACGAATTAGATTTACAAGAGTCGTGTATCTCATCGTGCTGTTGGCGTAGCGATAAAGAAGAAGTGGTATTAGATTTTAATAAAAATTTTGAGAGAGATTTGGCCCGTTACGGCAAGGCACGCCAATACACGCCGGCTAAAATTACGCTTAAAGTAAATCACGCCAATTGGCTCAACACCACGCGCGTAACGGTATCGCCTAAAAACTCCATTACAAGTAACGGGTTAATCAAACTGGCTTACCGCACCGTAGATAACCCAACCAGAATTGCCCAACTTAAACAGCAAGAACAACTGGCTGCCGCACGTCAAGCAACCCCCAAAACCGTTCCGCAAACAACTCGTATCACCAAAACAACAACTACCACTACAAAAACTATCGTAAATACCACTTCTACCGATCCCGCCAAAACACTCGTACAACGGGTGGCCGGCTCTAAAATAGATTCGTATTTTTACGATATGAATAAACGTTATAATAAACAGGGTGCGGTATTTTTACTTAGCGAACGATTGTTACACGTCCAACCGACAAGCGACACCACCGCCCTCGTTTCCTGTACGGCTAAAGCGCGTACCGGGTTAGACGCCGAACATCTAAACGCGTCCACCTTCCCTTGCGGTCAATGGCAAGTTAATTTGACCACCCAATCAGTTACACCGTTTGACCAACGCGCCCAACTGATTTGGGGTATGTAAAAACCGGAAGCACGTCTGAAACTTTTTGCTTGACAAATCAAAAAAAAAAATACAATAGAAGTAAAATCAGATAAGGAGATTTTTATGCCAAAAGGATTTACACTTATTGAACTTTTAGTCGTCGTGCTTATTATCGGCATACTGGCCGCGGTGGCGCTACCGCAATATACCCAAGCCGTAGAAAAGTCCCGCTTTGCCACCTACCAAGCATTAGTCAAATCTTTGGCCGAATCGGCCGAAGCGCTCTATTTGGCAAACGGCACATGGGCCAATTCTTTTGATGAGTTATCAACCGAGTTACCTGCCGACATGAACATACAAAATAACAACTCACAACACGTATGTAGAAAAAATGCAAAGATGTTTTGTTGTATGGTCTATCCGTTAGCGGGAAGCAGCGGATATTCCGGCGGAATATGGTGCGGAGACAACGATTATCATATACTCTACGGAAGAACGTATGCCTCCCCCAGCGGCACGCCGGAACAAACGACAATGTGCACCGCTAAAGACCCAAAATACAAGAAAATATGTAATGCTATCAGTAACGGCGGAAGCACCCAAAGCACTTATATTCCCACGCCGGACGGATGGAAAGAAGGCTACTTGCATTATGTTATAAACTAAATTTTCCGAGCCAATTGAATTAACAAAAAAGCAACGCCTTTTAAGCGTTGCTTTTTTATCTTCTTAACAGAGAAACTATTTTTTCAGTTCCAACACTTCGTCAATCAGCCCATATTCTTTGGCTTCTTGCGCAGACATGTAATAATTGCGTTCGCTGTCTTGGCGGATTTTCTCTTTATCTTGCCCCGTGTGTTTGGCAAGAATATCCAACAAGTGTTCCTTATTATCACGCAATTCGCGGGCTTCAATTTCAATGTCCGTCACTTGCCCGGAAATACCGCCGCCCCAAATAAGCGGTTGGTGAATCATAATACGCGCATGCGGCAAAGCGTAGCGTTTGCCTTTAGAACCGGCAGCCAACAACACCGCGCCGAAACTCATGGCTTGCCCCATACAAATCGTTGTAATAGGAGCCTTGATAAATTGCATGGTATCGTAAATGGCCAAGCCCGCCGTCACAAGTCCGCCGGGTGAGTTAATATACAAATTGATTTCCCGGGTAGGATCATCCGCGTCCAAATACAACAATTGGGCGATAATCATATTGGCGCTGGCGGTATCCACTTCGCCTTCGCGGCCGCCTACAAAGATAATACGATCTTTGAGTAAGCGGGAAAAGATATCGTAACCGACATTTTTTTCAATAATTGTAGGTATAATCATAGGTATATTTTAGTATATTTTGCAAAAGAGGGCCTATTTTTTTATGGGTCTTTTTTTTGAGCAGGATTAGGTCTAACGTTTCATGCTTTTTAAAGATCGGTTTATTAGAATACTGATAGAAGCACAAATCACAGGAGGATCTATGAAACTGAGAAAGATAGTTTTAACCATAGTAGCCGTATTAGGTGTCTCTGTTGCGTTCGCCGGAAACACGTCCGACTTACGTATATATATTCAACAGTTTTTTAAAATGATTAACGTCTCCGTTTCTATGATGGCGGACGAAGAAGATCCGGAAACAGCGGAAATCACCCAAACTATCCAAGCACTCAAAAAGGGTTTGCTCCAATATGATACGGAATTAAGCGCCGGAAATTTATTAGAACAAAGTAAAATTATTGATGAAACATTTCAGGAAATTCCGGTTATACTTAACAAAATTAAAACATCCAGCAAAGAAATAGAGGAAGAGTTGGCCCCTCAAATAGAAAAATTAACTACTGCCGTTATCAACAACCAAACCGAAGTCCCTGCCGAGAAAGTAAATCATGAAATAGCCTTGGGACTCATGGAAAGTTTTGCCCAAGGAAAGGCCCTGGCCGAAGGTACGTTAGAGGACTCTGTTAGCGAAATTTTACAAATGGAAGCACTGATGAATATGTTTCAAATGTTCGGAGAAGACGACTAAACGAAAAAACAATCTGCCGCAAACAAAAATCCCCCGGGCCAATAACCGGGGGATTTTTAATTACAGAAAAAATTATATTTACTGACCGACCCAACGCCAAAAATTATCTTCAAAGTTGTCCGTGTTGTTGTAATGATACGCACGTCCCAATGCCTTTTCTACCGAGTACGGTTCATACACGGTTTTACCACGGGAATCTTTGACTAAAAAGCCGGTGGACGGATCGCGTTTAGGCTCCCCTTGGGCAATTAAGCGGGTGAATTGTTCAAATTGCATCCGGTTAGACGGAGTAGAACCACCCGCCGGATTCAATAAGAACCGCACCATGGCATACGCTTGGAAATACCAATTTTGCACGTCATTACGGCCTTCGGCTATTTCTAAAGAGCCTTCCTGCATAAATTGTTCAAACGGTACGAGATAAACAGGTTTACCGTCTCTTTTAGAAGTAAAACGCTTACCGCGTGACGAACCGAACAAGGAAGACGGCTTAAGCGACGGATTTTCTTGAGACGGATCCCGTTGAAAATTGAGCGTTTTTAAGTCGTCAGCCCAAGGGCCGCCTTTACTACCGGCGGATTGGTCTTCCATAAATACGGCGAGGCCTTCATCCAACCAAGTAGGCGTCATAATACGGCCGGTTTTGTGGCTGTCAAAAAATTGTTGTGTAAAGATGTGTGTCAGTTCGTGCGTAAAAACTTCTTGCAATTCGCGCTGTTTGCCCGGCTCATCATAAACAACGATTTCCCCCCGAGTGGGATAGGCAACCGCACGTGTCCATGCTTTAGCGTTAGGCTCATGGCGCAAATACGATTTGTGATCTTGATACACAAACACACGCACACGGTTGGACATCATCCACGGAATAAATCGCCGCAAGGTTTGATAAGCCGTTTCAAACGTCATCGTCATATTAGATGACGGGATACCTTCGGTGCGTTTTTGAGTATAGACGTCAAAATGTGTACTTTTTGATTCTTGCCACGTCACACCGGGCCGAAACGCATTCGGGTTAAATTTTTTATTAGGGGCCGGTACCTTATCAGGTTTGTTTTGCGCGGCAGAAGGTGGAATAGGACGCTCGGTTGATTGGGCTTTGGCTTTAGATTGTTCCATCATTTTAACGGCATATTCCAATTCCGCATCGGCGGCGGCTTCTTCTTCATTTAAATCTGCTTCTTCTGTGACCGTAGAACCGGGAGGCAACAAGGCGTTATCCGTTTCAATGTTCTTTTCTAATTCGGTCGGTTTAGACGTGGCCGGTGCGGCTTGCTGTAAAGAAACCGATTTTTTGTCCGCCGGTTTTTTAGCCTCTGCTTTGGCGCGTTCCTTTTTAGAAGCGGCTACTTTATCAGCCACTTTAGGCGAAAGAGTTTTCGTCGGGGCCACGGCGGTTTGTACCGATTGGGTTTCGCCCCCAACGGTAAGGGGCATATCTAACGTAACGGCCGGATTAGCCGCCGGAGTTGTTGGGGTAGATTTTTTCACCGGTTCATTGGAAACATTCGTTGCCGTTGGAGTACTGGTGGAAATAGGCGCCACTCCTACAATTCCTTTTTCGGGAGCGGATTTTTTTAATGATTGTTTGAGTAAATCTATATTAGATTCGGGCGCCGGAGCGGCATTAGACACCCGAATAGAAGGTGATTGTGTTTGCCCCCATAATGGGTTTATAGCCAGGCTGATAGTTAGTATTACAACCGTTTTTTTCATAAATTAACTTATAATACAACATCCCCTGTGGTGGAAGGTGTAAAAACAGAATTACTCACCGTACCATCTACAATAGAATAACGTAACGGACATTGGGCTAATTCAGTCGGATTTTGCGTCGTATCAAACGTAGCCGTTACTTGATAATGGATAGTTCCTATTTTAATCGGAGCACAGGTATAAGTACGAGTGGCATTCGGCGTTGTGCCTTCGTCCGTACAAGGGGTCCCTTTTAAAGCAAGGCAAGCAGAATCATCCTCTGCACATTCTACCGGTATAGAACAATGCATCCAACACTGGCTCAAATCACGAGCAAAAATCTCCGGACTTTTTACACTCCACAAGGCATTTACTTCGGCTTGACAGGCATTGATAAGCATTTGGCTTGATACGGAACGACGGGTTTGACGCGCGGTTGTTGTACGAGACAAACTACTGCGTAATAGCATTGCCGCCATCCCCGCGAGAACTACCGTTACTAATAAAACCTGTAATAAAGCAGCACCTTTTTGATTGCGCAACATATTTTCTCCTATTAACTTGGTTGAACAAAACCGTTAGGCAACATAAAAATTTCTTCTGTTACATCATTAACAACCGGCGAAGACGGCAATTCCAAAATCAATTTTACATTGATTGTTGAAGCCAAGTTCGTCGTTGATGCACCCGCATCAACACTATATGCCCCAGTATGCCCACTAATACTAAACAAAGGAACCGGATAATTGCCGGTCGCGTTGGAAGGAATCCATTTTACGTGGTTTAGAAATATCTCCGAAGAAGCAAATGTACCCGTACAAACATTAGGGGTATGATTTGTATTCCACGAAATAGCATCCGAAGAAGACTTACGGTAAATTACTCCATCATCTGTTGCGGTACTGGGTTGAACGGCCTCTCCACCGGGCAATGTGGTACGATTGCCGGCATCAAAACAATATACGATATACTCTCGGGTTGTTCCCGGAATAGCAGAGCCGTCCAATCTGACATTTTTGCCCAATACAAGTAACGGTATCGGCGTGCCATGCGTCGCACTGGCAATGGAACTGGCCGCGTAGAAAACGCGTGTAGAGTCTTGCACATCTTGACGTAATTGTCTAATAGCACGAGACATGCTATTGCGCAACATGGTACGGCTACGCCCTACCCCCCCTTCGCGCGAAGCCGCTGTTGTCAACGAGGCAAGCGCCACCCCGATAATCCCAACGACCATTACCGCCAGTAAAATTTCCGTTAATGTAAATCCATTTTTATTTTTCATAAAGTAAATCCATTGCATGTAATTTGGAAAGTAATATTTTTTCCCGTCCAATTTGCATTCGTCACATTCTCGGCCCGCAATTGAGTCGTAGCGGACAAAGCGGTATCATTAATCAACACACGATTTGCCGACACAACCTGATACGTAAAAGAGGATGTGGTTCTATCACAAATAGCCGGCAACATACAATTTATGGTATGATCGCCGCTGGTAGATAAGGGGGTATTATCTCCCCCACACAATCCTTTAGGCAAACTGGTAGACGAGATATTCTCCGGTTGTCCCACATATAATTGCAATTCCGAATGGGCACGTTCCACCGCCCAAAGCATTTCTTCTTGGAAATCAGGTCGGGTAGATTTGCGGGAGACCGATAATAATACACCAAAAGTCGCTCCGGCAGCCAAGGCCAATAACCCCAACGCAATTACCCCTTCTAACAATGTTACACCCAATTTGTTTTTTAAAATACGTTTCATAAAGACTCCGTTAATCGTTATCATACGTGTCAGTAGGATCCATGCTGTTATCTATATAAATATATCCTTTCAAAACAGTTCCCGACTTCTTAAAATATTTTTCTCCGGCTAATTTATTATTGGCAAAAGCAATGGCATATTCATTAGACGTATCCCAAGACGGCATATCCCATCCCTTTGAAACAACCGTATCTTTTGCCGTATCATGATTGGTACAAAATGTATATGGCAAACCTACAAAATCTTTGGAAGATAAATAGCCACACGCAAACAATTGTTTTGCCGTTGTCAAAGTAGTAGGAGCCGTTGTTTGTGGAATTCCCGTGGCCGAAGGATTGGAACAAGCCGTCGTCGTTTGGGTAACATCAGCATCGGTTGCATCAAAACAAGCATAAATTTTCCCTCCACGACTGACTTGATAATATGTTTTAAGGGCTTCAGCTAATTTTTTAGCCGCAACCTTAGCCTGCGCTTGACGCATTTCATAGCGCACCGATTTGAATACCGGAGCAGCCAACGTTGTCACTACCGCAAGCACTAAAATCACAGCCAATACTTCCATTAGTGTAAACCCTTTTTTCATATTAACTCCTAAAATGTTCCGTGCCGGGTTCTCCTGTAGATTTTACGCAATACCAATAACTATTTCCTATAGTACTTGACCAACGGTAACGATCCGGCACCCGCGAATTGGAACTTTTTCCTGTCATGCAGGCCCCCGTTGAACCCGTCAAAGCGGCACAAATACCGCCGTTTGAGGGAATACCGCATATCGTAAATTCCACAAAGTCATTTGTCCAACCGCCATTATCTAATAAGCCACACGAAATTAAGGTGGTGGCAGAAAGACTTTGCGTATAAGGCATACTGTCCGGACAAGTAGCCGTAGTATTAGTAATCACGCTGTTCCCCAAAGCGGCATACGGAAATTCTAACCGGAACCGTTGCACAGCACCGGCCAATACTTCCGTCTTGGCTTTAGCCGCCGCAATGCGAGCATCCGCCTCGCTGGAACGATATGAAATGGTGGCAAATACAGCCATCGCCCCAATAATCGTTGCGGCAATCAATAATTCTAATAATGTAAATCCTTTTTTATTCTTCATACGACCCCTTTTTATAGTATGGCAGACTTTTTCTACTTTTTCAATACCATCTATTCGGAAATCTGAACGATTGTTCCGTCTTGCATAAAACGCGCTCCACGATATGTCGTAGAATTTAGATTTTCCATGGTAGCAATAACGTCCAAATCATTATTGCATTGATGCTGTGTAGAAGCCGTTTCTTGCGGGCAAATGAAAAAAGTATATCCTTTATAAGTAAACCCATTATCAAACGGGATGCTCTGTAAATAACCATGTGTAAACAAAGCATACGGAAAAGTTGTACTGTTCAACGAACCAACATCTGCATATCTAGACGAATAAGGATCCGATGTCTGAAAGGTAGTAGATGAAAAACCGAAAAACGTACTTTGCGGGAACTTTTCGGTAGAACCTTGCATAGCCATATCGGTACGCAAGGCTTGTACAGCCATCCCCAAATCGGTCAATACGCCGGTCGCAGCCAAATATTTATTACGCTCTTGCGCCTTCTTATTGGCTGGCAAGGCAAAGGCCAATATAGAGGCTGCTATGACCATCACGATCAAAATTTCTACTAACGTAAAACCTTTGTTGTGCCGCATAGTAATCTCCTAGTTTCCACCGATTTGAGATAGTTTGAAAATCGGCAAGAAAATGGATGCTACAATAATACCGATAAGCGCACCGACACCGCAAATTAAGATAGGGTCAATTACCGCCGAGAAACGAGCAATAAACTGCTCTACCTGATCGGAATAGAATTTAGATAGCGTCGCAATAATACCCGGGAGTTTACCGGATTCTTCACCCATGAGCATCATTTCGGTCATTAGCCCGGGGAAAACACCCGTTGCCCGGAACGAATCGGAAATAGATTTACCGGCAGCCACTTCCGCCCGTACCATTTTTAGCGCGTTTTGAATAATGACGTTACTATCAAACGAATCTTCCAATACCAAAATAGCGTTCAAAATCGTTACACCGCTACGAAGTAATGTAGATAAAGTAGATAACATACGGTCATAATAAATATTCTTTAAGAAATTACCGAATAACGGCATGGTAAGCAAGAACGAGTGCCAACGTTTACGTCCGTCCGTCGTTTTAATATAGAAACGAAACGCAATAAAACCAAACACAATAGAGGCAATAATAAGCACACCATGGTTAATTAAAACACCGGATACTTTTAATACGATTAACGTAATAGTCGGTAATTCCAAGTTAAAATCTTTGAAGATTTGAGCGAAGGTCGGTACAATACCGATAATAAAGTAAATCAATACACCCACTGAAGATAAACCCAAAATAGCCGGATAGGTTACAGCGGTAATAATTTTACTTTTCATACCCTCTTGGGTTTTGGTATATAACGACACCTGCATCAATGTATCGGCCAACTGCCCGCCGAGTTCCCCGGCTTCCACCAGAGATAACCAAATGTGGCTGAATGTTTTAGGGTGATGCGCTAATGCCTCATGTAAAGATTGCCCGCCGGCAATATCCTTGGCGACTTGCGTCAACACATAGCCTAACGTCGGGTTAGAAGCATATTCTCCGAGCAGAGATACAGCACGTACGAGCGGTACACCACCGGCAATCAGCGTAGCCAACTGTTCGGCGAAGAACGCGAGCACGTGTCCGGGAACTTTTCCGCCACGTTTACGAGAACCGCCACGGCCGCCAAAAACTCCGCCGCCGCCTTCCCGAACATCCAACACCAAATAGCCCTTGTTTTGCAAGGCCATGATGACTTTTTCGCGGTTATCCGAAGAAATCGTCCCGCGTAGGACTTTCCCGTTTCCGTCATTAACTGTATATGTATATTTCGGCATAAATATTCTTCCTATTTTTAATCAAAATCAACTTATTTAATCGTCGTCAGATGTAGTAATACTTAAGATTTCATCTACGGTTGTTTGGCCGCGGACTACTTTGCGCCAACCATTCGCACGCAAGTTAAGCGAGCCGGAACGAATAGCCGCTTGTTTTAAGGCCACCAAATCTTGCGTTTTATAAATAATATTACGCATTTCTTCCGACATACGGAAAACTTCGTAAATAGCGCGACGTCCCATAAATCCGGTACCGAAACATTTAGGGCATCCTACCGACTTAAAAAACGTCCACGAGTTTTGGTCGCGCAGACTTAAATGACCTTCCTTAACAATGCGGTTTAAAGTGGCCGGATCAGGGATGTGCGGCACTTTGCAATACGGACATAAAATACGTACCAAACGCTGGGCCGCCACCAACGCTAAAGAGCTGGCTAAAAGGAACGGTTCCATTCCCATATCAATTAAACGGGGAATAGCACCGAGCGCTTCGTTGGTGTGTAAGGTAGAGAGCACCAAGTGACCGGTAAGAGCCGCTTTTAAGCACGCTTCAGCCGTTTCGTTATCGCGCACCTCCCCCACCAGAATGACATCCGGGTCTTGACGTAAGAATGAACGCAAACCGGCAGCGAAAGTAAGCCCAATGGCCGGTTTTACCTGTACTTGGCTGATACCGGCCAATTTGTATTCTACCGGGTCTTCCAATGTCATAAAATTGAGTTCCGGCGTACGAATCGTGGTAAGTACCGCGTTTAACGTAGTAGATTTACCGGACCCTGTCGGCCCCGTCAAGAAAATTAACCCGTGCGGTAAGTTAGCTGCTTCCAAGAAGGCTTTTTTCTGTTCCGGTTCAAACCCTAATTTATCGACGTTCATTTCCCCCGTACCTTTATCCAAGATACGAAGTACGAGTTTTTCACCGAATACTGCCGGACACACAGACACACGAACTTCAATGGAGCGGTTCTGGTAACGAATGGTAAATGAACCGTCCTGCGGCAAACGTTTTTCGGCAATATCCAATTTAGACAAAATTTTAATACGGGAAATAATGGCGTTTACAGATTCTTTGGCCGGTGGGGTACGTTCGTAAAGCGAACCGTCAATACGGAAACGTAACGAAACGCGTTCGTCAAACATTTCCAAGTGAATATCGGAAGTACGTTCGGCAATGGCTTGACGTAAAATAGCGTTTACCTGTTTTACATAGGTAGAAGAGTTAGGCGAAACTTTATCCAAGTCCAAAAAGCCGGAAACTTCAATATCCTCATCGGATTCTGCCGTAGCCGCGATATCGGCTTGCGGTTTAACCGACTCATTCATGACTTCTTCTAATAAGTTAGACGAAGAAGCATAAAATGAATCCATTGCATTTAATAGTTGGCTTTTGCTGGCAATAAACGGTTGGACTTGTTTGCCCGACATCATTTTGATGTTCTCTAACAAGAACAAGTTGGTCGGATCTAATAAAGCGACAGCAAGCACATCTTCTTCTAAAAACAACGGAACAACCATATTTTCCCGAGCAAATTTCTCGGGAATAATTTTTTGTAAATTTTGTTCCTTTTCCGGTACTAAAATGCCATTTTCTTTAGAGGCATAGGGCATGGCAAAATGTTTAGACAGCGCAATCGTTACTTGTTCTTCAGATGCAAAACCCAACTTTACAACAGATTCAGCAAACAAAATATTATTTTGTTTTGCATAAAGTTGCACCTGTTTGACTTGATCTGCGGTCAACGTGCCTTGGTCCATTAAAATTTCATCTAACTGTTTTGCCATTTCCTATTCCCCTAAATTACGTATATAGTCTGCCCCCGTCACCGGGGGCAGACTGAAAACGCTTACTATTCAGCCAAAATGGTCGGAGTAATAAAGATGACCAAATCGGTTGTGCTCTTAGAGGTGGTTTTGCTGGTAAATAACCATCCCAATATCGGGATATCTCCCAAGAGCGGTACTTTGCGGACTTCTTCCGTTTCGCGCGAAGTTAACAAGCCACCGATAACGACCGTTTGACCGTTTTTCACACGAACGAGCGTAGATGCTGCACGGGTAATGGTATCTTTCATATCATCGAACCCGGAAGCGATAACGTCCGAATACGAAGGTTGTACGTACAAGGTTACGTATCCTTCGCGGTTGACTTGCGGCGTAACTTGCAAGATCAACCCTACGCGTTTACGTTCGGCAGATTGGGTGGTCATAGCAGAACCGCCTTCACCTGAAGAACTTTGCGTAATACCGACTGCGGCATCCGTAGAGGTGGTAATCATAGCGGTTTTATTATTTAAGGTAATGATTTTCGGTTTACCCAAATATTTAGCTTCACCGCGAGTTAATAAAGTACGAAGTACCACGTTAAAAGCTGAAAAATCTAACAGACCGGCTTCATCCGTTCCGGAACTACCGGAGGAACTACCGCCGCCACCGGAACCACCGCCACCGCTGGAACCACCGCCACCGACTTGATCTTTGCTCGGGAAAATGTAGTTCCAACCTTTTACGCCTTGGCCTTTAACGTATTCCAAATCTAACACACGTTTAGGAGCCGTAGCCACAAACATCGTGCCGTCACTGCCACCATATTCAAAGCCTAAACTTAAACCACTGGTTTTGTTGACTTCTACGATTTGGGCTTCAATTAAAATTTGGGGAGGACGAATATCTAATTCCGCCAAGATATTTTCAATCGGCGGGAAGACTTCCGGCACATCCGTAATGATGAGTTTGTTTGTGCGCGCATCAATAGCCAAACGGCCAACAGGGGACATCATACTTTTGATGATGTTCGTGATACCGGCTTCACCACCGGAATCACCACCCATGGCACCTGCGCCGCTACCCATGCTGCCACCCATGCTACCGCCCATGCCGCCGCCCATGCCGCCGCCCATACTACCGGACGAACTGCTGGACACATCTTGCGGCATAACGCTGCTCATTTCGCTAGCACTGGATCCCATTCCTTGTAAGGAAATATAACTGAGCGTGTAGATTTTGGTAATCGTATCCGGCGCATCATTAGAGCGTTTGGTTACCACGTAACTATCACTCTTACCGATACGTTGATAGGCCAAACCATGCACACGAAGTAACGTGTCTAAGGCTTCACGTACAGTTACTCTGGTCAGCGAGGCAGTAACTTTTTTATTTGCGAATTCTTCGCTCATAATAAAGTTAATTTTTGCCTGCGTAGTAATACTGTTGAGAAAGACGGATATCGGTACATTGGATACACGAATAGATACTTTCCGATCTAACGGAGAAGATTCTTCGGCATCCTTATACAAGTCCGTTTCTCCCGACAGTTTTACGGTCGGTTCTTCCACAAGGGCGACAGTATTGTCGCTAGGAAGTCGCTGACGGCTTTGAGCCGATGCCGTAGTGACTAACCCTAAAGCGGCTATACCCGCCAACACGACTGCTAAACGATTTCTCATAATCCTCCTATGAACTTTATTAAATGTTACAACTGAACTTTCCGTACAAATTTGTGTCCTTTGTAAGAAAATACCACTTCATCGGGGCGCACCGCAATAATACGGGCTCCGTAAATGGAATTTCCGACGGTATATATTTTGCTACCGATAAATACTTCTTGCCCGATTACCCCGCCAATTTTAATTTTATTACGAACTTCGCGGGTGGGGTCTTTAATACGAGCCAATTCTAATTGGCGCAACCGTTCCGCTTCTTCCTGACGGCGACGTTCTTCTTCTAATTTACGTCTGCGTTCCGCTTCAATAGCGGCTAAACGTTGTTGTTCACGATATTGCAATAACAAGAAATCATCGGGAGAAAGTGTCGGATCCCGTTTAGATTTAGGCGCATATACCACTTTCGTCTGTTCCGGATCTTCTTCCTCTTCTTCTACCGTTTCCCGGGCGGTCACAAATTCCTCCCCTGATTTTTCTTCCGCAGGAGTCTCAGCCGCGGCTAAATCTTTTTCCAATGCGGCATCTTGTGCAGGTTGCTCCGGTTGGGCAGCTGCCGTTACACTTTCGGGCGTTTGCGCAGCCGCTTCTTGCGTAGGTTGTTCTTGCGGCGCTTGTGCCACCAACGGAACGGATATGCCTACCAATAAAAGTAAGAAAAATAATTGTCTCATATCTTATTTCCCCTTTTTGCGTTTCTTAGCAGCCGCCTTTTCTTGTTGTTCGGCAGCCACTAACTGATCATAATCCTTAAAAAGCGAACGGGCAATTTTCTCTTTCGGGAAAATTGTATTTAATGTCAGCGAAACTTTATTATTCCCAATCCGATTGGGGTCAGTATCTTTTTCAATAGCGAAATCCGAAATTTTAATATACGTCGGACGATTTTCAATCCCTGCTAAGAAATTAGCAAAAGTATCGTACGTCATTGTAGAAGATACTTTCATAGAGGTTGCCACATACGTCGGGTTAGTATCGTTTTCCGTTTGGGCGCCTTCAACGGAAGGTGTCAAACCTGCTTTTTTGAAAATATCAATAATTTGACTCAGCAACCATTCGTTTTTGGCTTCCACATTAGAAAAGCGCGGTTCTAACGAAATAAGCAGTTTTTTGTTAGTCGCATATTCTTGCTCATTTACCTGTTGAGCACGAATCGCTTCTAATTGTCCGTTTATGTTTTGTATCTTGGAATTAAATTTTCCTGACAGATATTTGAACAACAAGAAAATAACCAATAGCGCAATAAATTGTTTCAAAAACAATTTTAAGTTTCCTTCTTGCGCGACTGTTTGGATATCGGCAAATCCTTGTTTTAATTGGGCCACATATTTATTGGTTTTTTCATTCTTTGCCATATTATCGTCCTCCTTTCGCACAAGTCAGCGTAAACTTAGTTGCTTGTTCGGCTTTCTTCTGTTCTCCGGAACTCGTACCGGCGACTTCCGAATAACGGATAATCGGATTCGCCCCACAAATACGTTTAATAGTGGGTTGTTTGGCAAACTCGTCTTTGAACCGGTTGCCTAATGCCAAGTCGTCACGTCCGTCTTTCGTACCGGCTTGAATAGATCCTTCTAACGTTAAAGAGCGTTCTTCGGATCCGGTCCCCGGGAAGACGTCTCCATACGTAATTTTAGTAAGCCACACGCCTTGCGGGACAGAATCTGCTATTTCGGCCAAAATAGGTGTAACTACATGGTCATATTTAATCATGGCCTGTAAGTTAGAATTCTGTGTTTTAATCTTACTTAAATTTGATTGGATTTGACTAGCCGTTAACCCATCAAAATCAGCGATACGCGATTTTTGGGTGGTTTTAGCACGGGCTAATTCTTTTTCCTTTTGGTATTGGCCCCAATAGCCTTTACCAATTAAAGCCAAAATCAATACGATCAATACGGCAGCGACTTTCCAAGCAGTCAAACTGGCATTGAATTCATAAGAACTCAAACGAAGACCTTTGGTAAAATCTATATCCGGTGTTTTTTGGTCAAAGAATTTAATGCTGGCACCGATGGCCGCAATTTCGCCGGATGAACGGGTCTCAATACCATATATTTCACTCAAATTCCATTTGCGTACCGGTTTTTTGGAATCTGCTTCCAAAGCGGGAATCCATTGTTCGGCATCCACGCCGGTAATTACGGCTTCTTCAAACGGATCCCGTTCCAGTTGTTTTGCAATAAATTCCGTACAGTTGGTAATTTCAAACCGACGGCGCTCTGCCGGAATGGAACCGGAGATTTCCACTTCACGCAACAAGACCGGTGCATTTTCGTTTAAGAAAACGAAATTCGCCATATCCTTGCCGAAGAACGAATAAATGCGTCCGCCATTTCCGACGGCTTCTTTATCGCTGTCATTAAATGCACGCCCTAATGACAAACTGGACGGCTCCACCGACACCAACTCCAACCCACACGCTTTTAAGCCTTTGCGCAAACGTTCAATAATGGTTTTCGTGGTCATAGCGAAAACCACCCCTAAACGTTTTTGTTTGGTGGCTCCGGTTTCAAACTCGTAAACGTGATAAGCATATTCGGCTTTTTCAAATGGAAAATGAATATATTTACGGGCTTGAAGCGGAATGGAATTTTTCCACAATTTACGTTCAATTACCGTCGGCACAACAAAGTGTCTAAGCAGACAGAACGCCGGGGCTAAACTAACCACAACCCGGTTAGTCTTCCATTTCTTTTTGGACATCACCTTAGCAAGTGATTCTGTCCAATTATCCATAGAAAAGAATGTTTCGTTCAAATCCAGCGGCTTAAGCATATTCCGATCCACATCCGAAATCGGAACACGCACTAAAGATTCCAAGACAACACTGCCGTCCTTTCGGGCAGTTTGTGCCATGTATATTTCATCTAATCCAATATAAATACCCAAACAATCCGGATGGGCGTTCATATTTTGACCGATTAGTGTTTCTGATAATCCCATGCTATCTCTCCAGAACTATTCTTTATAAATCTTCGTACGGCATATCGTACGGATTATTCATCGGCAACACTTCGTCGGGTGTCGGATAAGACGAAGTAGGAGCCGGGGCAGGAGCCGAGGCGGGTTCGCTACCATCATCTTCCTGAATAATCGTAGTTGTATTTACCGTTTTTGTATAGGTACTAGTGGACGTATCGGTAGAAGTTGCAGACGAGGTTTGAACTGCCTGTTCCGTTACCGGTTGGCCCATTTTGCGGCCGGGTTTTTTCCATAAGCGAGCCGCTTTATAATTTAACGCTTGTTCGGTTTGTGTAGAAACAGCCTTTGTGCTGCAACTACTGTCACAAGAATTTTTTGTATCCGCACATTTTACAATAACACGGCGGCGTAAGGTTTGTTTATTTCCTTTCAAATCTGTTCCGGTGAGTACCAGCGTATATTTCCCACAAGGAAGTTCCGGCCCAATCACCCCTTTACGTCCGTTAAATAAAATTTGGTGATATACCGGAGAAAAACCTTCTAACTGACGAACAATATAGAATTTACCGTCATGACCATGTTGGACAATTTGCAATACCCAATTATCTAACGGATTAACGGTTTCTAATACAGAAAAATCAATGGCAAATGCTTCGCCTAAAGAGCGGTCAATGGCATGGCATAACGGCACAATAGCCATACTTAAAAGGGGTGCTTTTTCATCTTTTTCATTTTTTTCCATGACCGTAGGCAATTTGGAATCATAATCAAATACAATAGATAAACCATGCAAATTAGCAAACCGGGCCGGGGGTTCTTCGTCAACAAGCCCCATATTATAATGTAATTTACCTTGAGAAATACCGCGGTTAATTAAATAGGAATTTAAGCCCATCGCTTGCCGAATACCGGGCAAGGTAACATCGTCGGTGTAAGAACCGGGAGGCAAAATAACATAAGCCGAACCTTGCGTCAAGGCTAAAAGTTCATAAATACTGTTTAATAAAGGTTGTGCATCGGAACGAAAAGTAGTTTTGTCAAAAATGACTTCCGGGTCAATTTCTATGGCATCGGGACGATTGTCGCGCATATACAAGTTAACACCGGGAGTATCTGCAATTTTCTTCATAGCCGCATCCGTCATGCTGGCAATTTTTTGAGACGTATATAATTCCCGTGCTTCAATGGCTTGCGGGGACGTCAAATCGGTAAAAGCCGACCCGTTAACGGTAGTCAACATATTGTCGCGAGTGGCTTGAATTTCCGCATTAGACAAATCCGCTAAGGCTTGTTCATCGGCTTGGGCTTGAGACAACAAAGCATCTTCGCCCAATGTGGCGGCAACAGCACTATCACCGAGCGCTTCGTCTACGACGGGACGCACCGTATCTAATGCTTGTTGGCGTTGTGTTTCTATGCCATTTTGTAAGGCTTGTTGTTTGGCATCCAAATCATTTTGCAAGGCTTGTTGTTGCAATTTCCAATCGTCTTGCAAAGATAGTTGTGCGGCATCCAATTGCTCTTGCGCGGCCGCTTTTTCGTTTTCAATGCGATCGGCAACGGCTTGTTGCTGGGCAGCAACGGCATCAGCCACGTCTTGTTGGGCAGCAGCCACATCATTTTGGATTTTGGCGGCCTGATCGCGAGCGGCTTGTTGGGCTTGCTCCACTTCGTCAGAAACCACTTCATCTAAACTTTTCACTTCGCCTTCTTTGAAGTTCACATCCACTTCCACCGGGGTTTGAATACCACCCATGCGGTTATGGATCAGCGAAATGTATTTATTGGCTTGAGCGACTTCTTCGGAATTACCATTGACGAGCACATCAATAAAGTAATCCAAGGCTTTATCGTCCTTGTTATCGTTATAAAGCGAAATACCTTTCGCCAGTTGTTTGGCCGGAGTGGCCGCAACAACCACAGTCCCGCTTACGACGACTAAGCCGAACAAAAACACTACTAAACCTTTCCAGATTTTATTATTTTTAGTCATTGAATCTTCCTATTTTCCCGATGGATGCCGTCTTATTTGCCGACACTACCGGCTATTAGAATTATAGCAATTTAACGCGTTTTGTAAATAGTCTTTTTTTATTTATCTTTATTTTACAACGTAATCCCCAATGCTTTTAACCGCTCTTGCGCCAATACATTCCCCGGGTAATAGAATAACACATTGCGCAAACAACGTTCGGCATCCGGTAAATTTTCCGCTTTGTAAAATAAGGTAGACAACGCTAAATTAGCCCACAAATCGTCGGGATGTTTGGTCAAAACATTTTCCAATATCATTTTAGATTTCAAATCATTTCCCGCCAAAGACAACACCCGCGCCAACAAAATTTCCCCGTTAGTATCGTCGGGATATTGTTTAACATACGCTTCAATATCGTTACGCAAACGTTGTTGGTAATAAGGCGACATTTTGTCAAAGCGACTCACTTTATCTTGATATTTTTGCAACAAACGCGCTTGTTCTATGATGGCAGGTTTTTCCGGAGAAGCACTGTATAATTTTTCCACCCGGGCTAATAATTCTTTGTCTAACGTATCAACTGTCAGCCCACGCACATAACAATTTTTGGCTTGTTCAATCTCGCCTAATTTTTCATACGTCTCACCGACAAGACGCCAAAGTCCTGTTTCATAAGGGAACAAAGACAGGCCGCGTTCGGCCATTGCCATTTCATCACTTCCGGCGTAAATCACATTATCATGCAACAATTGTGTCAACATTTCATACGCTTGCAAATGATACGGATGCAACCGCAAATTGTCCATTAAATAATGCACTGCTTTCTTCGTATCGCCTACCCCTATCGCGGCAAGGGCAGCATGGAAATATACTTCTTCGTAATAATCAGCCGCGGAAAGCGTTTTTTCAAACACGGTTAATGCCGCCGGATATTTACCTTGCGCCAAAAGCACATTTCCCAGACGGAAACCTGCTTCGGTATTAGCCGGATACAAGTTCAGCGCAGCAGACAAATTTTCTTCGGCCTGCGGATAATCTTGCATGGCCACGGCTTTTTGTCCGGCGAAGAAACGATATTCACTCTTAAGCCAAAGCACTTGCCACACGATAATAGCCACACTCGCGGCTACTATTACCAAGGCCACCGTTTTGGTAAGTGGGTTGGCAGTAACGGGGATTTGGCGTTCTTCTTTTCCCACGCCGCTCACTTCTGCCCCGACGAGCCACCAAAAGATAAACGCTGGAACCACCGCATGCAAAGAGATGTTAAGCATATTATCTACAAGCATTCCCAAAATACCGCAGAACAAGGCTTGTAATAATTGTTTTTTGTCGCCTTCTTTTTTATGTACGGCAAAATCTTTGACTTCCAAAAACAACACCATAAACATAAACATAAATAACCCAAGCCCGACGATACCGCCTTGTCCTAGTTGAAAAAACAACTCGTTATGCGGGGCATGAGTCATTGTTTTTAGACTACGCAAATTAGGATATTTGAGCAAGGTTTTCGGTTGGGTTTGGGCAAAAGCCATTTGGAAATTCCCGAGGCCGCTTCCCATAACGGGACGGGCCAAAAACATTTCTTTGGAAATATCCCACATAAATAACCGCTGGTGCATCGATTGAAAGATTTTATCGCGGTCAATATTCAGCGTAAAATTAGAAGGAGTGACCTGTGTAAGTTCCTGGGCACGCGCTGCGACGGGGCTGTGCGTATCTTTATCGTCCCAATGTACCGATCCCCACCCGACACCGACCGCCAACAACACGAGTAAAAATACTCTGCCGCGACGATTCCAAATCAATGTACGAAGCGTGCCGAACATCCACATCATCAGCAAGGCACACGCGGCGCCCAACCAACACGAACGCGCCAACCCAAACGATAAAAATAAAATATATACAAGAACTAACAAACCGTACACGAATATATCTTTTTTACTTTCGGTACGCATATAATAAACAAGAAGCGCAGGAAGTAACATCACTACTGCCGACGATAAAAAGTTCGGATTACCAAAGGTGGAAAAGGCACGCGTGGCGAACTGGTTGATTTCAAACGGCCATAAAAATTCAAGGCCTACGGCTTGCAACACCCCATAACAACACGCCAAAAACACGGCGACAAACATCAGCACTAAAATATTTTCTTGCACCAATTTGCGCAAGACACGTACGGCAAGCCACACGCCTAATGCCCACAAAAAGATGGCATACCAATCAAACATGCGTGCAAACAAAGTGTCGGAATTTAATTGCGTTTTAATATGAGGGAAGAAATACCACAAGGCTCCCCAGCCTAAAAAGAGTAAAATGTAATTGGTTTTACTTTCAATCGTTCCGGCACAGACAATATTTTTACTGACAATGTACGCACCGACGGATACAACCACCAACAAACTGCCGTAATTAAGTAGCCCGTAAAACATGGTTTGGCGCATGGCTTGCGGAGCGGAAGATACCGCCGATAGCCACCCCACCACACAGGCAAGCACATACACAAAGAAAGCCAAATCAAAAAAAGTATGGGTAAAATCTATCGTTTGCGTACGTAAAAATTTAATGGCGAGTGTAGCGTAAATTAACGCAATTAACACATAAAGCAAACTGTTCTGAATAAAAAATGGGTTGGCCGTTAAATCCGTAAAAAAGATAAGCGGCACGACTAAGAAACACATCGTAAGGAGCACACGAACGATTTTCATGTAAATAGTTTCTTTGGTGGGTTTGGTTAAATTAAGCATAAATCCTTTCCTATAAAATCTACCTTATATTTTAGTTTTTTAAGACGAAATAGCAAAGAATTATTTTACATTATCCGTTTCGGGTAAATGCAAAAACATACCGTCCATATCGTTAAGGGCATAGATACGTTCTTCCACCGGCGGGTGAGAAGCAGCAAGACCACTCAAGCGTTCAAAGAAGTTGGGCTTTCCCGATGAGCGAGCAATACACATCGCGCTTAACAACACGGTAGAATCTAATGCTTCAATACGACTATCGGTACTGATGCGCCACAAGGCTTTCGCCAAGGCGCGCGGGTGACGGGTAATAAGCGCCGCCTCGGCATCGGCAAGTCGTTCGCGCGTGCGCGATAAACCGCAACGCAGCAACGGTGCAATTACATACCCATAAATCAAAAGCATCAGCCCGATATAGGCCAAAAAGCCCATGGGACGGGAAACACGTTTCAAATCAATTCCGTTTTCCTCGTAAATATTTTCTTTTTCCGTGCCGTAAAAAAGATATTCCCCCGTAAAAGTAAAGAATGCCAAGCACATTACAAGCACCATCATCAGGCGTGTGTCTCCGTTACGGATGTGGGCAAGTTCGTGTGCTAAGACGGCTTCCAATTGCACATATTCTAATTTTTTAAGTAGTCCTTTGGATAATACCACTGCCGAATTCTCCGGTGTTGATCCGACGGCAAAGGCATTCATGGACGAATCGTTAATTACATAGACACGCGGCACATAATCGCCGGTACGGATGCATAAATTAGTTAGAATGGTATTAGCCCCATATTCGTCGTAACGAGGCAATAATTTGACGCCGGTTAAACGGCCCAAAACAAAATCTTCTCCCTCGTTAAGCGCTACATTTGCCCAAAAAAGAGAGATTAATAAACACACCGGCAAAAGCCACTGACACGTTTCCAACGTTCGCACAAGCGCGTGGGACATGGTACTCCCCCACGTCAGATATCCCGTTGTGCTAAAATAGTGAAATACCCCGCTTAACATATAAAAGCCCCACGTGGCCAAATAGGCAAAGGCCATCGTAGAAAGCGCAAACAAAATAATCAGCAAAATACTTTTACGACGGTTGCGGGCCGAATAATCGTAAGCGAGAGCCATAATTTTCTCCTACAAAGGCAAGTGGCCGTCCATCTCTAATAGCGCGTCAATACGCTTTTGGATAGGCGGATGGGTGGCAAGCAAACCCGACAAAGCGGAAAACAACCCCATCTTTTCTAACGGATTGGCGATGCACATAGCCGCCATACTTTCACGTTTATCCAATGCTTCCACGCGGCTATCGCCGGAAATTTTATGAAGAGCACTGGCCAGTGCGCGCGGATTGCGGGTGGTAAGTGCGGCAGTCGCATCGGCCTGATATTCACGTTGGCGCGAAACCGCCAAACGAATAAGCGGGGCTATCAAATATCCATATACCAAAAAGAAAATACCCAGCAAAATAAACAACAGGCCGCCTGAATTTTTCTTGCTTCCTCTACCCGATGATAACCCGAAACGAATCAACATTTCCCCGGCAAATGTAAAAAATGAAATACCCGCTACCGTGATAAGCATCAAACGGATATCGCGATTTTCTACATGGGCCAGTTCGTGTGCAATCACGCCTTCTAATTCCACCCGTTCTAATTTCTTGACGATACCTTTCGTCAATGCGATAGAAGCGTGCTCGGGATCTCGGCCGGTAGCAAAAGCGTTTAAGGAGTCATCATCTAAAATATAGATACGCGGCAAAGGAAGGCCGCGAGTAATGCACAAATTTTCCACGAGCCGGAAAATTTCCGGTTGGTCGCTACGGGAAATTTCAATAGCCCCCGCTCCGGAAAGCATCAGTTTATCACCCATAAAATAGGAAACAACAATCCACAATACGGCTAACGCCCAACAGACGGGAACGGCTATCAAGGCCCCATGTACGAGTTGGAGTTGTTCGGGGGTAAATTCGGTCACTCCGCGTTGTGCGGCGTACGGATCCCCCATTAAATAAAACAGGATTCCCACCGTTGCGGTAACCAACAACGCAAAAGTAAGCGGAAATAAGAGAACAAGCAGCACGGTACGCCGCTTGTTCTCTTCAATATGTTCGTAAATAGTAGCCATAAAAGGCCCTAACTAGAATTTTACTTGCACCGGTTGACGGGCAGCCGCATCGGTGGAATCTAATTCAAAGAAAGGTTGTTTTTCAAAATGGAAAATTGCCGCCACAATATTGCTGGGGAATTTTTCCACTTGCGTATTAAATGCCATTACATTGCCGTTATAAAAACGGCGCGCGGCTTGAATTTTATCTTCAGTATCACGCAGTTCACGTTGAAGTTCCATAAAGTTTTGGTTGGCTTGCAACGTAGGATAATTTTCGCTCAAGGCAAATACGGATTTTAAAGCACCGGAAAGGATATTTTCCGATTCGGCTAATTTCTTCATGTCCGACGGATTTACTTGCATAGCCATATTGCGCGCTTGGATTACTTTTTCCAACGTACCGCTTTCGTGCGCCGCATATCCTTTGACTGTTTCCACCAAATTCGGAATCAAATCATAACGGCGTTTCATTTGCACTTCAATATCGCTCCAGGCTTCTTTGGTGCGGTTGCGCAATGTGATAAATCCGTTATAGACAGCAACCGCATAGACGGCGAAAATAACTAATGCAACAACAACGATTAATATTCCACTCATTTTTTCCTCGCTTGTTACCCCGTTTTAACCGACGGGAAATTAACCGACATTTTTATTGTAGAAATATTACGCGGTTTTGTAAAGAAAAATTTTACCGTATATCTTTTTCAGGAAACAAAGCACGTTCCGCCACGTTGATATCGTCTAATTCCCATCGTAACGATTCCCGTACGATTCCGGAAGAAGAAATATTCATCAACGTTTGTGTTAATTCCCGATAGGTTTTGAAATCTTGTTCTACTGCAGCCATATCCACACCGGGCATATCACGTAACGGGGTTTTGGTTTTTAGAGATTGCAAATAAAGCATTTTTAACTTTTTGCCCAAATCAATTCGATGCTGTTTATAGTTAAGGACCTGCTCAATACTTTCGTTCCGTGATAAAAAGCAATTATGTTGCAAATCTAAAATTAACACGTCAAACACTTCTTTCCCCGGCGTTTTGACATATACGGCAAAGAAACCGGCATTTTTCTCTAGGGCCTCACTTACAACCGTACGCAAAACATATTCCATATCTTCGGCGGGATACCAATGGACCGGGCTGATTCTTTCCAACCGCAAGGCTTCGGTTAACGTCGGTGAGAACTCACTGGAAAAATAAACGTTCGGCCCGTATGAAGCCAAGTAGGGCCTTATCCAATTCCATAAGGATCCCTTATTTTGCTGTTCGGCAAATTGCCACTCCTTTTGGAAATCGGCAATATATCCGGGATATCTGGGAACCAAAATTTGTTTGGCAATTAACCGTTCTAACAGGGCGGTAGGTATTCTGTCATGCATTTTCTCTTCCCATTTTACTTTGCGGGCATAGATATTGCCGCCGACTTTTGGCAATTGGGCAGATAAAAAATCATATCCCATTTCAAAATTAGAAGTTACTATTTGCGCAGTAGTTCTTCCGGCAATGGTAGCGGCTTGAGTGGCGGCTTCTGTCATTTCCCGTTCCACGCGGGCAGTTTGAGCCACGGCTTTCGCACCCATTTCCGGCAATTGAGCCTGCGCCGATAATACACTTCCCAACAAAACACCTAACAACAAATTCAGTTTCTTCATTTTACGATTACCTCAAGTGAACAAATATAAATATATTATCTCAAAAAAACAGGTATCCGGGCAAGCGTTGCCATAAAAAAGCAAACCCCCGATTGAAAAATCGGGGGTTTATTATGATATGAAGACTTATTTACCGTTTAACGATAAATTTAACTGAGAAGAAATAGCCGCTTCTAATTGGGCATCACTTTTTTGCAACGCTTCTTCTATCACACGAGCCGCCTCTTCATGGTTTCGGGAACGGGCGAGTTCTATTGCACGTTGACATTCTGCACGATTACTTACTATCTCTTCCCGTTTCAGTAATTCCCTAATAATACCAACATGACCGTACTTTGCAGCCCCAAAAAGTGCCGTTTGATCCATCGCATTTCTGGCGTTTACATCTATATCATCCCGCTTAAGCAGTTCTTGAACAACGGCAACATTGCCGTTAAGTGCAGCCACGATAAGCGCCGTGTAATCTCTCGTATCTCTAGCATTTACATCTACGTCATTGTGCTTAAGCAGTTCTTGAACAACAACCACATGCCCGTTAAGTGCAGCCACGATAAGGGCAGTCATCCCTTCTTCATTTTTAGCGTTTACATCTATATCATCCTGCGCCAATAGTTCTTTAACAACATTAACATGGCCGTACTTTGCAGCCGCGATAAGAGATTTCTCAACGTCTCTGGTAGTAACATTCGGTAGCAAACTCTTAACGGTTTTCACATCACCATTCACAGCAGCGTAATGCATTTTTTCAAAAGGGTAGACGGCCCGAACGTACTTATATTGAAAGGGGTCGGACACGGAACTAGACTGTGCGTGCACTGCTAATACATTAAAGCACACAAGCATCAATACAACACTTACTATTTCAAATAAACGTTTCATATAGAAATCTCCTTATATGAGTTAAGTGTCTCTATGTTAAAAGTATAGTGATGTTTGCTAATTAAACAAGAGGTTTTTGGTCCTAAATAAGGATAGGTCTTTATACCCATCACACACAAAACCCCCGATTTTTCAATCGGGGGTTTATTTCAATTCAAATAACGAAGTTTATTTCGTTTCGGTTTCGCTGGTTTCTTCTTCCGTTTTACCGGCAAAAGAATCTTGCAACAGTTCACCGAGCGTCGGGCGCGGGGCTTGTTTCAAGTATTGCGCCACCACTTTGCGGTTTTGCACTTGATCGTACTTTTTGATAGACAAGTTCACCACAAACGTTTCCGGATTTACCCCCACCACTAACGCGGTGATGGTATCGCCTTCTTTGGCGGTAAAATCGCGGCCCATTTCAAACGGGCTGATAAACGCTTTCGTGTTGTTCTTGCCGATTGTGCATTCCACACCTTCTTCTTCCGATACTTTGACTACCGTTGCTTTAACGGAACTCTTGTACGGATAGCGGCGTTTTAAGGCATCGGCCGGGTTTAAGAATAATTGTTTCAAACCAAATTCCAAGCGAGGAGTTTCTTTATCCAAGTTTAAGAGTTTGGCTTTGAGGCGTTGGCCGCGGCGGAAATTGGTAATGGCGGTTTCCGGATCTTTCCAGGCAACGTTGTCCAACGTAACAATGCCTTCAATACCGTGGAAGCGTAAGAACAATTTATCATTGTCTACTTTAGATACTACCACGCGTAGCACATCGCCGGCTTTAATTTCGCCCAACACTTGTTCGCGGCGGACGGCTTCATCTTCTTCCAACACTTGTTTGCGAGAAACAATAAGTTTTTGTTTTTCTTTGGAAAATTCTACCAAGACGGCTTTGATTTTCGCGCCGACGGGCAAATAATGCTTATACGCCGTATGAAGTTCGGACAAGGAAAGCGGCATAAAACCGCTGACACCAAATACTTCTACAATATACCCGCCTTTTACGCATTGTAAAATCGTTCCTTTCACGCGTTCTTTGGCTTCGTAGGCTTTTTTGCAAATATCCCAACCTAAAAATTCTAACGCTTTCTTGTGTGACAAGATAGACGGGCGTTCATCGCTACCGCGTTTAACGAGCACCGCGGAAATTTTATCCCCCACCGCCGGCATCGTTTTACCTGCAAATTCGCTTACAGCAATAGCGGCTTCTTTTTTAGCGCCCACATCTACTAAAATGTAATCTTGGTTGATTTGTACGACGGGAACTTCTACGATTTCTTTTTTGTACAACTTCTCCGATAAAGACTCTTGTTGCGCAATTAACTGATCCATTGTCATTTCGGTTTCGTTAACTGTGTCTTCGGTTTGTTTAATTTCTTCGTTTGTCATAAGTCCTTATTTACAGGTTACGCATAGGCAACCTGCGTATAACCTCCGTTATAATTGAATTGAATTTATTGCATCCATTATTTCTACAGCAAATCGTTTGTACTGCTCTTTAGGCTCTAACGATTCATCTTTTTTCAAGTGAATCGGTTGTCCGAATTTCAGCCGGATTTTGCGCACCCACGGCCAACCAAAAGTACCATCTATCCGTACCGGTAATACCGGCACGCCGGTCTTATATACTAAAAATCCGATACCGCTTTTCGGTTTTTGGGGTTTTCCGGTTTTACTGCGCGTTCCTTCGGGGAACATGACCACACTTTCCCCCCGTTCTAATGCATGGACGACTTCTTTAAGTGCGCCGAAATCGCCAATCGTACGCGCGCGATCCACCGGGATATATCCGCTACGGCGGAAAAACCAACCTAATCCCGGTATTTCAAATAACTCTTTTTTGGCTACAAATCGTGAATCCCGAACGAGCCCCGCAAAACCGCCGATAGCGGGCGGGTCCGCATTGGACAAATGATTACCCGCAATAATAATGGCCCCTGTTTTGGGGATATTTTCCAACCCTTCCACTTTAAAATCGTGGAACGTACGGAAATAACACCTTGATAATAATTTTACCAAATTAAGAAGCATGATGGGGAATTTTCTCCAAAACAGCATCAATAACTTGCTGTAAATTTAACAAAGACGTATCAATGATAATGGCATCGTCAGCCGGTTTTAAGGGGCTGACGGCACGGCCTTTATCACGCGCGTCGCGTTCTTTTATTAAACGCAAAATTTCGTCGTAATTCGGGTTTTCGCCGGCTTCTTTTAATTGCTTAAAGCGGCGGTTAGCGCGTTCTTCGGCAGAGGCATCTAAATAAAATTTAATATCTGCATCCGGGAACACTACCGTACCGATATCGCGTCCTTCCATCACAATACCGCCCGTTTCGCCGACTTCACGCATTTTTTCCGTCAGAACGCGGCGGGCTTCGCCGTTAGTAGAAACACGGCTGGCCACATTACCCACTTCTTCCAAATGAAGTTTGGCACCCAAATACTCGCCATCTACGAACATTTTAAGCGTGGCATCTGCTTGACGTGCAAAGGTAAAACGCATGGCACGCGTAGCCGCTAAAACGCCGTCGTGATCGTCGGGATCAATGTGTTTAGCGAACACCGTATAAGCCAGTGCGCGATACATTTCCCCGGTACTTAAAAACCCGTAGCCCAACTTGGCCGCTACGGCTTTGCCGACGGTAGATTTACCGGTTCCGGCAGTTCCGTCAATTGAAATAAGGAGTCCTTGTGTTCGCATATTATTCATTCATCATGGACAGGCTGTCCGTTACGCCGCGAACGGCTAACATAATGGCATCTGGGCTGGAAGCCGCGCCTTGGGCCGTTTCCAAATCGATATGTCCTTCTTTGTAAAGTTTGGCCAACGATTGGTCAAACGTGTTCATACCATAAAACTCACCGGTTTGCATCACTTTTAACAAATCGGACGGTTTGTTTTCAAAAATCAGTTTGCGTACTTGCGGCGTAGAAACCAGAATTTCTACAGCCGGGCACATACCCATATCGATACCGGGCAGTAAACGTTGGCAGACAATACCGCGGATAAGTTCGGACAGTTGCAAACGAATTTGTTCGTGTTGTTCTACCGGGAAAGCATCCACCAAACGCGCAATTGTTTGCGTAACGTTTACGGTATGCATCGTACCCAGCACCAATTGGCCGGTTTCGGCCGCGCTGATAGCGGCTTTCATAACTTCGGGGTCGCGAAGTTCGCCGATTAAAATAACGTCCGGGTCTTGACGCATAGCCGCCCGAAGCGCACTTGTGTACGACGGAGTATCAACCCCTAATTCCAACTGGCTGACGATACTGCAATTATCGTTATGGATAAATTCCACCGGGTCTTCAATGGTCAAAATATGGTTAGCACGCGTTTTGTTAATATAGTCAATCATGGCGGCCAATGTAGAAGATTTACCGGATCCGGTCATACCGGTTACTAAAATAAGTCCACGGCGGTTATCGGAAATTTTACGCAAAATATCGCCGGGCAAATTGAAATCTTCAAAAGACGGAATTTTATACGGGATGTGACGGATAGCCATACAATATTTGCCCATCTGACGAAATACGTTAAAACGGAAACGACCATATGACTTAGCATCCAAAGAAAAGTCCACCGTATTATATTGTTCAAAGATTTTGCGTTCGCGCTCTCCCATACACGCAAAGGCCATTTTTTTAGCATCGTCGTTGGAGACGAAACTATCTTCAATCGGTTTCATTTGCCCGTTCAAACGGACATATGCGTTGGAATTGCCGCGGATATGCAATCCGCTGGCTTTATTATCTACTACGGTGCGTAATAAACTTTGTAATCCTACTCCCATAATTTTCTCCTCTGACTATCTGTTTTTTTTACGGCGCAAACAAGCCGGAATCATCATTTCATCTTCGGGTGGCGTCGTCCGTTCTTTTTCAAAAGATGAAAATACATTCGTCGTCGTTGGCTTGGTAGATACGGATACAAACGACGGTTGCGACGGCAACTTCGGGCGTCCTTGAAACACGCGGACTTTGTCGGAACTAAATCCGGTCGCAATTACCGTTACCTTAAATGTACCGGCCAACGAAGAATCATATGTATAACCAAACATAATGATTGAATCATTACTGGCATATTGCCGAATTAAATTCATCACTTCGCCTTGTTCCAATAAAGTCAAATTTTCTTCGGCGGAAAAGTGAACAATAAATCCTTTGGCGCCACGGATATCGGCATTTTCCAACAGCGGTGAAGAAATCGCTTTTTTAACCGCTTGCAAATGGCGTTCGGGCCCGCTGGCTTCACCTATTCCGATAAGCGATTTATGGGAATGGCACATGACTTTGCGGATATCGTTAAAATCAATATTTACTTCACCCGGTTGCGTAATCACTTCGGAAATACCTTTAACGGCTTGCAAAAGCACTTCATCTACCATTTTGAAGGCATCGCGCGAAGATGTTTCCGGGTCAATGTTGGCAAACAATTTTTCGTTCGGCACGATGATCATGGAGTCCACGTATTTAGCCATTTCTTTAATACCTTCATCGGCTTGTTTTTCGCGCACGTATCCTTCAAAATTAAACGGGCGGGTAACTACACCTACGACGAGCAAATCATCTCCGTACAAATCTTTAGCCAATTTAGCCAAATACGGAGCAACGCCGGTTCCCGTGCCGCCCCCCATTCCGGCAGTAATAAAAAGCAAATCGCATTGACCGATAATGAGTTTGAGTTTCTCGGCCGATTCTTCGGCGGCCAATTTACCGCGTTCCGGGTCTCCGCCTACGCCTAAACCTTTGGTAATTTTTTCGCCCACTTGTACCAGATACGGGGCTTGGTTACGGCGCAAATCTTGCGCGTCGGTATTAACAGCAATAAAATCAACATCTTTTAGGCCGGAAGACACCATGTGGTTAATCGCGTTACCACCGCCGCCACCGACACCGATTACTTTAATTTTGGCCTTTTTCGATTCAAACGAATTGGCCGGCATAAACAAATCTCTTGTCATAACATCCTCTATCAACCGCCGAAAATATCCACGTTTTTGAACCACTTACCGATTTTGCCGAACAACGACGAGTTGTTTTCATATGTAGGACGGCCATACACTTCTTGCACCCCCGATCCGGCGGCGTAAATCACAAGCGACATCGCCGTACTGAATTGCGGGTCAAAGAAAGCATCTTCACTGGTAATTAAATCGCGCTGAACGATACCGCGGCGGACTTCTTTAAGTCCTAAAATGTTTACACAATGTTCCGTAATACCCGGCATAAGCGAACCGCCACCGGTTACCACGCCCACCACCGGGAAATTTTTATATCCCGATGCTTCCACGCAATGGGCCACTTGTTCAATCAGTTCTTCCACGCGCGGCTGAATAATATCTAACACATAACTTTTTTTAATGTTATGCGTGCTGCGTCCGTCCAACGACGGTACCGGCACTTCGCCTTCTTCATCTAAAAATGTCGGGAAAGACACGCCGTATTTTTCTTTAATTTCTTTGGCGTTAGCACGCGAAGTATGTAACACGCGCGATAAATCGCCGGTGATCAAATCGCATCCGTAGGGAATATCACGGGAAAATTTCAAAATGCCGTCAATGTAAATACCGACGGACATGGTTTCCCCGCCCAAATCCAAAATAAGCGCACCGATATCTTTTTCTTCTTGCGACAGGACACATTCGCCTAACGGTACCAGCCCGTAAAACGTATCATCAATTTTATAACCGGGGCGTTGAATGGCCTTGGCCAAATTATTCATGTGGGTAGAAGATCCCGTCGTGATATGCACGTCCACTTCCAACAAAGAACCTTCCATTCCTTCGGGGTTAGTAATGCCGCGTTGTTTATCAATAGAAAAACCTTGTGTGATTACGTTGACGATTTCATTATCGTTTTTAAGCGGCATGGCTTTGGCATTTTCTACCGCGAGGTCCATATCGTCTTGTGTAATTTCTTTATCCATACGGGAAATATTATACGTACCATGGTTGCTAAATGATTCTAAATGAGCCCCGCGCACACCGACGAACAAATTACCGATATTGCGGTTACATTCCCGTTCAATACTTCCCAAAAGATGTGTAACGGCGGCAGATGTTTCCCGAATATCCGACACCATCCCCCCGCGTATCCCCCGACAAGGCACACTTCGCCCGGCCAACACTTTTAATGTATTTGTTTCTGTATCATGAGCGGCGGCGATACACGTCAATTTTCCGCTTCCCACATCAAGTCCTGCGATTAAAGTTGGTTTTGCCATAATTTGTCCACCTGTAAGTAGAATAAATTTTAGTATAAAAAAACGGTTTAGGTCTAGTGATTTTTAGGCCCAACTTCTATTATAAATATTACGGAGCCTTTTGTGTCAAAAAAACTTTCCCATTTTCAAAATAAGCAAAGTGTAACACAAAGGGTGTCTTATATTTTCCCCGAGCAATTGCCATAATTTGGGCGGCACGCGCGGCTTTCTGCTTTAATTGTACGGCAGAGCCGAAATCAATTTCATTTCCGTCGGGCAAATGCATACGGACGGTATTGTCGGTCAAATTCATTTGTAAAAACGTAAAATTTAATTCTTTATTGAGTTTGAGTGTACTTTCCACCAAATCAATAAACTCACTGCTTAATTTTTCCGGCACTTTTCCTTCCAACGCTACCGAGGGTACTTCGCTAAGCAAACCGGGGTTCGGGTCAGCATAAACCGTACTGTCTTTGTCAATAAACGACACACTACCGTCGGGCCGAATAAATTTAGCCAATGGTACGCGATGTTTAGCAAAAACCGTTAATTTCCCGCTAAACAACCCACGTTTAACGGATACATCGGTAAGCATCGGATATTTTTTGATGATATTTTGACGAAGTTGGACAGCGTTTTTAATAGTAAAAGGTTTGTTTTGATGGACGGATGCTAACGCAAGTAAAGCCTTGTTCAAATCGCCGGTGATACCGGCAACCGCCACGCTTTTGACATGCCAATCGGACAAGCGGGCTTGCGAAATCGTGCGGTACAGTTTGCGTCCGCCCCAATAACCGCCGCCCAGCACAAGGCCGACGAGCAAGAAAAAAACAATCAGTTTCAATAAAAACCGCGCCCCATTGTTCCCGCGTCCGGTTCTTTTCCGTTTGGATAAAGAAGCCGTTGATTTCCGGGAATAGTTGCGCGATTTTATCATGTGATAACCCAAAAAATAAATGGGCGGAAAGGGACTTGAACCCTTAAGGACTTTCGTCCATACGGTCCTGAGCCGTACGCGTCTGCCAATTCCGCCACCCGCCCAAGTGTATATATTTTAGAATATTGCAACAAAAAAATCTAGTGATTTTTAGTCGTATATTTAGAAACGGATATTGTTTTTGAACGTCTGTTCCATTTCGCGGTTTAAGTCACGCTTTTTAAGTGCGTCGCGCTTATCAAACAAGTGTTTGCCTTTGGCGACCGCTAATTTCAGTTTAGCCCAACCGTTTTTAAAATAAATTTCCAACGGGATAAGTGCATATCCCTTCAGTTCGGCTTTGGCGGATAATTTACGAATTTCTTTTTTATTTAAGAGAAGTTCCCGAACACGCGTCGGTTCCAATTCGGTAAGCGAATTAAACTTATACGGTTTAACGTGCATATTATACACATACGCACGCCCGTTTTCTATCCGCACAAAACTTCCTTCCAAACTGACCTCTTTTTGACGAACCGATTTAACCTCGGCCCCCAGTAGAGAGAGCCCGGCTTCGTAATCGGATTCAATAAAATAATCGTGATAGGCTTTGCGGTTGGAGCACACGACTAAAACGGACTGTTTTTTCGGCATGGGTATATTATAGCAAATACGCACCTAACAGACAGAAAACAGGCCGGAGCGTTTGCTCCGGCCTGATGGATATTTTCACAATTAGTGAGCACAGGTGCAGTTCCAAGTTCCCGTCACACAACTGCAGTTTTTCCAGGTTCCCCAACCGCCACATCCGCAGCTCCATGTTTGTCCCGCCGGGCAGTTTACGGCCGCATAATGGAAGGAGAACAGCCGGCCATTCGTGTTATACGAATGACCTTTGTCCAACGTTCCATCAAAATCTTTATTGATCACTTCCGGCAAAACATAGCCGTTGCCACCAATATCCGCTGACGGGTAGCATCCGCAGTTACTATAGGATATACAGCACGAACCGTGCGGTTTGTTACTTTCCGAACAACCATTATATGGGGGTGTACAAGAACCACAACCATCGTAGTGATATCTCCAATTGCTCGCAGCCGTACAAGACCACTGTTGCGTTCCGGGATAACCGTTCAAACAAGTACAGGGGTCCGAACCCGGGTTTTCATCACAACAAGACGAGTTTCCACTACAAGCGGAGTATGCCGCACTACCCGTTTTCCATTTGTGAGTAGATGTATTACAGTAGTGCGTACGGGTACCACAGTTGGTCGGATAGTTGGCCCCCGATGGAGTACAAGGTTCCGTTGCATTCCCCGTACATTCTATTTCTACACATCCCGAATTATCCCAATTACCGCAAGTTTTGCCATACGAATTGGTACATGTACAAGTTCGGGTTGCTGTACCGGAATATCCGCTGGGGCAAGAACCGGTTTCCGTTGTGGTTGCTCCCGGATTACACCGACATGACCAATTAGATGCCCAGTAACCGCTTCCCTGACAGGTTTTAATGTTTGTGCCGGCTAAACCATCAGTAGAACAACTACTTCCTTCAAGGACTGCGCTTGTTCCCGTACAAGAACCGTAACCACCCCAAAAGCCATTGGAACAAGTACGAGTTTGGCTACCGCACTGGTTACATTCTCGACTTTGTTGCTGTCCATTGGTACATTCGCAATCCGCCACCGTACAAGAACCCCAAGCGCCCCAAGTTCCGGTGCTGGTGTCGCAAGTACGTGTTTGTGTACCTGAGTTGTTACATCCGCAAGGTCTCGTGTTTGTATAACCACCTTCCGGAGCGCATTCACAATGAACCCCTTGACAAGCACTCCAAGCGCTCCATTGACCGGTTGTCGTATCGCAAGTACGTGTTTGCGTACCTGAATTATTACAACCGCAGGATTGTTCACTAGCCCCCGGACAAGGAATGGGCGGGTTACAACTTTCTTCCGTAGCGGTATAATCCGCACGGGCAATCAGTTGGTTGCACGGCGGATAATCTTTATTTAATTTATCGCATTGGTTACCCGGTGCATCC
>NZ_CACVTK010000007.1:0-69612 GCF_902757105.1 Candidatus Avelusimicrobium luingense
ATACGCCCCTTGGTATATTTCGGTGATGGCTTTTAAACTTTCCGCTACATATTTTCCGGTATTGGCACTCGTTACCAAAGCGCGGCCTATCTCAACAGGCAAATTTTGCGCCGCAGCGGGAGCAACACTGGTAAAGATCATAGTAAAACTTAGTAGTAAAGATAGTAGTTTTTTCATCGGAAAACTCCTTATAAAAAATCAAATTTTACGCCATAATCATAACCTTATTGTAATGCAATTACCAAAAAAGAGCAAGGGCCAAAAGGCCTATTTTTTACATAGGACTTTTTGCCCTCTAATACAGCATCAAACACTAACCAAGTGTTATACCTGTATTATAACAAAAAAGCAAACGCTGTCAATATTTTTATATTTAACCAACGCTTTTTCGTCCTATACAACAACCAAAATATATATAATAGTATAAGAGAGAAATTTGAAAAAACAAGGTTGTTTTCCGTCAAGAATATACATTATGCACGTCAGAGCACCACATATCAGCAAAAAATGGATGATTTTTTCCGTAACAGCCAACGGAACATTTATGTCCACCTTGTCAGCGGGCATTGTAAACATTGCACTACCGACCATGTCAGAGCAGTTTCATGTATCGTTAGAAAACATCCAACTTGTCGTCAGTTTATATTTATTAGTATTGACGTGTTTATTACCGGTATTTGGCAAATTAAGCGACTTATATAGCCGTAAGTGGATGTATTTAGGTGGCTTTATTACGTTTGGAGTAGGGGCTTTATTTGGCGCGCTTGCCAATTCGCTTACAACCATGTTGCTGGCACGGGCCGTACAAGGTATCGGATCATCGGCCATGATGGCTACATCGCAAGCCTTAATTGCACAAATTTTTCACGGGAAGTCGCGCGGAAAAGCGTTTGGCGCCATCGGTGCGGTAGTAGCAGGGGGATCTTTGGCAGGGCCGGCTATCGGCGGTGCGCTCATTCAAGCATGGGGTTGGCGATCTATCTTTTGGCTGACTATTCCTATTTGTATATTAGGTGTATGGCGGGGTATTTATTTAATTCCGCGTTTTAAGGCTATTAAAAAGATGAAGATGGACTATCTCGGCGCGGCGTATTTTGCCGGGATGAGTTTTACCTTTTTATATGCGCTTAACACCGCTACCGATAAAGGATGGAATCACCCGCTTATTTTACTTTCTTTTGCTTTATCGCTCGTATTATTTCTTTTATTTTTCCGTCGGGAACATACCTCAAAATATCCTTTCATCGGTTTAACGATTTTTAACATCAAAGCCATTTCATACGGTTGTCTGGTGGCCGTGTTGGGATATACGGCCCTTTTTACAAACTCCGTATTACTTCCGTTTTATTTAGCCGATATTATGCACTTGGATCCTATTCATATAGGTATGCTTATTTTGCCTTTCCCTATAACATTAGCCATTACTTCCGCCGTTTCCGGAGCCCTGTGCGCTAAATGGCCCGCTCGTATTATTACAACGGCGGGGTTTGTCTTATTGATAATTTCTACCTTAATGTTTGCCTTTATCGGCAGTGAACCGAGTTTATCTTATATTGTGCTGGCCCAACTAATTATGGGTGCCGGAAGCGGTACGTTTCAAGTACCTAATAATAATACCGTCATCAGCGCGGCACCGAAGGGAAAACTCGGTGTGGTGGCGAGTGTCAATGCGCTATCTCGCAACGTAGGGATGATAGCAGGGATTGCACTTTCCGTGGCCATTTGTGTACTCGTGCAACGTTATTTGGAAAGCCGCGGGATCTTACCTGATACCGCATTTATCGGCGGCTACCAAGCGGCCATGTTATTTGGAACGGCCTGTTCGGTGGTGGGGGGCGTTTTATCTGCCAAAAGGTAAATGGGTCTTTATTACCCAAACAAATAGGTCCAAAGACTCATTTCTTTTTGGCATATTTACGCTATAATATAGAGGTATTTTTGAGTAGTAAAGGAGAGATAAACCGTGAAAAATGTATTACGTTTATGTTGCTTCAGTGTACTACTGAGCATGGCCGCATTAAGTGTGCAAGCAACCACATTTTACCGACAACCCGACGGAGAAATAATTATGGAAGTTTCCACTCCGGAAGAGGCAACACGTTTGCTAACATTATTCGGAGGAAAAAAGACCAACACCTTACCCGAGGAAGAAGGGGGACAACCGCTTGTCCCGCTTACATTTTCTGAACAAGATTTTAACTTGGCACAAGCCAAACTCATCGCATATGTGCGTGACATAAACTGGAAAACGGGCTTTAATCTCACGTTACGTGATGCCGGATTTTTTCGTCGGTTGAAAATTATTTTCAGCGGTGTTATGGAATATACGCGGCCTTACCGCATGAGTGTAAGTGCAGTGTACCCGGATTTGGAAAACCAACTGGCAGATATGGAAGATGAACTTATAACCGTTCTGCAAGATTACGCTACGGCCACGGCGTTTGATAGAGCCATTGAACTCTCTTTAATCGGTTTGCGTTACGCCATTTTAACCGACAAACCGTTCCTTTTGCTGTTCGTGGACGAAGGGCAATATAAAGAGTTAATCGATTTAGATAACCGGTTACACCCGAATGAACCCTCTGCTATTGAGTCCCTCATGAATAATCTGTATAAATTTTTTGCGTATCGTGCCGTATATATGGAAAACGGATATGAACAACACGGCTATGATGCCAACACCGAGCAACTCATTAAAATTGCTAAAATGGGAGAAGGGGATGCCACGCATACATGGGAAAAATTAGCCGCATTTGCCGAAAAAATGTATGTCTATGAAGCAAAAGGCGATTTAGACCCCGGCAAAGAACATGATATTCATCTCCCGCGGTTAGAATATGCAATGCGCCGCGTTAAACACAATTTAGATGTGGAAAAGAAAGCGGCTGACATCGCTTACAAAGACCCGGCTTACCAAGATATTGTGATAGAAGCCAAAGAGGAAGGCCCTAAAAATCCGACGTTGGAACAAGAAGCCTTAAAATGGCTTCAAGAACATACACGGGATGAAATTAAAGAGGCCATTCTCAAACATAAAATGAAGTAGAGGAAACTATGAAAGGAATTATCCTAGCAGGCGGAGCAGGTACCCGGTTGTATCCGGCCTCGCGTCCGATTTCCAAAATTTTACTACCCGTCTATGACAAACCGATGATTTATTATCCTTTGTCTGTACTTATGCAGGCGGGCATACGTGATATTTTGATTATTACCACACCTGAAGATAGTAGTAATTTCAAAAAACTACTGGGGGATGGTAGCAACTGGGGAATAAAACTTTCATACAAAGCACAACTTGTTAAACGCGGAATTGCCGATGCATTTTTACTGGGTGAAGAATTTATCGGGCAAGATTCCTGCGCACTCATTTTAGGAGATAACTTGTTTTACGGAAACGGTTTTGAACGTCTCTTAAAAGCCGCTTGTTTGCGTAAAACAGGGGCTACTGTTTTTGCTTACGAAGTAGCCAATCCGCAACGTTTCGGCGTGGTGGAATTTGACGAAAATCATCGGGCTTTATCGTTGGAAGAAAAACCGGCCCAACCTAAAAGCCGTTTTGCGGTAACGGGGCTTTATTTTTACGATAACAACGTCGTAAAATATGCCAAAGAATTAAAACCGTCCAAACGTGGCGAATTGGAAATTACCGACTTAAACAAACGCTATTTGGAAGAAGGAAATTTACACGTTACCACCTTGGAACGCGGCTTTGCCTGGTTGGACACCGGCACGCATGAAAGCGTACTGCAAGCGGCTAACTTCGTGCATAGTATGCAAGTAAATCAAGGCATTGAAATTGCCTGCTTAGAAGAAATTGCACTTCACAATGAATTTATTACACCGCAAGAATTAAAGGTACAACTTGTCAACCAACCGAACAACATTTATTATAATTTTGTGCGTGAGTTGGTAAAAGAGAAATAGCGTTTTTGATATGCATAAAAAAGCCGCCCTAACCAATAAGCGTAAAGGCTGCGTTGTTTCTCATAAATAATCTCCTTAAGAATATTAGTTGGTACTGCCACAAACGGAGCGTCCTAATGCGGTTGTTCCCACGCAAGTTGTTTGGCCCGGATGGTCGGAATGATCTAACCAAACGGTATATAAAAATTCTCGGTTCGGATAACAATCATTATCCCAATGTGTTTGATGATAAGGACAATAAGAAGCACGAATATTCGGTACGGATCCCGCTAAATTATCCACTACAAAATAGTTATCACACTTGAAAGCGGTAGTGTCTTGCACTAAATCACAAGAAAATTCCAAATCTAAATCAGCGAGGGCGCTCGCATAATTTCCATTGGCCAAATAATAGATTTCATTGGCGGTTTTGATGGCATTGATATAGGTGCGTGCATTAGCAAACCGGCTTTTGGCAACGGCCACCTTATATTGCGGCAAGGCGACACTGGCTAAAATGCCGATGATTAAAACAACGACTAATAATTCAATTAACGTAAAACCCTTTACGTCTAAATGGCCCAACAAACTTCTTTTATTTTTCATACATGTTCCTCCCTTAAAAACAGTCTCATATAAAAAACGTAGAAAAAAAAAACGATGTCAAGCATTATTTTTCTCTGACGAAAAAGCAACGAAACCTAAAACATTTCGTTTTAGGTTTCGTGCGTAAAACGCAAGATAACATCCGTTGTTATCTATTAATAATTTTCCGGATGAATCATAAAGTAGGCTTGCGGGTGATTGCACACCGGGCAAACTTCGGGGGCTTTTTCGCCAATGACCACATGGCCGCAGTTGGCACATTCCCACATGACAATACCGGCTTTTTTGAACACCGCATTCGTTTCTACATTTTTTAAGAGTTTGCGGTAGCGTTCTTCGTGCATTTTTTCAATTTTACCGACGGCTTCAAACATAAAAGCCAATTTATCAAAACCTTCTTCTTTGGCTTCTTTGGCGAAAGTGGCATACATATCCGTCCATTCATAATTTTCGCCGTTAGCCGCGTCTAATAAATTGACGGTTGTGGTCGGGATTTCGTTATCATGGAGTGCTTTGAACCATAATTTGGCGTGTTCTTTTTCGTTATTGGCGGTTTCTTCAAAAATTTTAGCGATTTGAACAAACCCTTCTTTTTTGGCTTTAGAAGCGTAATACGTATATTTGTTGCGTGCCTGAGATTCACCGGCAAATGCGGTCATCAGGTTTTTTTCAGTTTTTGAGCCTTTGAGTTCCATACTATTCTCCTTATATACAGTGCGCTATTTGCGACACCGTTTGCAAATTCCTTTGTATTGAATATTGACGTGTTTCACTTCGCCGCACGTTAACCGGGGCAGTTCCACGGGGGTGGTGACTTCGGGGGAGAAGATATCATACACTTCTCCGCAACGGTTGCAAATAAAATGCGCGTGCGGGCGCAAATCTCCGTCAAAGCGTTCTTTTTCCGGTGTACCCACCCGAACGAGTAAATCCATTTTTTCCAAGGATGCCAATGTACGGTACACTGTATCCAACGATACATTTGACATTGTACACCGCACCGCATCAAACACACGTTCTGCGCTAGGATGCTCTTTAGAAGATGCTACCGTCTTGAAAATCTCGCGGCGTTGGTTAGTCACACGCAATCCACGGCGATGACATTCCCGTTCAAAATGTTTTACGCGTGCGGCAATTTCTTGAGAGGTCGGCGCAATCATAGATTTATCCGTAATTTTTCTTAATAAAGTATATCATATTTTGAAAAAAAGTATTTTTTTTGCTACGCTGTAAAAGATGCGTACTACTTCTTTTTATCATACGGCTATCATTGGCGGCGGCGCAAGCGGATTGTTTTGCGCAGGCAGTTTTGATGCACCGAAAATCGTTTTTGACACAAAATTAAAACCGGCACTAAAAGTGAGCGTTTCCGGCGGGGGAAAATGTAATTTTTCCAACCGTTTTGTTTCCGCGGCTAATTACAACTGCACCCACAAACACTTTTGCAAAAATGCGCTAAGTGCTTTTAAGCCCACCGATTTTACGGCCTTATTAGACGAAGCACATATCCCTTGGGAAGAACGTAAAAACGGACAACTATTTGCTAAAAATGCCGCAGACATTGTCCGCTTTCTTGTTAAACGCGCCAAGGCGCACCATACCACACTAGCCCTAGGCGTACAGGTATTAGACATCCAACAAGATTCCGATGGCTTTTTACTACACACGTCCACCGGCCCGGTACATGCGCAAAATATCGTCCTAGCCAGTGGGGGGCAATCATTTCCGCAATTGGGGGGAAATGGTTTCGGAATTAAATTGGCTCGCCAATTGGGGCTATCTATTATAGAGCAACGTCCCGTTTTATGCGGGCTGACATTTCCTAAAGATTTACGCCCGTTATGCTCATCTCTGGCCGGGAACAGTTTGCCTGTCATCATTAAACAAGGCAAACACGTTTTTGAAGGCCCTTTACTTTTTACACATGACGGAATCAGCGGCCCCGCCGTATTACAACTGTCGTTATTTTGGCAACCGCAACTCCCCGTAGAAATTGATTTTCTGCCCCATCAAAACGCAACAGAAATTTTAACGGCCCATAAAAATTCTACCAAAACGATCTCATCGATTTTTGATTTACCACACAAAGTTGCCAAAACATTGCTAAAGACCTACGACGGCCCACTCGCGAATGCTTCGCGCGAACAATTGCGTCAAACCGAAAAAACACTTCATCACTTTTCCTTTATCGCCCCCGGTACTGCCGGTTACACCAAGGCCGAAGCCACCGCCGGAGGAATTGATACTTCTGCCATCAATCCATCCACCTTACAAGTTCGGCACATACCGGGACTCTTTATTATCGGCGAAGTATTAGATGTAACCGGAAATCTGGGTGGGTTTAATTTGCATTGGGCATGGGCCAGCGGATTTGTAGCCGCACACGCATTAGCCCAACGTTTCTAATTACGTTGATTTTTGATATAATAAAAAAGAGTATAAAGGATAGTATTATGGATATCAGAGAACAACATTCTTTTCTAGCATTATTAGTTGAAAGTTTCCGTCTCATCAACCGTTCATTTAGTGTACTGTTGGTATTCGCAGGTTGTGCCGTAGTAGGCTATGCACTGTTAACTGCCCTTCTATTGATTAAAGTACATCCGCTTTTGGTTTCGCTGTTACAAATGCTTTTTTCGTCTTTTTTGGGAGTCGTGCTCATCCGTTTGTTTGCTGCACGTGCAGAAGGAGATAATATCTCTTTATCCGACACGGCCGCCGGTTCTATATTACCTACTGTTTATACAATTATATTTGGTTTGATGTGCGGTGCCGTCGGACTTGCTTGTGCGGTAATAGCACAACTCTTGGGCAAGACCGTAACGGCTATTTTAGCCATTCCGGCCGTATTAGCCCTCATCTTTGTAATGATCCGGTTAGTCTTTACCCACATTATTATTGCCGCACGCGAACAAAATCCAATTGCGGCATTATTGCACAGTTGGCAATTGACTAGCGGTCGTTTTTTCTACACATTAGGTATTTTGCTTATTTCCGGCATACTCCCTACTTTGTTTCTACATGCTGTAGGTTACGGCTTATATGTGGCTATTCCGTTATATTTTCCGAATAGTTTTAGTTTGGTGCACCCGTCTGTATTGTGGATTTGTGTAGGAATTGTTATTCTTTTATGCTGGATAGGTTTATGGTTATCTATGATGGCCTATCTGGTACTTGTTTTCTTAAACTTAGATTACCAAGATAATCGCAGCGGTGGTTTGGCCGATCAAGCGGCTATAAATATGCCACAACCCCAAATGGTACAAGCCCCGACTTCCGTGATTATGCAATCCGATTCGGAAGCACCCCAAACAGAGACTGCTCAGCCCCAAATACAACAACCGCAAGAAGTACAAATTGTTCGGGCTTCTGTTAAAACGCACTCCAGTGACGAGTCCATTGAGCAACATTTGGAACAGGTCTATCAACCCACCTCTCAAGACACAGTAGAATATGCGGAAGAAGATCGTATGCCCACGATTTTGTTTGATGATGACATGGCCCGGCAAATGGAAGAAAACCGGCGCAAATGGGAAGAAGAAAAAGCCAAATCACGTCAACGAAACCACCACGATGATGATGGAAACACTTCTACGATAAAAATGTCCAAATAATTCTGGAAAGAGCGGACAATTTTTTCCGCTCTTTTTTAATAAAACAAACTATGACAGGGATACTTCAACTTTTTAATTTATTAGGTGCGCTCTCACTTTTTTTATTCGGCATGAAAATGATGAGTGATGGGCTACAAAAAGCATCCGGCGATAAACTACGCAGTTTGCTTGCAGCCGCTACCGCCAACCGCTTTACTGCCATGTTATGCGGGGTATTTATTACCGGGTTGGTGCAATCATCCAGCGCTACTACTGTTATGGTCGTAGGTTTTACCAGTGCCGGACTTCTTAACTTGTACCAAGCATTAGGTGTAATTTTTGGGGCCAATATCGGTACCACCACCACCGCGTGGATTGTCAGTTTATTCGGTTTCAAAATTCAAATTTCGCTCTTTGCCTTACCGGTAATTGCTTTAGGTTTTTTTATGCAATTTATTACCCGGCGCGCTTTATGGCGACGTATGGGGGAAACGCTCGTAGGGTTTGGATTATTATTTTTAGGGTTGGCCCTCATGAAAGACGCTATCCCTGCCGATTTAGCCTCTAACGAGCATCTTACGGCTTGGCTTTCGCGCATTAGTCCTACCCATCTAGGTAATTTACTGATTTTAATTTTAAGCGGAGCCGTATTAACAATCGTTTTACAATCATCCAGTGCGGTAATGGCGATGACGTTGACCTGTGCCGCTGCCGGGCTGATTGATTTTCCCGCCGCCTGTGCGCTTGTTCTTGGTGAAAACGTTGGGACAACGGTCACCGCCAATTTAGCCGCATTAGGAGCCAGCAAAAATGCTCGCCGCGCGGCATTAGGGCACTTTCTATTTAACTTTATCGGAGTATGCTGGGTAGTGGCTATTTTCCCGCATTTTATTCGTTTGATAGATTATTTAGTCCCCGGTTCGCCTTACACAAAAGAAACTGCCGTATTAAGTGCCGTTCTTCCGTATCATATTTCAGCCTTTCATACTGTTTTTAACGTGTTAAATACGGCCCTGATGCTACCGTTATTAAAACCGTTAGCCAAACTAACGCTTGTATTTATTCCCAAAACAAAGCGGGAAGATAAAAACGAATATGATTTACAATTTTTATCTACCGGTTTTATGCAAACCCCCGAATTGGCATTAGTGGCCATGCGTAAAGAATTAGAACGGATGATGGGGTTTGTTACCCGGATGAGTGATAAAATTATTCACGCGCTAAAAGTACAAGATGACAGAATGTTTAGCCAACTCATTGACGACGTCAAAGAAGCCGAAAAAACAACCGATGTTTTAGAGCATAAAATCAATGCTTATCTGACTCAACTGACGCACGGAAACCTATCCCGCCATGCCGTAGCGCAATCATTTACACTATTTGATGTGTTAAATAGTATTGAACGCATGGGAGATTGTGGCGAAAAAATTGCCCGCATTTTAGAAAAATTCCACACGAAGGAACCGTTTTCCCAAGCAGATATTGATAATTTGGAAACCATCGCGCGGGACGTAAAGAAAATCACCAAACGTCCCCGTCGGTTATTGTTAGACTTTTCTCAACAAACCTCTTTTTGGAAGGAACAAGCCAAACGTGTTTTTAATGAAGCCGTTGAAGATGAAAAGAATCTAAATGCCTTACGAAAACAACTTTTGCGGGAGCGGCGCGAACGTATTGTATCCGGGCAACAAACGGTCTCGCCCGATGCAATTACCGCCTATGCGGATATTGTCAACAATTTTGAGCGCATGGGAGATTATGCCTTACGTATTGATGAAAATTTACTTGGCTTTCACGCACAAGACAGCACCCCACAACCAGGAGAAAGAGCCTTATGAAATTTAGTCCGTCTGTAATTATTAGCGACATTAAAACTTTTTTCCCGATGGTTTTTGCCATTTTCCGCGGCAAATATAAAATGCCATGGGGCACACTCATTTGGGCCATCGTATGTTTTATCTATTTGGTTAGTCCGGTGGATGCTCTCCCCGATGTATTACCTTTGCTGGGAATTACCGATGATGCCGCCTTTGTGTTGTGGATATACACCAAACTTCATCAAGATTTGGCCCGCTATCGCGCCTTGCAAAACGGGGAAAACCCGGATATCATAGAAGCCGAAATCGTTTCAACAGATGAGGAAAAAAATAAAGGAATTAACAAATGAAAAAATTACTTAAATTAGTTGTAAAAATTATAGTTATTGTAATCTTATTTATCGCCGTAGGGCTGGTAGTACTACGCGTGATGTTTCCGCCGCAAAAACTCAAACAAATGGCCATTGACTATGCCGCCAACAATTTTCACCGAGAAATTTCGTTTGATAAACTGTCATTTAACCTAATCGGTTTTACGTTGGAAAATTTTGCCATGTCGGAAAATTCCACCTTTGAACAAGGCACCTTCATCAAAGCCAACCGTGTAGAAGCCAAAGCCGCCTTAAAACCATTGTTTAAAAAGCGCATAGAAATTGCCGCCATTTATTTAGACGGCGTAAATGTTAATATCCAAAAAAACGAGGACGGAGCCTTCAATTTTGATTCGTTAGTTACTCCGGCTGAAGGGGAACAACCCACCGCCGAAAGCACGGCAGAAACTCCGGCGCCAGAAACCACCTCGGACGAATTTGTTTTTACCGCTCAACACATTAAAGCCACCGATTGTGATTTCTCTTATACCGATAAACAAAGCGGTTTAATTACCGGTATAGAAGATCTTAATTTTCAATTGGACAATGTAGATTTCACCAAACCATTCCCGGTACAAATTTCGTTTGTCAGCCATACTAAAGATAATACCGGGCTTACGCTTTCCATACCGGTCAATATTGCTTTTGATTTGTTTTTAGCCGGGTTAGATATGAATCAAGCATATGCTGATGTTACCCAAGCAAACGCTTCGTATAAAAATCTCAAGTTAGACTTACAAGGTAAAATTACCAACTTCCATGCGCCCGACGTTAATTTAACCGGAACGATCACCGGGCTTACAAATACGGTTCTTACGGATCTGCTGCCCGATTTGCCTAATTTTTCACTACCCGCTATTCAACTCGTCTTGCAAGCCGCTACCGATTTGGATAAGTCCACCGCCCAAATTACAAAGGCGTCACTAAAAATTTTAGATAGCGAATTTGCCACGCATGGTCAAATCGGCTGGGGGGGAACAAACACCACTTATCAATTAAGCGGGAACTTAAAAGCCGATATTGCACAAATTGTCAAAATGACCGACGACACCGGCTTTGATCCTAAAGGAAATTTAAATGCCACCTTTACCGCAACAGATAAAAATAACGGAAGCGATGTTAAAGGGACACTTACCTTAAAAAATGTTAGTGCGTTATATCCGCCTTTTACATTAACGGAAACGAACGGGACGATTAAATTAGCCTCGTTAGATGATATTTCTTGTCCGTCGTTAACCGGATTATTAAACGGTGAAAAATTTGATTCGTCTTTCTCATACAAATCTCATAAAGATATAACTGATTTGGACCTCAAATTAAATTTAGCCAAACTTACACTTACGCAATTTCCGTCCTCAAGCGAAGAACAAACAGCCGCCCCGGAAACGACGGCGAAAGGTCATGAAACACCGGCACCCGAAACGTACTTGAACTTAACAACCGATATTAAGGTGGGCCCGGTAAGTATTCCGTATTTCCGTACCGACGGAGTAACGGCTCAAGCCGCCCTAACTAATTTAAGTGATTCTATGCAAAAAGCCAACGGTACCGTATCCTTTTCATTAGAGCCGGGGGCCATTACGGAAATGGATACTCTTATCAAAGAAAGCAAAGTGGCACGTATTATTTTACTACCGCTTAATATATTAAATTCCGTCGGCAAAAAATTAAATCTTAATTTATTTGAAGCCGAAGTCCAGGCAAAAAAAGGAGAAATCGCCATAACAAAAGCCGAAGGGAAATATACGTTTACCAACGGCGTAATGACGTTGGATACCACCAAATTTGAATCGACCCTAACAGATTTGAATGCTACCGGAACGGTCAATTTTGTTTCGCGCGATCTAAACATGAAAGCGTCGGCCACGTTAGTCACCAAGCAAACCCCGGTCGTTATTAAAATCGGCGGGACGATAGATAATCCGTCCGGCAAATTGGATGTCGTCAATACGGTAACATCCGTAGTGGGGGGAATTTTAAGTTACAAAGCCGCTAAATCAGCCGTTCAAGGCACTACACACGCAGCATCCAATGTGGCCAGCACAACGGCGCAAGATACCGTCAAAGCGGCCTCGTCTGCGGTAAAAGCATTGGGTGGATTATTCAAAAAGAAATCGGACAAAACCGCTGACGAAACCGAACAGAAATAATAAACTTATAAGTAACATAAAAAATCTCCCGTTTGGGAGATTTTTTATTCTCAAAAAACATCCCTATTACCCACCGATATATACCCATCAATTACTCCCTTGACGATTAGGGGTTTTTCTCTTACAATATAGTTAAGGTTTTTCTTGCCGATTATCCGGCAGAGCAACACCTGTCTTTTTTTGTTGTATATATAGGAGCAATTATGATTTTCTTACGGCAATATGCAAGCACTGGGTTGGTTTGCTTATCCTTATTGGTGGCAAACGAAGGAACCGTATTGGCTCAAACGAAGAAAAAAACGCCCACGCCCCCGGCCTCTTCAACCGTAAATGTTAACTTGACAATGCCTCAACGAGATCCTGCCTTACAGGATACTTCTTTTGCTGGTCAAGCCCAACGTGACCAAGCCTTTCAGAAGATAGCCCAAGCCACGAATAAAGCCTTAAAAGAAGAAGAGGCTCCTAAAGCCGTTATTACAGATTATTTAACTCGCATGAAGCAGGCATTGGCCAAAAATCAGTTTGATACTTATAAAACCTTGGTAGATGAATTAAACAATTTAATTATTTCCGATTTGGAAAAAGAATTCTCCACTTTGGCCAAAGCCATTTTGGCCGAAAATAATGTTTATAAACTTATGGTATTACAAGACCATATTTCACAAGGTACTATTTCCGACAAAGATTACGAGCGTACCGTCAACGCATTATATGCCGATATATACCAACCTTGCAAAGGAAATGAATGCGAAGTGCGCGGGGCCATGATTTTAACTTTGGCAACGGCAGGGTCTTTCAATGTGGCCAAGAAACACGGCCACGATATAGCCTTTACAAATAAGATTGTAAGACGTATTTCGGGCGCCGCAAAAAATAATTACGGTGGGTTTGAGTCTGACAAAATCATCGGCGAACATCTTATTCCCGCTTTATCCATTCTCTCCAGCCCGACCGGGATGCGTACCGTCGTGCAAACCTATGTGAACAAATACGGCAAAAAAGGACGTTATGAACCGGCCTCCAACCCGCAAGATGCTTTTTTAATCCAACTGACGGAACTGGCCGTACAGTTTCCGGTATTATTAAAACGGACAGCTCCGAATTCTTACCATACTCCCAATTTATTAGCAGATTGGGCAAACAGTGATAATTTCTTATTGCAATTACGCGGAAATATTGAAATCGGCCGTTCTCAATTTAGGTTAGGTAAAAAATACTATAGCGATGAAACACTCGATCAAGTCAGACAATACTTGCGTACCAAATATTGCAATATCGGCAACGCTTACGGTACAAATATTAAAGGTACCGCCGAAGATAAATTTTTAGCCCGTCGGGATATTTCTTTCGGATACAACAATGGCAACAAATCCGAGGTGCTTACTTCAGCTGGTGCTAGCCGTTGTCATGTCACTACCCCGGCCGAACCGAATCAACAGGAAATCATTGATGATTTGGCGCATACTGCTTTGAAAACAGTCATTTTATTTGCTATTCCGCCGGGTTGTGCTTTAGCCGGTATAGCCAAAGTAGCAAAAAACGCTATTAAAGCCGTTAAATTAGCCAACAAAACAGGCAAACCGTTGCGGGATATTTATAAGACCGCAAAAGCAGTCCACAAGGGACAAAAAGGCTACGATAGAGCTCATGCCCTGGAAAATGCGGCCCGAAATATTCAAAACGGTCCTTCCGCTTTAGGCAGACAAGGTGCTTATGATGCAAAAGTAGCCGCAGAGGCCCGCCAAACCCAAAAGGCTTATGCAGGCCAACGGGGAGTTGCCGGTAGTTCAAAAACCGCCACTCCGACTATACCTACCGCTACCAAAAAGGTCGCGCCAACAGCCGAAGGAACAATTGTTAAAGACGGAAACAGTTGGATTTCTCGCAGCAAGACAGCCCCTACCACGCCACCGCCCGGCGTAGAGGCAAACAGCGGAACATGGCAACGTCAAATCGGTTATGGTGAACAACCGTATATCTGGCGGGGAAATGCCACGAATGCAAATCCGCGGGCAGACAAACTGACAGATATCCCGTCTACGATATCACAGGATAATACCCCGGCATGGGGCGGTTCTTATTACCGGACTCCGACCGATATGACCGGCACGGCGTCGGCGGTACATTATACACCGCAACCCATGGTCCGCGGAGGAAATGGGGGAACGACGACCACCACACGCAACCCGATCGGATATCGCATCAGAGCATCCGAACCGAGCGAGTATATTGTGACAGATAAACTCCGAGATCTCAAATTTGTTGTACGAGAGAGTGAAGGCCCCGCTATTCAAAAAATCTTAACGACGGCAGCGGATAATGTAAGGGCCAAAACAAAAGTAGTACATGATTTAAATATGGAAATCGCCCAATTAGAAAAGAAAGAACAACAATTGTTCAGTTTCTTCGGGCGAGATTCCCGACAAGCAAAACTGGCCCAAAAGCAACAAGAACTTCGCAGAGCCAAAACTGAATATGACCGAGCCGTACATCAACGCAGAGAGGTGTTAACTGCTATCAGAAACGACAAGACACCCCAGGAAATACAAAATGTCTACGAAACGGCTGCCAAATCTTTTGATCCCGCGGCCGCTACGGCCCGTCCGGCCGCACAAGCCAATAACAGCGGTTTAGAAGTAGTTGAAATGTCACCGGAAGAGGCACGACGGTTTGCGGGCCAAGAGTCCGTTACGCCACCAACGACCAAAGGTAGCACCACACGTCCGGCGCCCCAAGCCGATAACGCCGGCGTGGAAGTAGTCGAAATAACACCGGAAGAAGCACGACGGTTGGCAGGCAAGAAGTCCGTTACGCCACCGACGCCCAAAGCCCCTGTCCGAGCAACGACAATCCCGACGAACGGTTTATCTACCCGGCTGAGCGGTCAAATAGAACGGGACGATTTTAAGGAACTTATTAACGAAATATCCACCAACTTGGATAAAGCCAAATCTAATACAGCGCTCTCGGCAGCCCAACGCGCCCGCGTAGAGGAAGCGGAACAGTATTTTGCCCGTTTGACACCCGCGCAAGCCAATGACATTCGCACACTGACTTCCGCTGAATTTAGACAACACGCGGCTGTTTTACGCTCGCCAACGGCAACCGAACACGCTTTCTATGTAGAAGGAGCGGGCTTTGAACATGCTTATGACGTATCTGCTTCGTGGTTTGTGGGACAAGAAAACGGTTTTATTCCTTCTGTGGTAGGAAATCCGCAAGAAGGTTTTTCCAGAATCAAACTGCAACAAACTTTTTCTACGGCGGAAAAAACGAATAAACCCATATTGGTACAAATTACTTCTCACGGAGAAATTGACGGCGCAGGTCGATTTTATATTCCTTCCCGCGGGTTAAATAGTTCTACCCAAATAACGACAACCGAATTAGTAGATGACTTGCAAATGTTGCGCAAAACGACCGGCACTCCGGTAGTTAATTTGCAGTTAGATGCCTGCCACTCCGGACAATTTATGCGGGAATTTGAAGCATTACCCAAAGCCAAGCGGGAAGGTATCAATGTATTTGCTCACTCGGGCGGAGTACAACAGGAAGGGTTATTAGGATCCGGCTTTGCACAAACCAAATCGCGCGGCGTCGGTTCTATTGCCTCGCACCAACAACAAGTGTTAATTGACCAAATTAAGGACGGAAATGTTTTCTCACGCGGATATATTGACGGAGTCTCTTTCAATCCGTTAGAACAAGCCGCCTTACGCGCTAAAGCCGAAGGCAGCCCGTTGGCGACAGAATTACAATTGTTAAGCCGCCTTCAAAATGCTTCCAAACGGGAAGTAGAGGCCATTATGAAACAATATACTAAAATTAATCCCTCTGTCGGATTCAGCCGGGGAAGTAATTTTAACAGAGCCAGTGTCAATGTAAGCAAACAAATTCTTAATTACATTACCGATACTTCTAACAAAATGATCTCCGGCCAACGTTGGGGGAAGCAAGCCGCTTCCTCATCGGGCGGGTTCTTTGGCAAATTCTTTCATAAAGAGCCGGAAATTGTTGGAGTAATATAAGACAAATCAGCGATATACCGTCCTTTCAAAACCCGGAATTTGGTTCCGGGTTTTTTAATTTTGCGGAATATCCGTGGCCCAAAAGGCCCACATACAACTAGGCCCTTTGACCCTTGTTGATAAGACGACAAAAAACTTAAAATAAATAAAGAAAATAGGTACATACTATGAAAAAAATTTTTATTTTAACACTTGTTTTATTAGGTTGCACGTGCGGGGAAACATTTGCCCAAGGGCCACTTGTAACGGCTGGAAAAAGTGCAAAAGTTATACTTCGCAGTAACGAGCAAATGATGCTCATTATGCGTCAATTATCTTCCGAAGGATTAGAATTTAATGGAACTTTAACCGCGTTGGTTGCCAATACCAATTTGCCAAATCCGTCGCAGGTACACTCTTTTGACACCTACATAAACAGCACCTGGCCGGCCCGTGCGGAATCGGCATTAGTTTGGAAAAGCCCTACTCTCAATGTAGAACAGGCCGCCCAATTATTACTTAAGCAAGAACCTATTACCCATTTATCTGCAAAACAACAACAAGATTTTTATTTAATTTCTTATCCGGCCTTAGTATTAGAAGGGCCTTTTGTCGCCGAACCGCAACAACTTTCTTATGCGCTGGCCTATTACCGTAATATTTTAGAAGGCAAACCTGTCAAAGCCACCTTGCCTCAAGCCTTAAGTGATTGGGCCCGCTCCATGGCAGCCGTTACTGATTTGGGGCTGTTGGGCACTTCCAATGATATATTTTTGATTTTGAAAAATGCTAAAAAACCATTTCCGCCTTTAGTTACTCCGTGGACCGATTTAATCACGGTGCAAGCCTTGCTTCAACACGAAGCCTACGATGCTATTGAAGAATTGGCCAAATTCCGTTTGACAAATATCGAAAGCAATCACCCGGAACTTTTATCCAGTTATTGGCATCACATTGCGGAATATATGAATAATATCGGGCATCCGTTATCTATTACGCCCAATAAAATAGCCGGATATTTTTTCCAACGGCCTATGCCATCTAAAATTCAAAGATTACTTGCCCAATATAACCCGTATAATTTATTTTATGTACAACCGTCTGTCAAAGTATTTGAAAACGGGTTAGCCTTGCGTCAAAACTTTTTACAAAAAATGCAACAAGAACAAGTAGCCGAACAAGAAGATTTAACCGATCTTATTTCCCAACAACTTAGTGAGAACATCCGTCCGGAAACGATGCCATCTTCTTCTATCGCGCCGGAACAACTCACTCCGGAAAATATGGGATTTTCACGCTATAACAATCGTGCTATTTGGCAAACGGACCCCAAAGAAGGATATGAAAAATTAATTCGTCGGGCCTTGCAAGAATGTGTCACTTTACGACAACAAATTGAATTAACACAAATAAAACTCAACGGAAATCTCCGCCCCTATCGTACTAAAGAACGGCTGCAATTAGAACGCCAATTGGCTAATTTACAAATGCAATATCAAGCGGCCGAGGCCCGGTTGCATCAAATTCATACCGAGCATGCAAAAAACACCCCGATTGATCAAATTTCTTATTTAACTTATAAAGAACCGTTAGATATAGAAAATGATAACACACTTCCTTTTTCTACCCATTTTGATCCTACTATGTCCACTTCTTCATTAGGATTATTAACATTCTTTCACGCGCCTGTTAGTTCCCGTGAAGAAGCCAATTTGAAACAAGCCTTATTAGATTATGCCGAACATAATGTGACATTAGCCCAACAAGCGGCAAGAAATTCTAATGATCCCGAATTACTGCGCCAACACCAAAATGCTATAGACAAACTGTCCTATATCCACCGGGAAATTATCGCAGGCGCCCCGTATGAAATTATTGTTGTCAATGCGTACGGCGTTTCGGCGGAAGAAACAACCAGCACCCTTTTTGAAATACCGCCCATGCCTTACCGGTTTGAAGGGCATGGCCGTTACAGTTCATTTGAAGCCCCGGTGAAAAATAAATCCGATGGGGATGCAAAACAAAAATTATTTGATGATATCTATTATCACCAAGAAGCATTCTTCCAACAGCAAGTCTTAATGTATCGATACGAGATAAGAGCCATGGAACAAGATAAACGCCTTATCGGACGTAAAAATCGCGCACAGTTGCTGGAAAAATACCGGTTTGAATTAGCCGAAGCTGAAGCGAATTTATTGCGGGCTCAACAACGGATAGAGCGCCTCCTTAACCAAATCAAACAAGGTACTGCAATTAAAGAAATTCACTAAATTTACGCCGCACACCAGCCGAAATTTCATATAATAAGTATATATGGGATTATTTGTATTATTCCTAACCAATTTGATTTTTCCGTTGGCGGCTTTGGGCGTATTGTTTAGTTTCTTATTCTCGGGCCGGAGGGGTTTGCTTGCCCACTTGGGGCAAGAACTTCGCGAACGGTTCGGACTAGAGAAAAAAGACGAAATCATCCAAAACGCCATTTGGTTGCATTGTGCCAGTGTCGGAGAGGTATTATCCGTCCGAGAAGTTATTAGCCAACTTAAAGCGTTTTATAACCGAGATATTTTAATCACTACCTCTACTCAAGCCGGAAAAGAAACCGCTCTTAAAAATCCGCAAGTAAAACAAGCCTTACTCGTTCCGCTTGATTTTTATCCGTCTTGCCGCCGTTTTATTCGGTTGGCTAATCCTTATCGTTTGTTTGTCGTAGAGCGCGAAATCTGGCCCAACCTATTAGAAGCCGCCTTTCAAGCCAATGTTCCGACGGCTCTTATTAACGGGCGCATTTCTGTAAAATCGGCCCGCGCTTATACGTTAATTAAACCGCTTTTTTCGCGCTTATTAAAACATTTATCTTTTGCCGCCTTGCAAACCCCCGAAGATGCCCAACGCTATGAGCGTTTAGGATTACCGCATGAAAACTGCCACATTTGCGGTAACGTTAAATACGATGCACTTAACGATGCTCCTGCCCGCCTCGCCGAAGTAGATAAACTGATCAGTACATTAGGCTGGGGGGGCAAACCGATTGTAGTATTAGGCAGCACGCATCCGCAAGAAGAAACCATGTTATTACGTGCTGCGCCTGAATTTATTAAAAACAATATTCGGTTAATTTTCGCGCCGCGCCATTTAGAGCGTATGCCGGAAATTCGTGACACGTTACGTCAAAGTGGCATTTCCCACACATTTTTCAGCGATACCACTCCCAACAAAAATGCAGTCTTAGTTTGCGCAGATGTTATGGGCTTGTTACCCTCGTTATATGCGCGGGCCACGCTTACATTTGTAGGCGGCTCGGTTGTTCCGCGCGGCGCGCATAATTTGTTGGAACCGGCTATTCTGTCTAAAACCGTTTTATTCGGTAAATATTTTTTTAACACCCCACAAACAGCCGAAGCATTATTAGAAAGAGGTGGGGGAATTTTAGTCAACGAACACGATTTTAAAGCAGTAGTCTTACGGTTAATTGCCGACCCGGCGCAACTGGAAAACATGTCCCAAAAAGCACGCCAAACGGCATTACATTTCAAAGGAGCCACGCAACGTATTATGCAAGTGGTAGAAAATTATGAACGAAAATACAACTAAACAAAAACCGAATATATTAGTGATTCGCTTGTCGTCACTTGGCGATATTGTGCTTTCCTCGCCCGTCTATAAAAACATCAAAGCGGCGTGGCCGGATGCCAAAATCACCTTGATGGTCAAGCCGCAATTTGCCCAAGTGCTGGCCGGACATCCGTATATTGATGAAATTATGGTTGCCAAAAAAGGATTATGGGCCAATGTACGTCAAATCCGTGCGGGGGGATTTACCCACCTGTTAGATTTGCACGTAACGTTAAAAACCATTTTGCTTAGTTTCTTTAGCCGCGTGCCGAACCGTATCCGCTACGATAAAAACTCTCTTGACCGCCGGCTATTTGTTCATTTTCGCCGCATGTCGCCGGTGCTTAAAGACAGCCACAATTTAGATAAGTATTTAGCCGCTTTAAAAGCATGGAATATTCCGGTTAAATACCGTGAATTTAAATTGGGCGATTGGGCCTATAAACATGTGGAAAATCTCGGTAAAAAAATTAATACGATTGCTATTTTCCAAACGTCTTTTATCGGAGACAGCGTACTGACCACTCCGCTCATCCAAAAAACAGCCAAACTGTTTCCGGATGCTAAAATCGTCGTGGTAACTCGCCCGCAAACGGAAGATATTTTCCGCCCGATGAAAGAAGTTTCCCAAATTATCTTAAATGATAAAAAAGGGTGGAACAAAATTGCCGGCGTATGGAAAACCGCCAATGCCATTAAAAAAACACATGCGGATATCTTGCTTGTACCGCACCGCAGTTTCAGAAGTGCGTTAATTGCCTGGCTCTCGCGCGTGCCGATACGCATTGGGTTTACATCCAGCGAAGGCAGATTCTTCTACACGAAAACGGTTCCGTTCTCGTGGATGATTCATGATGCAGAACGCAATTTATCCTTGTTGCAAGGAATTGCCAAAGAACAATTTACGGCTGAAAAATTAAGCATGCGTTATGCCCCGTCTGCCGAAGAAAATGTAGAACGGTTGATGAAAGACTTTAATTTAGAAGGCAAAGTACTCGTCGGTATTCATGCGGGAAGCGCGTGGCCGACCAAATGCTGGCCGATGGAATATTTCGTTAAACTCATTAGCCGCTTGCAAAGCGAATTAGGCGTGCAAGCCGTGCTTATCGGTGGGGGGAAAGAAGACACCGCCCAAGGTGAAAAAATCTGCCAACTTTCTACCGGACATGCTGCCAGTTTATGCGGTAAAACAAGTCTGGCCGATTTGATGGCGTTAATGAAACATTTTAAATTGTTCATTACCAACGATTCCGGCCCCATGCATATTGCTACCGCGTTTGATGTGCCGACGCTCGCCATCTTCGGGCCGACGACGCGCGAATTAGGATTCTTCCCATATGGCGAAGGACACCGCGTTATGGAAGTGAAAGATTTGCCTTGCCGCCCTTGTGCTTTACACGGCGGAAAGAAATGTCCGAAAAAACATTTTAAATGTATGCGTGACATTTCGCCGGATGTAGTATTTGAAAACGCCAAAGAGATGTTAGAAAAAGCCGGCGTTCTTCCGGTAAAAAAATAAGGAAATTTTTACTAAAAAACCCGGAGACAAATTCTACGGGTTTTTTGTTTGCTACATAACCATCAAAAGTCGTCTTCGGGCTGCTCGTCCAGAGCGGCTTTGGTTTCTTGAAATAACTTTTTAATTTCTTTAATTTTTTCCAAGGGCAACCAAACCCCTTTTTTGGTCCAGCCCTTTTCATCTTCCCATTGTCGTAATACCAACCCGCGCACGCCTTTAAGCATACCGAAACCGGCCACAATACAGATTCCCGGACGTTTGGCAAATTTGCCCAAGGAGTCCGGAGGGATATTTTGCGGCTCATCGGATAGCGCAGATATTTTGGCGGTAAGCGCCCGTACGATTGGCGGAGTAAGCGTTACACCATCATGAGTGGGCGCATTAAGCCCATCCATATCTATATACCTGCGTATAGACACATAACGAAAATTGCGATATACATCTATACTAAAGTGTATCTCACTTTTATCGTCTAAGGTTAACACCCCGATTTCCCTAAGTACCGTAAAACTGCTTTCACTCATATTTATCCATCTGTCTTAAAACCAGATGCCCCCTATTATAAAACCCGAAAATATGGTATGATATTGCTAGTTATATTGTAACGGTTAGATGCCGGAAAAGCAAGCCGTTTTTAGTCATACCTCAAACCCGGCATCCAAAACAGAGAAAATAGTATGAGCGAACTCCCTTCTTTAGTCGGACAAATTATCTCCGGTTGTGAGATTTTAGAAAAAACCGCCGAAGGCGGCATGGGGTCTGTGTACCGGGCCCGTCACCGCGCCTTAAACCGCATTGTCTGCGTAAAAATTTTAAGTCCGGCTTTATCTAAAGATAAAAAAGCCGTAGAATTATTCTTAACCGAAGCACGCGCTATTGCCGAACTGGATCACCCCAATATCGTTAATGTATATAACGTAGGTAAAGAGCATGGATATTATTTTATTGTGATGTCCTTTATTGAAGGGCAAACACTCTCTTCCATGCTGAAGAAAGAAAAAGTCCTTCCGGTAGGAAAGGTTTTAGATTTATTTGACGGTGTATTGCAAGGGTTGGACGCCGCACACGCCAAAGGCATTATTCACCGCGATATTAAACCGTCTAACATTTTAATTACTCCGCAAGGGCAAGCCAAATTGGTGGACTTCGGTATCGCCAAAAAAGTAGAAAAAGGCGGTTCTACCAAAACCAGTGAACTGGCAGGAACGGCTTACTTCATTGCGCCGGAACAGGCATTAGGCCAAAATTTAGATACCCGCGCCGATTTATATTCTATCGGGGCAAGTTTATTTTACGTTTTAACAGGGCAATTTCCGTATAACGGCAAAACTACGATTGATATTATCCAAAAACACATTAACGATCCCGTGCCGGACCCGAATAAATTACGCAAAGATTTACCGGCATGGTTAGGGCCTGCTATTCAAAAGTTAATGAGTAAAAACCCGGATGATCGTTTTGCTACCGCCAAAGAAACCTATTTATTTTTCCGCAAGATGCGCGCAGACGATCAACTTCGTTTGCAATCGGGCAGCGCCGGGAAAGCCATTGATTTGGGTGGGGAAGCCCCTAAAATGGTCGTGAAAGATGAACGGCAACATACCCAAACTTTTCATACGCCGCAACGTCAGGCACAACTTAAAACGCCTACACAACCGACGATAAATACCTCGTTGATGCCTAAAATTAACGTAGGCGCAGCCGCCCCCGATCCTGCACCGACTGCTCCCGAAAAAGCAGCACAATCCACAACGCAAATGTTAAATACGCAGAATGTGGCGACCAATCCTATTTATACAGGAACAAATAAAAAATCTTCTGTATTTGATTCGTCGCTTTCTCCGGCTGATAAAAAGGATATTCGTTCGTTAATTATTTTCTTGCCGTTATTTTTGTTATTTGCCGGGTTAATTACGTTTGTATTTTATAACTTAGGGACTATCGGATCCGTGCATTTGTCAAATTCGGCAGGCTTATTGCATAACTTTATTTCGCCGTTTATTGCTTCGCAATATGCTCCTAATCAAATGATATTTACGTTATTAAGCGGAGTGATGATTGTGCTCATATTCGCCTCGTCTTCCATACGGGCATTTTCTCATTCCACAACCGTGCTACTCTTTTTAGCCCTTGTATCATTTGTAGCAGGGTTATTTACGCCGCATGCACCGGTAATGGATATCAGTCATATGTTCCAATATATCTTTTCACCGGAATATTACTTCTGCTATTTGATTATTTCCTTATCATTAGGAATATCAATCTGCTGGACAATAAACCGTTCGCGCATGCAAGGTGTTTTAGGTGCCGCATTAGTTATTTTTGCTATCGGAATGTCCTTTGCCTCGTCTCACTTAACAATCGCACCGGATACCAAAGAAATCTTTTTCTCTGCGCTGTTCTATATTGCACTATTCTGCGGAATTTGTGCCGTGTATTATTTGTCTTCACAAAGACATAAAGATTCTATCCTATTACCTTGTTTCTTGTTGTTAGTTGCAGTAGGGGGGATATGGATATATACGGTGTCTGGCTTAGTAGCCTCTACCAATAAAACATTAGATGTACTGATTTCACAAGTAGATGTACGACTCAATGCAGAAACACGTGAAGGTACCGAACCGGAAGACAGTGTCCTTAATGAGAGTGTCCTTAATTTGAAAACCACTAAAAGACCGTCATTAAAAAACATTGACCGTTCTAATGAATTTACCGGTATGCCATTAGAAGAAGTAGCCAAAGAATTAAATGTACGTATTGAAAAAGCGGCACCTAATTTATTAGATGATGATACACGCGCCTTATTTGCGGGCCTATTGGCGCCGTTCTATCAAGGCGGACGCCAAGCCATGAAATGGCGGATATGGGGTTATGCATTTACATATCCTATTCATCACTTTAACCGTAATGCTCAAACCAACGGGGCCTATTTCTTCTTAATTGCCATGTTATATTTGGTAGGGCTAGTCGGTTGTGCCAATACCATTATCTTTAGGGAGGAGTTATGAGCCATTTTGATATAGAATTTGCCGCCGTAACCGATATTGGCAAAATCAGAGAAAAAAATGAAGATAACGTGCTGATTTCTTCTTCCTTAGGATTAGGGGTAGTGGCCGACGGAATGGGGGGGCATAGTGCCGGAGAAGTAGCCAGCAATATTGCCGTTTCCGTATTGGCCGAAACCGTACGCAAATTAAACAACGGCCAACTTAAAATTCCCGCCACCTTTTTACCCAAGTTAGATTATACCGAACGTAAAATGTTAATGGCAGCGAACTTGGCCAATATCGCCATTTACTCTACGGCCCAATCGTCTGAAATTTACAAGATGATGGGTACCACGTTAACGGGCGTTATTTTTGACCACGATTACGCTACGGCTGTTCACGTAGGCGATTCCCGCTTATATTTGTTCCGTAACGATAAAATTGTTCAAATCACCACCGATCACTCCTTGGCTAACGAACAAGTACGTCGCGGCTTACTCACGCGCGCAGAAGCCGACCGCTCTAAAATTCAAAACGTGCTTACGCGTGCTATGGGTATTAAAAAGAACATTGAATTTGACTTGTTAAAATTCCCTATCAAAGCAGGAGACGAAATTTTGCTCTGCTCCGATGGCCTTTATAAAGGCCTTCGTGAAAGTGATATGGCAGATATTTTACGCAACGGCAAAGATATGCCGATTGTCAAACTGTGCAAACAATTAGTTAATTGCTCTAACGAAAAAGACGGACAGGATAACATTTCTGCCGTACTTATCAAAGTCATGCCACCTAAAAAATTGACTTTCCGGCAACGGATGCGTCGGTTTTTTGGGGTTAAATCGTAATATTTAACGACCTCATTTTTACGTCTGAAATCAACCCTTCTTTTTTAGCACTCAAAAAGAAGGGTTGACAATTATGTAAAGATATGCTAAATTAGCATTATGCTTGAAAGAGTGCTAAAAACACTACCCCAAGCACATCAACTTTAATTCCAAAAATAAGGAGTGTATGGAATATGGCAGAAGTAAAAATTAAACCGTTGGGTGACCGTGTAATCGTGAAGCCCATTGAAAGAGAGACGATGAAAGGGGGAATCATCATTCCTGACACCGCCAAAGAAAAACCGATGGAAGGGGAAGTATTAGCCGTCGGCCCGGGTAAATTAAATGAAAAAGGCGAACGCGCCGCTATGGACGTTAAAAAAGGCGACCGCGTGTTGTACGGGAAATACTCCGGTACGGAAGTAAAATTAGATGATGAAACGTATTTAATTATTCACCAAGACGAAATCTTGGGTATTTTGGGGTAAAATAAGAGGTATTAAAAATGGCAAAACAAATTGTGTACGGCGATGAAGCCCGCGCCAAAATGAAATCGGGTATTGAAAAAGTAGCCAATGCTGTAAAAGTTACGTTAGGGCCTAAGGGTCGCAGCGTAGTGTTAGAAAAAAAGTTCGGCTCGCCGCTTATTATTGACGACGGTGTAACCATTGCTAAAGACATTGAATTAGAAGATAAATTTGAAAATATGGGCGCCCAACTCATTCGCGAAGTAGCGTCCAAAACCAACGACGTCGCCGGTGACGGTACCACCTCGGCTACCGTTTTAGCCAATGCGATGCTTACCGAAGGTATTAAGAATATTACCGCCGGAGCCAACCCGACTCTTGTTAAGAAAGGTATTGAAATGGCCGTAGAAGCCACCAAAGAACAACTTAACAAAATGCACAAACCGGTCAAAACCAAAGAAGAAAAAGCGCAAATTGCCACCATTTCTTCTAACGACCGCGAAATCGGAAATATGATTGCCGAAGCCATTGAAAAAGTCGGCGCGGAAGGTGTTATTACCGTAGAAGAAGGCAAAACCGCTACCACGCAATTAGACGTCGTAGAAGGTATGCAATTTGACCGCGGTTATATTTCGCCTTATTTTGTAACCGATTCCGAACGCATGGAATGTGTGTTGGAAAACCCATACGTGATCATTACCGATAAAAAAGTTTCGTCTATGAACGAATTATTGCCGGTATTGGAAAAAGTAGTACAAAGCGGCAGACAATTCTTAATCATCGCCGAAGATGTAGACGGTGAAGCACTTGCTACGTTAGTTGTCAACAAACTTCGCGGTACCTTGAAAGGTTGCGCCGTAAAAGCCCCCGGCTTTGGCGACCGCCGCAAAGAAATGCTTGAAGATATCGCTATTTTAACAGGCGGAGAAGTACTCGCTGAAGAACGCGGCATTAAGTTAGACAAAGCCGAACTGGCCATGCTCGGTCAATGCGCCCGCGTCGTGATTGACAAAGAAAATACGACCATCGTCAGCGGCAAAGGCAGCAAAGAAGCCATCGCAGCCCGCTCGGAACAAATCCGCAAACAAATTGAAAATTCCAAGAGCGAATACGATAAAGAAAAACTCCAAGAACGCTTGGCCAAACTCTCCGGTGGTGTAGCCGTCATCAGCGTAGGGGCCGCTACCGAAACGGAACTTAAAGCCAAAAAAGCCAAAGTGGAAGATGCTAAAAACGCCACCAAAGCCGGCGTGGAAGAAGGTATCGTTCCCGGCGGCGGTGTGGCTTTAGCGCGCTGCCAACAAGCCTTGGATAATTTGAAAGCCGATAACGATGATATCCGCACCGGTATCAATATCGTTCGCAAAGCCTTAACCGCTCCGTTAAAACAAATTGCAGTCAATGCAGGTTTGGACGGTGCTGTTGTCGTGGATAAAGTACTTGCCATGAAAGGCGCAGCCGACGGTTATGATGCCGAAAAAGACGAATATTGCGATCTCTTGAAAGCGGGGGTAGTTGACCCGGCTAAAGTGGTTCGCACCGCGCTAGAAAATGCGGCGTCTATCACCGGAACGGTATTACTGACCGAAGCGTTAGTAGCCGATGCACCGGAAAAAGAACATAACCATGCGCCGGCCATGCCCGGCATGGGCGGTATGGGCGGCATGATGTAAGTGCGAGGCGCACTCCCAGTGCCCGCGCGTTACGCGTAATTTAACCCCCTTGTGGCAAGTGTCCGCGAGGGGGTTCGTTTTGAGTTTTTACTAAACACCATAAGATGTCCTTTACGAAAGAGCGGATAAGAAAATTTCTTATCCGCTCTTTTTTTCATATACACAAAACAAAAAAATCCCCGCGTCTAAGCGCGGGGTTGTTCAACTAATTAAGTTCGTAATAATAATAACCGCTTACCCAACCGTCGGGGGTACTGGTACTGGTGGCCGTACCCGTTTGCCCACCGCTCATAGCCTTACATATCGCCTTGTATTTTTCTTCTTTGGCTATGCAAGTTGCGTTTTGAATAGGCGTTCCGTCAATCGCGGCAAACCCGCGGGCATACATTAAATGATAATCATTGTCCCCGCATTTTACTGATCCGGCAATACCTGCTCCGTTAGGAAATAACATACAGCAAAACATTTTATTATTTTTCCGGCAGACGCCATTGGATATATCATTTTGCGTACTCATATCGGCAGGTATTTCCACAGCTAACTCGTCTAATGTAGTAGGCCAACTGCTATTAGCCAAATAAAACGCATCAGCAGATTGTGCCAAACTGCCGGCCAAGGCACGGTACGTCGCAAAGCGCGATTTTTCCACCGCTTGCGTATATTGCGGCAACGCCACCGCCGCCAATATGCCGATAATCAAAACTACCACTAACAATTCTATGAGCGTAAAACCTTTTACACATTCCGATTGATTTTTCATATGTTTATTCCTTATTGTCACACTATTTCTATAAATAAAAATAGCAAAAAACAAATCGGATATCAAGTTTTATGATATCAAACTTCTCAAAAGCCAAAAGGCCCAGACGGTAATAGGTCTTTTGACCCTCGTCGGACAATCTATAAATTATCTAAAATATAATAAAGGAGATTATTAATCATGAAATTTTTAGTAACATTTTTCTTACTGCTGGCGGGGGGAAATTTTGCTTTTGCAACGACGACGCACGATACAATTCACGAACAATTAACCCGTAGCGTAGCGCAACAACAAATAAGTCCGGCCGGATTTTCCAATGAAGGAGCCATAGAGAAAAATCACCGGATAACCTTTACCGCTTTCGACGGCAGATTCGTACAGGAAGATCATAATTTCGCCCCGATGGAACAGGCGACGATTTATTGTAAAGCCTATGCGTTAGATGCCCATTGGACGTTAGTAGCAGCCCCTTGCGCACACGCTTTTGCTTTTAACGGTTGGAAGAAAAATATCCCGTATGCCCAACAGATTTATTCCGTTTCCATGCATACCAACAACTTTGAAAATTGGGACAGTATTTTTCAAGATGATACAAATTATTTTTTAGGTTGGATTTCTAAAAACGGGCAACTGCCGCACGAAGATACCCACATGGCCTATAACAATCACATTATGCTGATTTGGCACGAACAACGACTCTATGAAGGGCCATACGTAAATGTGCTTGCCACGACATCACCTGAACAATTATTTGCATTAGAAACCAACAATACCTTCAAAATCAATACCGCGCGTTACATGTTTTTTTCCGACAGCATACGCGAGCGTTCTTTGCAAAAAGGCTCCGTCAAAGGCAATACGTTTAGATTAGATGAAAGTGCCACCGACTTATCCGGTACATCCACCGATCCGCTGTTTTTAATTACCCCGCAACATACCGAATTTATTGCCGGATATAATGCCGCCAAATTAGGTAAAAAATGGTTTCGTGCCCAGTGGCTATCCGGTGAGAAAAGTTTAGAAGGGTTGGCTTGTCCGGTTTGGTACAGTTTAACAAAAAATGATTTACAGTTTATTGAACAAACCGTCCGCGCTTATCGCCCGCAAGATTGGTTTAGTATTAAAGGCCGTTTATTTTTCAACCAAACGCAAACGCCCTTTTTTAAGTAAGTCCTAAAACAATCTAGGTCTTTTTTACTGCGTATATTAGGTCTTAAGACCGATGAAACTTTAGTTATTTATTATCTATACTATAATTATGGAATATATTTTATAAGGAGATTGTATGAAAAAAATTATTGCTGCAGTAAGTCTGTTAATTTGTGCCGGAGTTGTATCTTTTGCAAGCGACGTCAAGTACGCCATAGATAAGCAACTTCAAGAAGCCGTTGCCAAAACCGTTCTGGCCCAACCGTCTCCCAACAAAGGGGCCATTGATGAAAACATTACCATGGAATTTGATCTTTACGGCGGGGATCTCGTTGTAGGGCGCACCCAAGTCAACGGAGAATATAAAGAAGACGATTTAATTGAAAACCCCTATCCCAGTTTTTCTATCAAATGTAAAGCCTATGCATTAGATGAACATTGGGCCATTTTAGCGGGTACTTGCCCCGAAGCCATCAACACCGGCTTACAAAATGAGTGGAGTGATGACCCCAATTCTATGACTGTTTTTGCGGTAGGCACCTATATGGGACGGAAAGAAAAATTTTTGGGTTTCTTTTTAGATTATGGCTTAAAAGAAGATATCAAAAACCGTATGGATCATAATGATCATGTTATGTTAGTGTGGAACGAGGAAGCCACTTTCTCCGGCCCGTTTGTTAAAGTGTTAGCCACGCAAAACCCAAACCGTTTGTTTGCCTTGTCCGACACACACACGTTCAAAATCAATTCGGCTTCGTTAGGGTTAAATGCCGTTAGAACCAGAACGCTTAAAACGGGTTCTGTTAAAAACGGAACGTTGGAATTACAAGAATCTTTTGCAGATTTGTCCGGTACGTACACCGATCCGTTATTTGCTATCAATTCACGCGGAAATGAATTTATTACCGGGTATAACCAAGCCGTACAATTTGTTAACGTCCATTCTTCCAGTTGGTATACGTTAACCGAGAGAGATTTACATTTCATTAAAAATACGGTTCAAGCAAATCGCCCGCAGGATTGGGCCCGTATTAAAAATCGGTTGTTTTTCAACCAAACTCAAAAGCCTTTCTTTAAGTAAGTCTTAGAAACTTTAAGTAAGTCCCCAAAAAGGCCTAAAAAGATTTAGGCCTTTTTTGTCTGTTGCATTAGGTCTTAAGACTGCTGGAATTTTTACTATTTATTATTTATACTATGTGTATGAAGCACATTTTACAAGGAGAGTCTATGAAAAAATTACTACTACTGCTGATTGCCGCTATAACAACCATGACATTTGCGCCCTGCGCTTCTGCCGCCGATCCGCAAATCATGGATAAACTTAACGAAGAATTAACTAAAATGAAGATCGTCGATCCGACTTCTACCGATTCACACGAAGACGGCGTCTTTGAAGTTACCTTTCGCGTAAGAAGCAAATTTGATGAACCCTATGCCAAAGAGCATGCTTTTGATAAAACATGTGCCGCCGTACGTATTTCCACACATTATGTATTGGCCTCTATGGTATGTATTGGTTATTCTAATACTTCCCAGAAAACAACTTACATGGGCGCAGGGGAACCTCCTGTCGTAACGCAAACACCCGTTGCCTATCGTATTGTTGATTATGCAACTATTGAAGGGCAAAAAATCTCCGCAAAAAACATTTTTACCAATTACGACGCCCGCGTAATCTTGTTACGCTGGGATGATAAAAATGCCAAGTTAAAAAAGGAACTTTCTCCTTTACCGATTCCGAATTTGTTTATTCCGAAAAATCCTCAATCGTTGAAGACTACGTTTGATGATATCGTGGTGAATCGCAATCGTTTTCCCAACGTGGGGCGTACTACGGCAGATGTGGACATAGCCACTATCTGCACCGCAACCAGATGCTTCCAAGTAGAATGGAAAGCCATTGATGCCCAAACAGGTTCGCCGATATTCGGCTTACTTGACAATAACAATCAAGAATTCTTACTCGGTTTTAACGCGGCAGAACCGATTGGTAGCAATCGTCAGTCCGGCAAAACCTATTTCTTGCTGACGGATAAACTTGTTCCTTTCTTACGACAAGTCATGGACGAGCAAGAATTTAACAACGTACAACGAAAAATAGTCGATGAAACATTTTTCAAATAAAAAATAAAGGCTATTCAAAACTCCCCGGTAAAAAACCGGGGAGTTTTTTCTAACCCCAAAAACGTACGCCTATAATTCCCGCAATTTTATAAAATATAGAAAATTAGTTATAAGGAGATTACCAATGGCACAAAACCCAATGTTTAACGAAGCCGCGTTTGAACGCGCCAAAAAAGAACAACACCGTCCATCCGCGCAAGAAGAAAGAGAATTACGCGCCAAAGATCTTTCACCGCGCTACCAAGCCGTACCCGGCGGGCAAGTAATGACGTTGCAAGGAACCATCAATAAAACTTTTGTTTTATTTGCTTTATGTGCCGTGGGGGGATTTTTCGGTTGGATCAAAGGCAGTATATTGCCCCCGTTCGTACTGTTCGGTGCACTTTTCGGAGCCTTTATTTTGGCGATATGGACCAGTTTTAAGCCGTCCGTTTCGCCTATCACCGCCCCTATTTATGCGTTAGCCGAAGGGGTTGTTTTGGGTATTATTTCCGCCACGTATAATGCGATGTATGAAGGCATTGTATTAAACGCCTTGTTGATTACGGCTCTTGTGTTTGCCGTGATGTTGTTTATCTTTAAGACAGGCATTATTAAAGTAACCCAAGGATTTGCTACGGCTATCGTCTCGGCTACGGCGGCGATTGCCATTATGTATTTGGGTTCGTGGATATTCTCGCTTTTTGGGGGGAATATTTCGTATTTAGTGTCTTCCTCGCCGTTATCTATCGGGATTAGCGTCGTGGTGTGCATTGTAGCCGCCTTAAATTTGATGTTAGATTTCCAATTTATTACGGTCATGTCCCAACGGGGGGACGTACCGCAATTTATGGAATGGTACGGCGGGTTTGGTTTACTCGTTACGATTGTATGGCTTTACATTGAAATTTTGAAATTGTTAGCCAAATCTAAACGCCGCTAAATTTGGTAAAATATAGACGTAACGGTTTGAAAAAACCGCAACTTAAATCAAGGAGTCAAAAGTATGAATTTTAACAGCATTAAAAAAATGCAAGATATGGACTTAAAAAATAAAAAAGTCTTGGTACGTGTAGATTACAACGTGCCGCTTAAAGACGGTAAAGTAGATAATACGAAACGTATTGTTGCGACGGAAAAAACGATTAAACATTTGTTAGATAATAACTGCCGCGTCGTTTTGATTGCTCACCTAGGCCGCCCGAAAGGAAAAGTCTGCCCGGAATTTAGTTTGGCTCCTGTGGCTGCGGAAGTAGAAAAATTGTTCGGTGTACCGGTACATTTTGCTAAAGATTGCGTCGGGCCGGAAGCCGATAAAGTCGTAGCCGAAACGAAAAACGGCGAAATTGCCTTGTTGGAAAACTTGCGTTTCCACCCCGAAGAAGAAAAGAACGATACGGAATTTGCCAAGCAACTGGCTAAACACGGCGAAATATTTGTGCAAGAAGCGTTTGGTACGGTACACCGCGCCCATGCGTCCACCAGCGCCGTAGCGCAATTACTCCCCAGCGGTGCGGGATATCTCGTACAAAAAGAAGTGGAATTTTTAGGTAAAGCCCTTGAAAACCCGGCCCGTCCGTTTGCGGCTGTTATCGGTGGGGCGAAAGTATCCGATAAAATTTTACTCTTAAATAACTTATTGGACAAAGTCAATGTGTTAATTATCGGCGGCGGTATGGCTTACACTTTCTTAAAAGCCAAAGGCATGGAAATCGGCAAATCGCTCGTAGATGACACGAAGATTGAAGAAGCCAAACAAGTAATGGACAAAGCCGCGGCTAAAGGCGTCAAAATGTTGATGCCGGTAGATTTCCGCGTAGCCAAAGAATTTTCCGAAACCGCCACAGCGACTGACGTGGACGTTATTCCGGCAGATATGGAATCTATGGATATCGGCCCGAAAACCGAAAAATTGTTTGCAGACGAACTCTTGAAATGCAAAACGATTTTCTGGAACGGCCCGATGGGCGTATTTGAATTCCCGAACTTTGCTCACGGCAGTTTTGCTATTGCTGACGCTATGATTGCCGCCACGAAAAATGGAGCCATTTCCATTATCGGCGGGGGCGACAGTGTCAACGTACTGAAGAAAGGCAAAATCAACCAAAAAGAATTTTCACACGTCTCCACCGGCGGTGGTGCGAGCATGGAGTTTGTGGAAGGAAAAGAATTGCCGGGTTTAGTCGCGTTAGCGAAATAAACACGGCAAGTTCTTTCAGAAAATTTGTTGTACTGGAACAAACCAACCCCGCCGCAAGGTGGGGTTGATTTTGCTACAAAAAGAATTGCCGGGTTTAGTAGCGTTAGCGAAATAAACACGGCAAGTTCTTTCAGAAAATTTGTCATTCTGACACAAACCTGCCCTGCGTTGTTTAGCAGGGCAGAATTTTTTCTAAAAAAGAACTTCCGGGTTTAGTAGCGTTAGCGAAATAAACCGGAAGATCTTTAAAACATTCGCTAAAATAAATCAGCCCTGCTTTATGGCAGGGCTGATTTTCAAATTACTATATTATCACTTCGTATAATAATTATTGCCCCCATCGCTATAGGCTAAATTTTGAAATCCCATAAACGAGCAGAAATTTTTTGTTCCGTTTTCATAACACAGCAACGTATTAAACGGAACTTGCGGATTGCCGCTTTCCCGAAACATAAAACCTGTATAACGATACGGCCCTGTATGGAAGAAAGATAAACTTTCTATCGGATTCATATACACCAGCCCATAGTCGTTAGCCCGGCAATCTAACGGTTGATAATATCCATTAAGCAAATTACCGCATGCCTGATTAAATCCGGTAGGTTCCACCGCTAATTCTTCAAAAGAAGATGCCAATTCTCCGTTTGCCATCTGGTTGGCCAATCTGGCAGTATGTACGCCCGATACCGCCACTATTAACTGTGTTGCGCGGCTTTTCCATACTGCTTTTTTATATTGCGGCAAAGCCACCGCCGCCAATATGCCGATAATCAGCACCACTACCAATAATTCAATAAGCGTAAATCCGCCAAAACGGCCCGTTCTTGTATTTTTCATCCGGTTTCTCCTTTTGATTTTACTCTGCTTTTATAAAATATAGAAAAAAAAAAAAAACAATGTCAATTTTTCTCGTTAGAAAAGAAATAAAAACCCCACTCATACGAGTGGGGGGAAAATGTATCACATGATAGTATTTTACATGTCGGCGGGATCTGTTACACACGCTTTTGTCGCCTCTAAAATGCGCGTTAAGGCGGTAGGATTTAAGGCCAGCGTACGCATTTGGAATTGCACATTCATACTGTCCTGCGTAGTAGTTTCAGACACTTCCGTTTCTTTCATTAAATTAAGCGTTACGCCGGGCTCAAGCCATTGCGGATGTTTGGCTAAAATGCGTTTCCATTCTTGTAAAATACCAATTGCTTTCGTATCATTTTGTTCACATACGCAGGTATTATATCCTTTCATCACATCTTCCTGACGCTGCAAACAATCGCCCAAATAAGCCAATTCTTGCATAGAATTATTGATGGCTAAAAAATCGGGGGCATCTTCCGGCGGAACTTGAAGAATCTGCGGAACAGGCATAGCCACCGGCTGAGTGGCCGCCGGCACAGGCTGACTTACCGGTTGTTGTACCGGGGCCGCTTGCGACGCCATCGGTTGCGTTTCGGCGGCGGTATTGGATTTGTACATATAGCCGACAAACCCCAATACACATAAGACTAACAAAACTCCAATCAGTTTTTTCATAAAAACTCCTTAAGATAAATTTTCTACTTCTTTAGTATTATATAATACTTTATGAAATGAAAATCTTTTTTCTAAAAAAATTGGTATAATATAGTATCATTTGAAAGGAGATTTAATGCTATGTACGGACTGATTTTGACGTTACATTTTATTGTTTGTTTATTACTGATTTTACTCGTATTATTACAAAGCGGAAAAGGCTCGGCCGCCGGAATTTTCGGTGCGTCCGGTGCAGACAATTTATTTGCTAGCCCCACGGCCTTTAATGCTGTAAATAAATTTACCGCTATTTTAGCCGCGGTGTTAATGGCAACGTCTATTGTTTTGACGATCGCCTCTAACAAAAAAAATTCCACTTCGGTTATGGATAAAGTAACCGTCATGGAAAAAGTAAATATACCGGCGCCTGCGGATAAATAATTTTTCCGTCGGTAATTTGTCAGCCGTATTATTTTTTTGTAAAATAGTTGTAGGATAGTTCTTTTAATCTCTCGTCGTAAATAAAAATTTTTTCGCGCAGGTGGCGGAATTGGTATACGCGTGCGTTTGAGGGGCGCATGCCGAAAGGCTTGAGGGTTCGAGTCCCTCTCTGCGCATAAAATTATAAAAACCGGGTAAATACCCGGTTTTTTAATTTTATATGCAGAAGCGCACCAACTGCTTGGTGCGCGTGAGGGACTCAAAGCCCGCAGCGATGTGCGAGTTTTGCCGTTAGGCAAAGGCGAGTACCGCGAGGGCGGGCCCGGACAAAATTTCCGTCAGGAAATTTATGTAGGGCGAGTCCGCACCAACATTTTTATAACATCAATCGCTCTATCCGCCATACACATTTTGCTATAATAAACACATGACAAACACCTATAAAAATCCATATTTTCAAGAAATTGCCAATTTATTAACGCGGCTGGAAAGCACCCAGCAACATGCGATGAATCAAGCCGCCGAAAAAATCGCTCATTGCCTAAAAAACGACGGAATTATTCACACGTTTGGTTGCGGGCATAGCGGGAGTGCGGCGTTGGAGCCGTTCCACCGTAGTGGCTGTTTTGTGGGGGTTAATGCAATTTTAGACCCCGGGCTTATGTTTCAGCGCGGCGCACATACCGGCACCGATTTAGAACGGTTAGAAGGCTATACACCGCTAATACTTAATCATCACGATTTACGCCCCGGGGATGTGTTACTCGTATTTTCTAATTCCGGGCGAAACCCTGCCGGGATTGATGCGGTACTCTCCGCCAAACAAAAAGGTGTTTTCACCATCGCCTTTACCGCCGCAAGCGCACATGCGCAAAGTAAAAGCCGTCATTCATCGGGGAAACTGCTTAAAGACGCAGCCGATTTAACGATTGATAATTGTGCGGGGAAAAACGAAACGTGTTTAACGTGCGGCGACACCGAAGTCGCCCCGATTTCTACCATAGCATTTGCCGCGATATTGCACCAAATTTTATTTCAAGCGGCGCAGATTTTAGAAAAAGAAAACGTACCGCTACCCGTCTATAAAAGCAGTAACGCACCGGGGGGAGATGAACACAACACGGCCCTTGCCAAAAAATACGGTGCGCGCATTAAACATTTAGATTAACCCACAAAAAACCCTTCCAAACGGAAGGGCTTTTTATTCAATCTATACATTTACCAATCGCTGGCTTTGCCCATGGCGTTAACAGGTAACGACGGCCCAAATGCAAAAGACCGCGGCATCTCGTGCGAAGATAATTTGTCCGCTAAAAATTGCCGTATATCCGGCAATTCCTGCTCGGAATGTCCTTTTTCAAGCACAATAAATGCTTTTAAGCGTTGCCCTTCCTCGGGACGCATCAGACGAACGCGGCAAGCGGCTACCGCCGGATGAGATTGCAACACTTGTTCCACTTTTTTAAGCGATACATTCACACCCGCCACTTGCACCACGGCATCTAACCGTTTGAGCGGGAAAATAGCACGCGGCGGTACAAAGCGTACTTCATCGGGAAAATCAAGCCAACCGTCAATACCGTCCCGATGAATACGCGGGGATACTGACGTCGTATCCACTTGCCAATAATCGTTTATTTCAAAGGGTTCTTCTTCGCTGTAACGCACACCGATTCCGCCCGTTTCACTGGCGCCGTACAATTCCACTACTTTTTCCGCGCCGGCTTGTTTAAGGCGGTCAAACAAACCTTTTGGACAAGGGGCGGTAGAAGTTACCGCTGTTATCCCGGACGGGAATGTATTTCCGGCTTTCAAAAAATATTCCCAAAACAGCGGAAATCCGGCCACGACATCGCCCGGTTTTAATAAAGTGTGCCACGGTTGAACGGGCAACGGTGGTAACGGCACGGCGGGGATATCAAAAACAGACGGAAAAAATACGGCAAACGAAAGCCCGTATAAGTGTTGGCGGGGGGTAAGCGTGATAAACCGTTTGGCCGTTTTGAAATGCGCGCCCACACTTTTGGCTTCGGCAAGCATCATCTCGTGCGTATGGCGGGCCAGTTTGGGCGTACCCGTACTGCCCGACGTAGAAAGATAAACCGCTTTGCCTTGTTGATAGGCGCTAACGGCTTGCTTTACTAATTCTTCCAATGAATTAAATGGGGAAGGCGTGAAACCCAAAAAACACCCGACTTGCGCCGTAGCCTGTGCCAAAACATCTTTTGGCATACCGGTAAGCACCACCGGCGTTTGGGTATCAAAAAAAGCAAACGCATCGCGGCGCTGTTTTACTAATTCAGTGCGAAAAATATCTTCTATCAAAAACGATATTTGCTCAAGAGAAAACATACGGCTCTCCGGTAATTTCTAAAATACTTCCGGCAAATTGTTCGCGCCAAACAAACGGACTGTTTGTTTTTAATCGTTCTTCAAAAAGCAGTACGCTGTGTGCACACGAACTAACCGGAAATTGCGGTTGAGATTGGGTAGAAATATCGTCGGTACGAGAAAGGCTGACTTGCCGTAATATATGACTGGTTTTTTCCGTGGGTTTGGCACTAATTACAAACGCCCCGGCTACACGTTGAAAGGCAGATTGCGGCTGATAAATAAACGGATCAAACACGTGAGCATCTTGTTGTACACATTGTTCAACCAGCGGGTTGATATCTTCCGAAATAACTACTAATACTTGCTCACACATGTTTTTTTGTAAAAATTGCTGGGCACTCAGTAATGCGGCGGCAAAAGATGAATCAAACTGCCCCGTCACGATACACGGCCCGTGAATATGTAAAAACATGGAAAGCATTAACGCGGTAGAATTATGCACAGAACTGGCAAACGCCGTCGGAGAAGACAATTCATCTCCGTCCTCAACAATGGTATCTATAAATTTAAGCGTACTTTCCAAGGCACCCGCACCTAACGCCAAACTAATGCCCATATCCGTTTGTGCTTGCGGTGTCAGTTGTGCCTGTGCCAAGGCTTTGCAGGCACACAATAACGCGTTTTTGGAAACCGCTTGCGCACGGCGTAATTTACGTACATCTAAAAAGGGCGCAAAATCTTCTACCGGGGCATCTCCGGTCAAGCACGATTGTCCGTTAATAAACAAATCAAAAGGCATCGCACGCTCCTAATACCACAGCCGCATTACACCCGCCAAAAGCAAGCGAATCTGAGACGGCAAATTTTTTAGTTATCGGTAACGGTTTCGTTGTAGGAATAAGATTTAACTGCTCATCCGGTTCCGTAAATCCGGCAGTAGCGGGCACCAAACGATTATTAAGGGCTTGCAAAGTCAAAACGGCCTCTACGGCGCCGGCGGCCCCTAAAGTATGCCCAGTCACGCTTTTAGAGCCCCATACAGGCACACCGGGCAACTGGGCGTGAAATGCTACTGATTCGGCACTGTCATTGGCTTGACTGGCCGTACCGTGTGCGTTAACAAAAGCGATGTCTTGCGAAGTCAGCCCGGCTTCTTGCAAAGCAAACGACAATGCTTTTTGCAACCCAACGGCTTGCGGATCGGGGGCGGTGGGGTGAAAGCCGTCACACGCATTTCCATATCCTAATACATATCCTTGACAAGATAGCGAAAATTTCTGAACAGTTTTTTTATTAGCCAACAATAACGCCGCCGCGCCTTCACCTAAGTTTATACCGTTGCGGGTTTTGCAAAACGGACGGCATTTTTCCGGTGTAGAAACCAGCAAGCGGATAAACCCGTCATAAGGACTTTCGCTCACTTCATCGGTACCGCCGCATAATACCACGTCACAAAGTCCGGTATCTATCCAATTTTTCGCCATACCGATGGCATCCGTTCCGCTTGCGCATGCGGTAACTACCGTTTGAAACGGCCCTGTAAAACCAAACTGGGCACTAAGCCATTGGGCAAGCGGAGTGGCTAAATACTTTTTAATCTCTTGCGTATCTTGCGCGGTGAACGAATGGTTTTTCCAATGCTTATAGGAAAAGAAACAATGGAATGACGGGTGGACAGATGCGCCGACAATAACACCCACCCGGCTTGCGTCTAATTGTTGGGGGGAAATACCCGCTTGCAAAAATGCCTGTTTGGCGGCCTGCAACATAAAAAATTGGCTATGAGTTAAAGAGGCGGGTTTATCCGCATAATCGCTGGGTGGCACTAAAAAAACGGGATATTTGGCAGTATAGGTACTTTCTACGCGCTGAGTAGGTAATGCGAAATAAGATTGTCCGGTTAGCGCATTAGCAAAAGATTGCTGTGGCGTATTTCCACAGGCACAAATACACCCCGTTCCCACCACAGATACCGGACTGGACAGTTTCATTTTTTGCGGTTTTTTTCAATATAATCAGTCAACGTGCCTAACGTCTTAAACACTTCGCGGCCCTGCTGCATATTTTCAATAACGATACCGTATTTTTTTTGCAGTACCATAATCAGTTCTACCGCATCTAAACTATCTAAACATAACCCGGTATCACCGAAGATAGGTTCATCAGCGCCACAGGCTGATATATCATTTCCGCCCAAATCAATGTTTTGGCTGATGAGCGTTTTTACTTCTTCCAGAAGTTGTTGTTGCATAAGGACTCCACCAATTAAAATAATTAAAAAACTGATATGGATATTTTATACAAAATTGGGCGAGTGCGTCTATAAATTGTTGGGCATAAGATATATAGTTTTCTTTTACGGTACCCTTATCTTCCACTGTTACCGGGGGGAATACCCACGCGGACAATTTACCACAGCCCTCCCACGGGAAAAAAGCAATAACAATGGGCGCCCCCGTCGCGGCAGAGAGACGATAGAAACTGTACGGCACGCGGACTTCACCCCCTAAAAAATGTACCGGCAACGCATTTTTAGGATTTCCGAACACACGGTCTGCCATCGCGCAGACAATTTCGCCGCGGTTCAGCGCCGCTATCATTTCCGGCACACCGCCTAACGGCCCCGCTGGGTTAATAAACGAAAACGGGGCTTTTTTTCCGCTATGTTGGGCAACGGTTTTATCATTATCTTTGGGGTTGCGGTAATACAAAATGTGCATTTTGGTATGTAAAAAATTCATGCAATTTACCGCACTTTGCCAACATCCCACGTGTGCTGTCAAAAGTAAAAGTCCTTTTTTTTGTTGTAAGAGATTTTCACATAATTGGCGTGTTTTCTCGTCAGTATGAAATTCGGCAGAGCCTAAAATCCCCAACGCGGCCCGATCTACCAACGTGCGCCCGAATGTCAAATTTAAGCGGTAGGTATGTTTGAAAAACTCCCAATTCGTTTTGGGTGAAAAACGACGCACAATATACGCACGTGATTTATTTCGCACCGACGGATAAAGACAATATACTAATACGAGCGGGTATAAAAACCAATAAGCCAATTTCCGCCCGCCCAACGAAATCAACCCATATACAAACCGATGCTTAAAACGCGAAGCAATACTACGCCCGGTTGTTTCTTCAAGCGTGTTCATGTAAACTCCTACGTAATATCCACCCGACGGCAGCAACTACCGCCAGCGTAATTGTCGCCAATACCGGCGCCACAATCAGCGAACCGAGTATCCACTCGCCTATCCGTTGTAAGGCTTGCCGTCCCAACGTTGTGAAGTTAAATTGTGTTAAAAAATGGCCGTAGCGCACGTAATATCCTACTTCAATACATACGGCAGGCACAATAGGCCCGACGCATAATTTTTCAAACGATATACATAGTAAACGGTTCAAATTCCACCATCCCGCCCCGCTAAATAGCCAAACTTGCCTGATTCCGGGAAAAGCAATAGAGCCGCAGAAAATACCCCATGCCGCGCTACACGCATTACGCCACACACTGCCCGGCGCGGCTAAATTATCACGCAAGGTTTGACGAAACGGGCGGGGAGTTAATTCTCCGTCTTTATATTCGTATTGACGGTGAGCAACCGGAAGCATAGCGCGCAATGTTAAATAAGTATTAAGCACCGTAAGACGCACATTATCTTTTAGTTTATGAAAATGCGATACACGCTCTTTAGTATATACAACCGGAATATCCAGTTCCCTCACTTCAAATCCGGCCCACAACGCACGCACCGTTACTTCTACTTCAAAAGCATAGCGCTTACTCCATACGGTTAATACGTTAAGCATATCTACCGGATAACAACGGTAACCGCTTTGAATATCCCGTACGGCTTTCCCGGTTTGGATATGCACCCAAAAATTACCGAACTTCCGTCCAAAACGCGAACTGCGCGGCACCGTATCATCAAATTTGCGTACCCCCATAATTAACGCAGCAGGGTTCTTTTCAACCGCCGATACAAAAAGCGGAATATCTTCCGGATGGTGTTGACCATCGGCATCCAGCGTAATAATATGAGTAAAACCATGCGCTTTGGCCCATGTGCTCCCCGCCAAGATAGCCGTTCCTTTGCCTTGATTGGGTGTTTGGCACAAAAAGGAAACAGACAAACCGTCTAATAAAGGTTTTACAGAAACAGAACTTCCGTCATCCACCACCAGCACATCCGGCCACACGGCAAGACAGCGCTCTGCCACTTCGCGCAACGTTTTGGTGTGATTATAATGAGCAATAACTACTAAAATTTTTACGGACGTTTGAGTGTTCCCTGTTTCCATGCTTGGCATATTTCTTCGTAAAAAGCCGGACGTTCAAACAAAACCTGTTGATTCATGTCCGTAAGCAACTGCACGCTATATCCGCGTGCCATTACCTTTTTTTGTTCGTCTAATATCGTAAAATCTACATTGAGCCGCACCGCTTCGGTATAAAAAAGCCGCGCTTTTACTTCATACGTATGACCATAGACAAGGGGGGATAAATAATCAAGATGCATCTGCCGCACGGGCAGCAATACCCCGTGCTTAAAAAAATCGCCATAGCCAAGGCCGACGCTGTCGCCCAACGCCATACGGGCATCTTCGCACATCGCCACATAATGACCGTGCCACACAATACGCATGACATCTATTTCGTTAAAACGCACGGTATGAAAAATAGATTTTTCCAACGGGGCGGGCGCGCCGGGTTCGGGCTTAAAATAGGTATATTGTTTCATTTAGATTTCTCCGTAAACTGCAAGGTAAGTTGACTGATTTTTGCACTGTCTTTGGCGTTTATCAACTCCGCTAAGAAACTCCCGTCCGGACGGGATGAAAGACAAACAAGAATATCCGTTTGCGGTAGTACCGGACGCAAAAATTTTGCCCGTTTCAGTGCCCGCAGTTGCACCGGATAACCCAACAAGCGGCTGGCCGCGTCGCTACACAGCGATATTTGGCACACTGCCGGCAACACCGCATACGCATCAAAATGTCCCTTAAACGCCGGGAAATCTTCAGCAAGGCGGTATAAAAAACCGTTAGGTGTTTGAGTTTGAAAACTATCTTTTACAGCCTGTTCTACGGACATACGCCCCCCGTTACTTCCAATTCAAAATTTCCGCGTAACTTTTTAGCCGGACGGTTGATACTACGCGCCGGGCACGCGGTCAAAAATTGTGCTTGCACCAGTTTGCCCAGTTCAAGGGCCAATTGATTAGGAACTTGTGCATTTTTCTCGTGGAAAATAATTTCTTTTTCCGTCACGCTCATATCTACCCACGTAAAAGCAGGCTCACCAATCACCACCGCCCGTGCACGGCCTTGTTGGTAATCACTAATTAGTGTAAAAGAAATATCTTGCGGACGCAATACCCCTTTAGCAATAACCGCCTTTTGCATAGCCAGCGACTTAGTAGGAGCCGGCGCATATACAAGCGGCAAACTGCAACCTGTTAATAAAAAGCAAATAATATACGTTAATTTTTTCATATAAAACGCTCCCATAAAGGCGGTAAAACAAACATCGCAATAAGCACCGCCGCCCCAATACCGACCAGTGCACAAAAACCCATCATAAACAGCACCGCATGTTTGGCTAGGATAAGGACGCCGAATCCGGCCAGCGTAGATAACCCGGCCGCCAAAAGGGCTTGCGGCGGATATAAGGGGGCAAGCCCGGATTTACCGGCCCGTAATTTCATCAGTTGGAAAATGGCATAATCTATACCTAACCCAACCAGTAGCGGTAAAAAAATGAGCCCGAATAAATTAACAGGCAATCGCACCAAGGCCAACACACCCACCAGCGCGCACGCCCCTAATACGACGGGAACAAAGCAAAGCAACGTTTCAGGCAATCGGCGAAAAACTAACCACACGGCTATAAAATTAAACAATAAGGCCAAACATACTACCCACAAGGCTTCGCGTTTGATACTGTGCGTCAACCGGTATTGTAATTGCGAAACCGACACAAATTGTGCCGGGAAACGGAAAGAAATTTCTTCATATATTTTTTCATCGGGCACCACATTGACAAGCGCATATGAGCCGTCACGCAGCAAAATAAGCGGGTTATACCACGACGAAAAATCCACATCGTCTTGTTCGGCAGCATTATCTAATTCTTTCCAAAAAGGCGCAAAAGCCGCTGCATTGAAACCTAATTTTGCAGATTGTTGTTGCAAGAGATTTTTGGCATATGCACGTCGTGTTTCATTCCAAAAAGAAACCCATCGTTGTTTGTTTTGCGCTTGCGTATGCGCCGAAACAAAAAGATCGGCCGTAGCCAACGGACGCGGTAAGGCACGCGAAAGTTGTTCATTACTTTCAAGCACTTCCTGCGGGGTTTTGCCGAGTACAAAAAGTAACGCATGCGTACCGGTATCAAACAGTTGGTTGGTCAGTTGTTTATCACGCCTAAATTGCGCCGATGTAGAATTTAATGAATCTAATTGTGCATTAAACGACACGTGAAACATGCCCCATATTCCAAAACCCACTAAAATGATGCTTGTTAAACACGCTAAACGAAATGAAAACGGCTTAAAAAAATGCACCATATGCGCGGGAGTTTGCAACGGAGCCTTTTTAAAATACGGCGGAAAAACAAAGCACGCTATCATAAAAGAAAGCACCAGGGCCACTAAAGCAAATACGGCAATTTGCTTAAACACTTCTACCGACGAAAAAAGGAGCGCAGCAAAACATAATGCAGACGTTAAAAAATTGCATCCCAAATGATAATATAACGCACGTTTTGCACCGGGCAAATGCAAAGATGCCGTAGCAAAATATACATACACCGCATAGTCCACCGATAGCCCCGCCACCACGCTACCAAATCCTAATGTAATACCGCTGATACGTCCGAAAATTTGTTGGGTAATAAAAGCCGCCGGAAATAACACCAGTAACGGTAACGCATACACCAATAGTGCACGTTTAGAACGGAAAAACCATGCAAAAATCAGCCCCAAACAACAAAGTCCGGCCAAACTCACCCACACTAAATCACGTTTAATTAACTGCACATTTTCCAATGTATAACGAAGTCCGCCCATAAAAAATACGCGCACATTTTGTGCCAGTTCTTGCGCCAAGCGCGCCAGTTCTTGTTGCACGCGAATAGCCGTAGAAAAATCAGCGGTAGGCACTGTTAAATCATACAAGCCTGCTTGTAATGTGCCGCCTGCGGAAGATAAAAACCCATCTTGATAATGCGTTTGGGTTTGCTCGCCCAGTTGCGCCCATTTATCAAATAATAATGGGGCTAAATTAAACGGATCGTGTGTAATAAGTTGTTGAAAAAATATACCGGAAAAAGAAAATAATTGTTCTTGGTATTTTTCAAATTGGGCGGCTACTGCTTGCGGTTCTAATTTTTGTTCGGCTTGCTGTTGGTCTCTCGCCGTAAAACGAGCAGGCAACGCGCGTAACATTTCGGTCAGATTTTGTTGGGGGGAAAAAACACGCACCAGACCGGCTTGCGTCAGTTTTTCGCGCACCGTTTGTGCGGCCCGATTGGTCTGTTCTTCCGACGGGCCTTGCACCATTACAATTAACTTTTGGCTTAACGGAGAATGTTCAAACAGTTCAACCTGTTTTTTTATAGATTTAGGCACAAGAGCCAAGATGTTTTCTTCTATTGGATTACGGAATAATCCCACCGCGCACGCCACGCATAACAGACTAATAGCCATTAATTTGCAGTGCGTGCCGATCCATGTCATAAAAAGACTCCGTCTTGTAATTGGGGATTCAGTTTCGTATCGGAAAATCGCCATAATACAAAATCGCCGTTTGGGTTATCCATTTTGACTCGGTGGACAATGCGCGAATCTTTTTCGTCTAACCAAACGGTAATTAGTTTGACGGCTTGGTTGTTTTTATCACGCGGAGTAAAGATAATCTCCTGTCCGTTTAGTGTGATAAGATATGTTTTAGACAACGTATCAAAATCAAGCGTAAGCCACTGCAACATTTGCCCGGCCATCAAACGCCCCATAGCATTTTGAATAGGCTGCTTTTGACTATTTTTCAGACGGGAAATACGATTTTTTTCAATCAAAAAACCATTTTCAAAAGGAGTCTTATATTGCCAGCGCAATTTCTGTGCGTCCTTATCAAAATTTAGCGTACCGGTACTTTGCATCGGCTGAGAAAGTAGCGCCAAATGTTTTTCTTCCACAAAATTACTCGTTAAAGTTTTGACTTCTTTTAGTCGTGCGGCATAATCTTGCAAAGACGGCTTTTTAACATGTTGCGCACTGACCGAAAGACATATTAAAACTATGGATAAAAAAGTCCAAAATAATTTTTTCATTTTGTCTCCGGTGTTTTTCCTTGCCACATAAAAATATAGACGGTGGCTTGCGCGAGTTTTTGCTCGTTAGAAAATACTTCGCCTTTCACAATATACGTACCAAAACACTCGTCTACTCTTTCGGTTTTAACGGTTAAAGTGTCGCCTGTTTTGGCAGATGCAAAAATTTCCACATCACGCAAACTGGCCAAATAACCACCGCCGTCCAACGTAAGGCCTTTCTCAAGTCGGCGGCAGGCTTCACACACGCCAAATCCTTGCGCTACGAGTTCGCAAAAAACTTCCGGCGAAACAGTGCCATCCTGACGCAAAAATAAATGGTTAGGCCCGATACAAGCCCGCGCCGTTCCGATAACCGGTTCCACGGACAAGACTTCATCCACCAGTAACATCGGCGGGCGATGCGGAAGTAAAGAAGTAACTGTCGGAAAAGTTTTCTTTTCTACTTGTTGCATAGTTCTGTTTCCTGATTCACTACATCCATAATTTGTTTTTTAACGGCTTGCGCCATGTGTAAATGTCCTAACTCGCCGGGATAATCTGCGGGCAAGACAGCGGGGAAAGATTTTAATACCAAATGCGCGGGGGCTATGGTAAAATGTCCGGCGGGAAGCATTGTTTGTGTGCCGCAAATCGCCACCGGAACAACGGGCAAGTCAAGTTGTTTTGCCAAATAAAATGCACCGCTTTTGAACCGGGCTTGCGGGTCTTTGCGTGACCCCTGTGGGAAAAGGACAATATCGCACCCTTTTTGAACCGCTTGCCGACATAAATTTAACATTTGTTCGGGCGGTGTTTTTTCAGCATCTATATATCCGGCGCTGTTCATTACGTAACGGAAAAACGGCAGTTTGAACACCCACCCTTTGGTAATATACACCACATTATCAAATCCAAACGCGCTAATTGTGTATAAGTCCAACGCGGAAGCGTGATTGGCAACCACCACGCAAGGGCCCGATGGGCGGGGAGAAACATCCACCCGAAGTGACTTGCCCGCCAGTTGCATTAACCACACAATACCGCGCGATTGAATAAATACAAATTTTCGCACGGCCCGGCCTGTTTTATCGCGTCGGATATTAAGAAACACTGCCGCCACCAACGACGACAGCACTAACCAACTTATCGCCACTGTACCAATTACAACCGTATTAAAAAAGGTACGCAAACGCGTCATAAGTTAGTTGGTATGGGTCTGGGCTAATTTTTCAATAAAGTCGTACAAATCATTCAAGGTAACGATGGTGCGTAAATCATATCCTTGGCGTAATGTGACACCAAATTTTTGCTCCAGCACCACTACCATATCTACCGCGTCCAAACTGTCTAGCCCTAAATCATCGCGTAACCGGGCGGCGGGAACTAACTGTTCCGGTTTAAATTCAAACTCCTTTTGCAAGGCTTCGTTCGTTTGTTTAATAATTTCTTCACGTGTAATCACAGGGGTCTCCTTATCAGTAATGAACAATTATTTCCACCAATAGCAAAACTGTTTTTCATGATAATATGCAAGGGCGTTTGGCGGGGAGAACGCACATAATCTACCCTACCGCAACGTGCGTCCGGTTGTTGTAAATTTTTCGTCGGCAAAATTTGTTGATCGGCCAGCATTTTTACACAAGCAATACTTTCTAAACTGCCGCTTGCGCCCATCGTATGGCCCAGATGTCCTTTCAAACTATTGATTTTTAAGGACGGGCCGAAAACCGCTTGTGCGGCTTGTGTTTCGGCAATATCTCCGGCGATTGTTCCGGTAGCATGGGCATTTAATAAATCTACTTGTTTAGGCGATATATGGGCGGACGCCAACGCGCCGCGCATACATGCTTCCAATGTTTTCTGCGACGGAAAAGCCATATTTTCCGTATCCGTATTGGAATAAAAACCAAGCACTTCGGCTAAAATCGGTACGCCGCGGGCAAGCGCACTTTTTTTACTTTCCATAAATACAAGTCCACATCCTTCCGATACGACAAGGCCCGTACGACTTTCGTCAAACGGACGGCACGCCGCAGACGGGTTATCATTGGAATTGGTGGACGTGGCTTGCATAATATCAAAGCACGCACTAAACATCGGATGATATTCTTCCGTACCGCCGCACAAGGCTTGCGAAACAAGTCCGCTGCGAATGGCTAAAAAACCAAGGCCCATATTCATGAGTCCGGTCGCACACGCTTCACTACCGCCCATGGCGGGGCCGTTTATTTTTAACGCTTGGCACACCGCCGCTAACGGCGAGTGATTCATAATTTGTAAAAAATCGGACGTTTTAATTCGTTCCAAATGTGCCCCTTGGCTATATGATGCAAGTTCTAACCATACGGAAATACTGTTTAGCGTAGAACCCATAAAAAAGCCGAGGTGATCCGGTGCGTTTTCATAACCGGCCTGTTGCAGGGCTTCTTGTGCTGCCAAATAGGCATAAATGCCCATACGACTCATGGAACGGCGTATTTTGCGGGGAATAAACGAGTAATCGGTATCGGGAACAGTCGCCGCCACTTTGGTATTTACCATCGGCAATTCTGTTAATTCCGACACAGCGTGCATACAATTTGCACCTTGGGAAAGTCCTTCCCAAAGTTTCTGCACACCCGGGCCATACGGAGACACGGCCCCCATGCCCGTAATTACAACAGTAGTAGAATCGTCCATATTCGTATTATATCAATTTTAGTACGGCAGATTTACATACAAATTCCGCCATTGACTTGAAACGCTTGTCCTGTAATATAGGAGGCTTTTTCCGAACATAAAAACGACACGAGCCCCGCCACTTCTTCCGGTTTACCTAAACGGTTTAACGGAATAAGCGGCAAAATTTTATCGATGGGAAGTCCGTCCAACATTTCCGTTTCAATAAACCCCGGCGAAACGGCATTGACTAAAATATTGCGTTTGGCCACTTCGGCGGCTAAACTGCGCGTCGCGCCGACAATACCTGCTTTGGCGGCGGAATAATTGGTCTGCCCCGGCACGGGCGCGTGTGCCGCCGACGAAGCAATATTAACAATGCGTCCTTGACGTGCACGAATCATCGCAGCCAAGACGGTACGCGTAACATGATAAAAACCGCCTAATATAGTGGAAAGCACATCGTGCCACTCATTATCTTGCATAAAAATCAGCAAATTATCTTTGCGGATACCGGCATTATTGATAAGTGCAAACGGAGTTTGTTTGGCAAGCAACGGGTTTAACGCCTCTTGTACGGCTTTTCCGTCGGCCACATCAAAGGGAACAAGGGTACAAGTTGCCCCTAATTGTTCAATAGATTGTTTGGCTTTCTCGGCCGCGGCGTGGTTGGAGCGGTAGTTGAGCCAAATATCAAAACCGTCTTGCGCTAATTGTTTGGCAATCGCCAACCCAATGCCGCGACTGGCGCCTGTTACTAATGCAATTTTTCGTGCCGTTGTCATAGAAGATACTCCTTATATATAAAATCTATTTTTATATCATATCAAAAAATAAGGCTCACGAACGGACGTATGAGCACAAATTACTTCTCCGACGAAGAAAAGTGGTATAATAGATTAACAAGGAGGGTTTTATGTCCCCATTAGTTGCGGCTTGGATATGTTGGGCCATCGTCGGCTTTTCACCAATTGCCGGAAAATTTGCCGCCGGTATTGTTAGCCCCGCATTATTAGTTTTTTTAGGCACGTTAATCGGCGTAGGTTATTTTGCTCCGTGGATTACCCACCACCACAAGTGGGGGGAATTACTCGCCCGGGAAACTTTACTCAAATTTCTATTTATCGGCACATTCGGTACCGCCTTACCATTTACCATTTCTTTGATTGCCTTGCACTATACCACACCGGGAAATGCTGCCATTTTGCAACAATCGGAACTGGTATATTCGCTAATTATCGCTGCTATTTTTTTGCGGGAAATCCCCAGCAAAGCCCAACTGGCGGCCTGCACGCTTATCGTAACAGGCGTTTTGATTATTCTGCATAAAGGACAATATACGCCGTGTTGGAAAGGTGATTTACTTATCGTCGGAAGTACATGGATGTTGCAAGCCGGCTCAACGGTGGCAAAAAAACTCCCAAAATCGCTAGATTACCGCGTTATCGGTATGGCACGCAACTTGTTTGCCCTACCGGCACTCGTACTGATTTTACTAGTTATGTATTTTTATACCGATACATTTGTACTTGTTCCCAACACTACTTTTTTTGTCGTGTTAGGCTATACCGGACTTTTCAAATACGGTCTTGCGATGGTGGTGTGGTACAAAGCCATACGCGCGTTAGATTTAAGTAAAGTAACCGCTATTTATTTATCATATCCGGTACTTTCGCTACTTATTTCCGCTGCGTTAGGGATGGAAACGCCCTCTTTCGCGCAATTAGTCGGGTTAGCGGTTACTACCGCTGGGGCTTATTGGATCAGTTTAACCGTAAAAAAAGAAGGCCATTAAATTTTATTTTTCCGTAGTAAAAATTAGTAAAATAAATATATGTCTAAATTATCCCCATTAGTTGCTATTTGGATTTCGTGCGTTTGCACCGCTATTAATGTAGTGATTTCCAAAATGGCTACACCGTATGTAACATCGGCGTTATTTTTACTCGGCGCATGTTTTAGCGCCTGTGTATTTTTATCATTCCACTTGGGAAAAAGCGGTTGGAAACGCATTTTAGCCCCGGATGTACGTTGGAAAGGGTTAGGCATGGGAACATTCGGCACGGCACTTACCATGACCGTTTTTATGATTGCCTTAAATTACACCACCCCCGTTAATAGCGCCGTGGATAACCAGTTTGAAATTATTTATTCGCTGATTTTATCCGCTATTATATTAAAAGAACGGCCGACGGTAAAACAAATTGGCGGCTCGTTGTTTATTTTGCTGGGTGTCATTTTAATTGTACTTAAAGGCGGCTACACACAGGCCAAAGGAGACTTTTTAATTTTAGGCAGTTTGTGGATGTTTCAGGTAAGTCACATCTTTGCCAAAAAACTTCCGGCCGGACTTACGGCTCCGCAAATTGCCGCCGCGCGTGCGTTTTATGCCATGCCCGCCTTGATTATTTTACTGATAGCATTATATTTCATACAAGGGCCGTTTTTGTTCGTCGGCAATGCTACTTTATGGGGGACGTTACTGGGAAGTGCGGTTATTAACTATGTGGCGGGAAACATTTTATGGTACCACGCCATACGCAACATGGATTTGAGTAAAGCCACCGCCATTATTTTATGTTATCCGGTATTTACATTTATTTTGTCCGTTGCCATTGGGCAAGATACACTTTCTATGTATAAGATAGTAGGTATGGCACTGGCAGTTGGCGGTGCTTATATGGTTACCAGCAGTGCAAAAAAACAACAAGGAGCAAACGCATGAAAAAACTCGTTTTATTTGATTTGGACGGAACGCTCGTAGATGCAGGCGGCTGCGGACGGCGCGCCTTGGTGCGCGCGATAGAAGAACTCTATCACACGACGCCCAAATTTGAACATGCACTTATATCGGGCCGAACCGATTTAGACAACTTTTCTATCGTCTATGGTCTTATTAAAAAAGGCAAAAAGCCTTCGGCGGTAGAGATGAAAAAAATGAAAGCCAAATACTTGGAAATTTTACCGCAAGAAGTACGTGCCTCGGTAAAAGCAAAAAAATACAAATTAATACCCGGTATTAAAAAGTTTTTGGAATTTTTATCTAAAGATAAAGATATTATTTTAGGTTTAGGTACAGGCAATTTGGAAGAAGGCGCCAAACTTAAATTAGAACCCAGCGGTTTATCGGCTTACTTTACCGTCGGCGGATATGGCGAGGACGGACACACCCGCGAAGAAATGTTACAAGCCGCCGTCAAACGTGCCGAGAAAAAATACAAAACAAAAATTTTACCCGAAAATGTTTTTGTTATCGGAGATACGCACCGCGATATCGTGGCTGCCAAAAACTGCGGTTTTCATAATGCAGTATTGACTACCGGTTTTGGCGAAGCACAAAAAATTCAACGCGCCGCCGCCGAATTGGAAGCCAGAGATTTTACCAAAGATTTTGCTTTATTTTGCGTATGGCTTTGCGTCAAAGCCGACCCCAAAGGGGTCAAACGCGGCAGTTATATCATGCCCGCTACTGCTATCGAACACGTTTTTTTTAGCCGTACCGGCATTGACGAAGACCGCTTAAAAATGTTGCGTATTAAAAAATACGAAGATTTAGAATCTGGTACCATTATGTAAAGGAGTTCATTTATGGAATGGTTTACTGCTGCTGAAAAATTTACTACTGCCCTAGCCTCATCTGACCCGACACCGGGTGGGGGGGCCGCTGCCGCGCATACGGGCGCTATGGGATGTGCGTTAGTTTTAATGGCTGCGGGAACGACTCTGAAAAGAAAGACTACTACGCCGCAGACTAAAGAACGGTTAGAAAAATCTATCCGCCGGCTAACAGCCCTAAAAACACAATTAAGTGCATACGTTCAAAAAGACGGCGAAGCATACAGCGCTTATATAACAGCCAAAAAATTACCTAAAGAAAATCCGACTCGCCACGACGCCATGCAACAAGCCCTTATTTTTGCGGCCAGCGTCCCGGCAGATACAGCCACCACGGCGCTTGAAGTGCTTAAAGAATTAGAAAATATCAAACCGGATATTGCGGATATTATTATGTCGGATATCCTTTGCGCCAAACATCTTTTACAAGCCTGTTTGCGTTGTGCGGTAGAAAATATCCGCGCCAATTTAGTATTTATAGAAAATGAAGACCGAAAAAATGCAGTTGAAAAACAAATTGCCCTTTTTCTAAAATCGTGTTAGTGAGGTTTTATGACAGAAAAATCTACGCTTCGTAGCGGTATGCTCAGCACTATTTATAAAATGCTCCCGGCTATTGACGACGATTACGCCGCCCGGCTTGTTTATACCTTAGAAGATAAAAAAACCTTACCCCAATTAGAACAGGATATCGCCAATATATCTGCCCAACTCGGCTCCGATTCACCCAGTGCAGATACGCTGGTTGCCCAAATGTTATTAGACGAAATTACCTTACCGGCAGCCTTGCGGCAACTTCGTATTTATAATAACGCTCTGTCTATTGGTGAATTGTGCGATTCGTTGGAAGTATCTTCACAAGATACTCAATTATTAGTGGAAGTATATGCGTCTTTCTCCTCACGCAAATACTTTGATGAGGCTTTTGCCAATGCTTTAAAAACATTACCGCAAGGCAAAAAATTAACGGATGTGGAAAAAGCCCAACACGCCGTAGATACGTTACTTCAAGAAGGACGGCAATGGTTGGAACAGCAAAATCCCGTCGTAAAAAAAAATAAACAAGAAATTTTTACTCTGGCCGATAAATACCATTTACCATTAAAAATAACCGCCCAACTCCAAGAACGCTACACGCATCCGGGCAGTATAGCGTTTGAACCGGAATTTATGCGCTTGGTGGGGGAAATTACCAAACAAAATCCGGATGAAAACTTGGCCACCTCTTTGGCGGCGCATGTCATGTTAGGCAACCTTACCCTAAAAGACGCCAGCGAAACAGCCTTAGTTTCTAAACTGGTGGACGGGCAAATTTTAGAAGAAGATCTACTTATTATCGCTTGCAGATACCTGAAAGTAAAAACTCCTGCCGACATTGTAGCCACGTTCAAAGCCGTTTTATCCAAGTTGCCCCATGTGGCAGATCCGGCTGAAAATTTAGGACTTGCCGTACGGGTATTGTTGGATGGAACAGCCGCCAGTTTTGATTATGCTTGCCGTAAAGCAGCCTTGCGCCAAGAACGCGAATTACTGCGCCGCAATTTAACCCAAAACGAATTATATGCCGGGTATGAACAAGATTTATCTGTACACTTTGGCGGCAAAAAAACATTTACACAATTAGAAAAAGAAACGGAAGAAATTCTTCAAAATTTACCGTTTTGCGTAGAAAAGACCGAAAACAAAGAGTTGGCTTGCAAAGTATTATTAGGAACACTCAGCCAAGAAGAAGCCGCTAAACAAGCCCAATACTTGCGTGATTTGAAAGCGAAATCACTTACGCAGGGGCTCGCTCCGGAAGTAATGAAAAGTTATTTGGGGACAAAATCAGCCGAAGAAATTTTGGAATTTTTTGATACTTCGCTTGCCCCGTACACTTTTTGGAAATCAGATAGAGAAAAACATGAATTTGTATTACGGGTATTACTTGGCGAATTAAACGGACATTATAACCGCCAAATTTCCCAATTTGTATTGGAAATGTTGGAAAACGGCTCGTCGTTAGAACTAATGACGGATATGCTTTCCAATATCCAAACGCGCAAAACCAGTAAAGAAGATTTAGACAATTTGCTAAGCCTTTATAAACAGGCGCGGGCCAATTCTAAAGCATAAAGTAAAAAATTACTGTTAAAATGCGCCATAATCTGCTATACTGTTATCATATTGTTTTATATTTATTTAAGGGTGATAAATCATGAAATATTGGGTCTATATAAACAACAAAGTAACCGGGCCGTTCACAGCCGGTAAACTGGTAACGCTTAATGGCTTTACCCCTGATACATTAATTTGTTCTGAAGATGCCGCCAATAGCGGTAATCAAGAATGGGTTAAAGCATCTACTGTATTTGAATTTGAGCAACCCGCTCCTGTTCAAACACCAACTACTACGCCGGCAGAACAAGTAGCAACAGCCGCAGCAACTGCCGCAGCCGTTGCACCCGCCGCTTCAAATGATGCCATAGTATCCGCTTTGATGGAAAAATTAGATATGCTTACTAACCAACTTACGGGTATGCAATCTAAAATAGACCGCGTGCAAGGCAAATTAGACGGCATGCAAGAAAAAATGGACGGTATGCAAAACAAAATAGATGAGTCCATTGCTACCCAACAACAAAATGCCGAACGCACCGAAGTTTTGACCCAACAAATAGACCACATGGCCCATACGATCCACCCCGAATCGAAAGAATCTGCGCCGGAAGATACAGATCTGCTAGCAGATACTCCGACGGAAAACTTTATCACCCCACAAGATACGCCGGCTGAAAACGCGGCAGAAGCACCGGCCGAAACCCAAGAAAATACTCCCGCTGAAACTCCGACCGAAACTCCCGCAGAGGCACCGGCCGAAACTCCCGTAGGGACTCCGGCAAGTGATTTAGACAAACCCGCTACGGAAGAAGATAGTTTATTAGATAAAGCGGGAGATGCGCTTGTATTAAATGCGGCGTTGGAAACTTTACGCATGCCCACGCCGGATAATCAAGATGATAAAGAAAATACATTCCAAGATTTATTAACTCCGGCGCAAGCCAAAACGTTAGCGCAAGAAGCGCAAGCTAATCAAGCCCAAGCCAAACAAGAACAAGAAAAAGAACAAGAACAAAAAGAGGAGTTGATTAACGAATTAACTACTCCGCCGCAATCGACGGACGTAGTAGATCAACTTATCCAAGAAAAAGAAGAAGATGAAGCCAAAAAATCAATGACCATGCGTATTCTTTCCGCCGGGGCTGCTGTCTTTGGTTTAGGAAAGAAAAAAAGTGAACCCAAACCGGAAGAGCAAAAAGAAGAACCGGCCGCAGAGGAAAAACAACCCGAACCGGAACAACCCGCCCAAGAAGGGCAGACTGAACCGGAAGTTGTTGAACAAGAACCTACCGCGGAAGAAAAACAACCGGAAGGGATTTCTCTTAGCGAACAAAACAATCAAGAAAACCCGGCCGACATTGAATTGGTAACGCCTTCTTCCGACGGGCAAACCACTGATTCGGCGGAAGAATTGCCGGAAAAACAAGATTTAAACTTAGAAGATATGGGGGAAGATCAACCATCGTTGACCATCTCGCCCGATACTCCCAAATTACAACAAGTCGAAGAAATTACAGCGCAACCGCAAGCCTTGCAAGCCGCTGATGTGGCGGACGTTTCTCAAGAAGAATCACAAACCAAAATTGGTGAACGCTTACAAGCCTCGCCGGACAATCAATCGGTTTTACCGTCGTTGGATAGCAACGATGCCGTAGGGGAAACTTTTGCTCAAGAACAAAAAGACTTAAGCCCGCAAGAATTAGTTCCCAATGCAAAAGAAGAAAAACCGGAGGATTTAATCTCCGAAGCAGATTTGCAAATTGCATTTGCCGATCAAAAAACGCATGAAGAAGAATCGGTAGAAAAACTGTTTGGATTAGCCAGTGCCGGCGGAGCCGTAGCAGCCACCCAAGGCAAAGAAGAACACATAGAGCAATTAGACAATGCCCTTCCGTCATTAGATGATATTAACAATACTTCTTCTACGCCTGAGAAACAACCCGCCTCACAAGAAAGCGATCCGAACGGTATATCGGAAGTAGAATTAAAAGCCGGATCTACCTATTTGATTTCCGACTTTGTACCGCCGGCCTTGTCCGAAAATAAAGATGGCAATACAACCACCAATCTTTCCAACCAAAACAATAAAGACAAGGACGACATTGAATTACAAGAAATGGTACCGGGCGCTCAAACAGCCACAACGACTGATGCCCCGAAAGATGCCGTTTCCGATGTAACCGTTTCGCAAATCGTGTTAGAAAACACCATCAAGGCCAAACGCGGGGCCGCTTTAGATATTAAAACGGTACCGCTCGTACCGGAACCGGCCCAATCCGACCGCTTACAAATTGAAGGCATGGATGATATTAACACCCAACACGATATCAAGAGCGCCGAAGCAGAACCTGCCGGCAAAATGGTAAAAATGATTGGCGGTTCTCTCTTTGCGTTATTGTTGGCGGCGATTATTTACGGTATGCTCGCGTTTATGAACTTGATTCCGCAACAGTTTAACGTGTTTGCCAAAAAACAAGCCGCCGAAGTAGCCCAACAACAAGATGCGCAAATTAACGAAATGCTTGGCACAGATGAACAATTGCCGACACCCGTAAACGCCGAAGAACAGACACCGGTTACGGAGCAACAAAACCCGCAAGATGCCGTTTTAACAGAAGTAAAGAATTATGTGCTTCCTAACGGAAAGACCTTGCAAGCGTTTATTGAAGCCAAACACCCGGCTGCCGTGAATTTGATTACGTGGGATATTTCTACGGCCGTTGACCCGGATAATTATTCTGTCTTAGTCAAAGTACCGCCGGAGAATCCACAGAGTTTCAAAATCTCTTACCGCTTCAATTACAATGCGGTAACTAAAGCATTAGATCCGACTATTTCTGATGCTAAGAACCTGTTAGATTCAGCCGCAGCTCAATAAACAACATAGATTACCAAAAAACCCCCGGTAGAAATACCGGGGTTTTTTATAAGGCCTATACTTCTTTTAGGCCTTTTGGCCCTTGTTATCCCATGTGCTGATTTCATAGAATTGGAACAATAAAGGAGCATTATTGTATGAAACGATTTATAACAGTTTGTGCGTGTTTATTTGTTCTTTGCACCCCTGTGGTGGCGCAAGATAGTTACTATACTAAAATAAAAAGGCATATTGCAGAAAAAATAGTTCTTGCCCAAGAGCAAAAGAAAATAGAAGCCCAGCAAAAACAGGATGCGAAATTAGACAATTGGACGAAAGCGCTGGGGGGAGATGTAGCACTTGCCAAAAGATTCTATGCACAACTGGGCGAAATACGACACGGTTTAGACGTATTTTATTTGCCCCAAGGTGTGCGCAATCTTGTTGAAGATGATAAAAATAAAGAAGCATATTATACAGAGCAACCGGTCGTTCTTGTTGTCAGTTGGCATGCTGTGTATGCGGCTTATGGCCATCGGAATTGCACCCACCAAGTAACGATCTACAATTTAAATGCCCAACCACTCTATACTACCCGTTGGTGTCACAAGGTATTTTTTAGAGATCCTACGCAAAATATAACGTATTGGTATGACAGATTTCAAAGTGGCATCAGTTCTAACGCGGGCTATTTTAAAAGAAACCATCCCTACATCATTGACACCTACGGAAATGGTTCCCTATATTCGAAAGGTCGCTACTACTAACAGATCCCCCAACACAAACCGCACTTTGAAAATTGTTTCAGCCAAAAACACCCCTGGTAGAAATACCGGGGGTGTTTTTTTCTTATTACTTCTCAAGAGTTATTTCACGGCGTTTTTAGCAATCGTTTCTAAAATATGAAACGCTTTTTCCGCCCAATTCATACTCAGCCATTCGTACGGCCCGTGGGGGTTTTCGTATCCGGCAAAGATGTTCGGCGTAGGAAGCCCGCACAAGGACAAGCGCGCTCCGTCCGTACCGCCGCGCGCTTGCGTCAAGCGGTAAGCGATATTATTTTCTTTGAGTGCCCCTTCCAACAATTCCATAGCCTTAGGCTGCGCGCGCAATACATCACGCATATTGCGGTATTGTTCTTTGAACGAAATTTCAATTTTCGCCGCCGGATATTGTTTGCGTTTTGTCTCCACAAGGGCGGTTAAATCTTTCTTAAATTGCTCAAATTTAGTTAAATCGTGTTCACGCACAATTCCTTGAATTTCGGCCTGATCCAATCCGCCGGTAATATCTTTGAACAAAATAAATCCGTCTTCGCCGTCGGTAGTTTCAGGCAATTTATCCGTCGGCCACGAGGAAATAATATCCGCCGCAATACGCACCGGATTAGCCATAAACCCTTTGGCAGAGCCGGGGTGGCACGATTTGCCTATAATATGAATAGTAACGGAATCGGCATTAAAGTTACCGCAATCAATATCGCCCAAGAGAGCGCCGTCCACCGTATAAGCGAAATCCGCATTAAAGCGTTTGACGTCAAAATAGTTAATACCGGTTCCGGTTTCTTCGTCAATAGTGAACGCGGCTTTTAACGGGCCGTGTTTAATTTCCGGGTGTTCTTGGAAATATTCGGCCAGTGTCATAATAATAGCAATACCGATTTTATCGTCGGCTGCTAAAATAGAATTGCCGTCAGCGGTAACGATAGCATCCCCGACGCACAATTTCAAATTCGGCGCAGTTTGGGGGGAGAGAAACATCTTTTTCTCGGCGTTAATCGTCAGCGTACCGCCGTCGTAATTTTCATGCAAAATGGGGTGAATATCTTTTCCGTTAAAATCGCTAACGGTATCCAAGTGAGCAAACAAACCAATAACAGGAACTTTTTTATCCGTATTAGCCGGAAGCAGTCCGGTTACAAAACCATATTCGTCCACTTCCACTTCGGTAAATCCTACTTTGGGCATTTCCGCCGCCAACGAGTGTGCAAAAGGAATTTGGGAAGGCGTCGTCGGTACAGACGTGCTTTCCGGGTCACTCGTCGTATCTACGGCGATGTAACGAATAAAACGATTATAGATTTTTTGTTGTAATAAATTCATATTTTCTCCAATTCTAACTCTTTTTATTATACAATTATTTAAGCAGTTATTTCTTCGGAGGGTATTATGAAAAAAATTTTACTACTATTAGTAAGTGTTTGTTTATTAGGGGCCTGTGCCAGTACGCAAGAAGCGCAAAATCTGGCCAATTGCAAATTTGCCTTGCGTAATGTGGAATTAACCGATTACAATTTAACGTCACTCGGTTTTACAGTAGTTATTGCGATTACCAACTTGAATAAAAAACAAGCGGCTTCCATCAAACGCTTTACGGGGAAACTCACCGTCAATGATGAACCCATGGCCGATGTAACGCTTAAAGATATTCGCATTGAGCCTAACGCTACGCAAAATGCCAAAGCCAAAATGGTAATTCCCATGTCGGTATTTAGTAACAAAGTATTGGGGTTAATCAGCATGAACAGTGCCACGCTTGATTATCATTTAACGGGTACGATGTATTTTGAAGGACCGCTTGGGGTAGAAATTCCCGTTCCGGTGGACATCGGACGTGTAGGAAACGGAAAATAAATTCAGTATTTAAAGAAAAAACCGGGCTAAGGAAATTTCCTTGGCCCGGTTTTTTACGCGTATTTTTACAACAAAATCAGCCGCAAGATAAAGCCCGTTGTCAATGCAAGTCCCAGCGTCAGGGCCACTACGCGCAACGTATCTTTCCAGCCGTTCTCACGCAGCATTACAAAGAAAGTAGCGATACACGGCAAATACATCGTCATAAACACACACGCCACCACCAGCATTTGCGCAGACAAATTAAACGGCTCTAACAGCGCAATTGCCACGTCCTTACGCAAGAACCCTAAAATAAGTAGAGACGTCGTATCGGCGGGCAACCCCAAAATATATTCCACCGGATAGCGCGATAATTTCGTCACCAAATCGGTAATGCCCGACATTTGCATTAAATCTACAAACAGCACGCCACACAAAATAAGCGGCAACGCATCGCACAAATATTCTTTCATCCGTAGCCACAACTTACGCCCCAGCGAGCGCAAATGCGGGATCTGCCACGACGGGATTTCCATAAATAATTCCGGCGTGGTACCTTTCATCAAACTATTTAAAATCGTTCCCGCTATAATACCGTTTAGCACGAGTACCCCAAACACCATCAGCATATATTTTAGGCCATGGGGGGATAAAATGGAAATAATCATCGCCGTCTGAGAAATACAAGGGGCAAGCACCAATACAAGGGCTAGCGCAATCACGCGCTCGCGCCGTGTTTCCAATACGCGCGCGCCCATAACTGCCGGCACTTTACACCCAAAGCCAAGCATAATCGGCAACGCTCCGTAACCGTGCAACCCGATTTTGTGCAAAAGGCCGTCCAATAGTACGGCTAAACGCGGTAAATATCCCAAATCGCCCAAAAACCCAAAGAGCGCATAAAATGCAAGCACATAACTCATCACGTCTACAAGTGCCAGTTTGAGTCCGTCGGTAAGCAAACCGAAATACATTTCGCCGCCGTCACCCACAAGCAGCATCCCTACCCAATTATTGCGCCACGCCCCCAGCAAATTTTCCATAAACGGAAAATAATAATTCTCATACAAGGGGTCCACAAAGTTAATGATACTTTCGCCCACAAAACGTACGATAAAGAACGAGGCCACCAGCACCAATAATGCAATCGGCAATCCGGTCAATGGGGTAGTTGCCCATGCTTGCAAATGTTCCCATACGGACGGATGTTTGTGTTTGACTTGTTGCACTTGCCGGATCAGTTGCCCGATTAACTGCCATTTTCCTTCGTCGGTAGGGGGGATGTCTATTTGGGGGCGATCCCCATCTAAATCACTGACCGTATTAGCCAATTCTTTAAGGCCTTCCCCGGTGGTGGCAACGGTCGGGATGACGGCCACTCCCAACAATTTGGACAATTTTTTCACGTCAATCAAAATACCTTTGCGTTTGGCTTCGTCAAACTTATTAAGCATAAACACAACGGGTTTTTTAAGTGACAACAACTCCAGCAAAAAGTATAAATTGCGCTCTAAATGCGAGGCATCCGCCACACAGACAATAAAATCATATTCCAGTTCCTCAAACAAATGATGTTTTTTACCCTCCATCTGCCACTCTTCTTCCAAGCGGTACAAACCGGGAATATCAATAATATCGTATGATTCACCGTTAAAATGTGTGGTTCCGTAATTGAGTCCTACCGTTGTACCCGGAAAATTAGAAGAAATAACCCCAATACCTGTTAAACGCGAAAAGATTAAACTTTTCCCTACGTTAGGGTTTCCGGCCAGCAAAAAGGTATTTTTTTTAGATGTAACAATAATTTTTTTAGCGGTTTCGCGCCCGATTGCCACATCGGTACCCGATACACTTACCACCACCGGGCTATTACCCGCTTGGCGTTTGACAAATTGTCCGCGCACCAGTCCCATTGCGGCGAGTTTGTCCGTCATTTTAGCATCGGTTTGAATTTCTTTGATTTGGGCAGTTTGCCCGGGTCGTAATTGATGAAGTGAACGAGAATTATTTTTTTCCATAAAAGTTAGTTTTTCCTTACTTTTATATTGTATCATTCTAATCCTTTTTCCACAAGTCCTTTTATCGTCTTATCCGCAACGAAATGCAGTTTTTTGGTATAATTTAAGAGTAACCTTAATCTTATTTATAGGAGAAAAAACATGGCTTATAAAGTAAATCCGGAAGTTTGCATTAACTGTGGTGCTTGCGAATCCGCTTGCCCCGTAACCGCTATTTGCGAAAAAGATACCAAACGCTGCATTGACGCATCCAAATGCATTGAGTGCGGCGCTTGCGCCGGCACCTGCCCGGTCAGCGCAATTGCTCTGTAAGAGTAAAGAGCGCAGGGCAGAATGCAAATATTACAGGCACCTGCCCGGTCAGCGCAATTGCTCTGTAAGAGTAAAGAGCGCAGGGCAGAATGCTAGCTAAGCTAGTTGCCCGGTCAGCGCAATTGCTCTGTAAGAGTAAAGAGCGCAGGGCAGAATGCTAGCTAAGCTAGCTGCCCGGTCAGCGCAATTGCTCTGTAAGAGTAAGATATTATTGCTAAAAAGCCCTGTCTTATGACGGGGCTTTTTTTGGGCCGCTTTCCCGAAAAACGAAAAAATAGACCCAGCCGCTTCATAGGCCTTTTGACCCTTGTAAGGAAATTTGTTCTCTCATACAATAAAATAAAGGGACTTATAGGGGAGAAATAGGTTCATGAAACGGTTATATTTCCTGTGCATACAATGTTTATTATTGGTTATTGCTACCACGGACACCTTCGCTTGGGGCATACTGTCCGAGGTCGTTGAAAATCCACGCATATTTGCTGTCGGCAAACTCTTAAGCAAAACGCCCATCTATTATACCGTAGAAGGGGAAATTACTCCCGAAAACGAACAAATATTTACCGACAATATACGCAAGTGGCCCCAAGAAGTAGCCCGTCTGATTGAACAAAGCAGCCGCCAAGCAGAATTTCGCGATGTGCTGCCTATTTTACAACACCCCTTACAAATTAAAAGAGCCCCCCGGGGCGTATCGCCGCACATCACCTTAAAATTAAGAGAAAGCCCGCACAGTTCCAGCGGAGAATTCATTACTGACGAACGAAGTATTTATGTAAATCTTTCTGCCATTTCTGCCACCGAGTTTGAGCGCATATCTTTGCACGAAATCGGACATTATTTCGGCTTGGCAGACCAGTATCCGGCACACCGCGGAAATGCACACACAGAATATTCCAGCAATGCCGACACCGCAGAAGACAGTCTTATGAATACGGGTAAACAAATTACATGTGATGATGCAGACGGATTTATCAATCTGCTTGATTTCCGGCAATACCAACGAAACAAAGTTTTTCCGAAAAGGGCTACTATCGGATGGAAAAGTTTATGCCCGAATTCTGCCAATATATACAAAAAAGCAAAAACAATTAATCGCCGCTATGATATTCGCCTTGCCAACGGACTGGCGAGTTTAAAAATGAAACCCATGGAATTTTTAAAATATGATGCCGGCACGCTTACAAACACCTATCCCTTTTATGATGAAAATATGACTTTGTTGAAACTCTTTACTATTGAACAAACCGATGAAGTTGTACGTGCCGAAGACGCGCCCTATATTACGGCCATTCATTCCGAACTGACCGTTTCCGGCTTACCCCAAAAACTCCGTCTTACACGGAAATTTACCTATACCAAACGAAACGAAAATGAATATGAAATCGAAGTAAAAAAATTTCTGGATGATATACATATGGCAACGTTCACGTTGGCATTACGCTCGGAATCCTCAAAAACTCAAACAAAGGATACTTATATTCCATGGTCCGATACCTTGAAAATGAGCCATGAATTATCCGACGGCTCTGCGGTACAATGGTCCGTTACCAACGAGAAAAATTTTGGGGAAATGATGTATGCCTTTCTGGGGCAGATGGACCCAAAAGAAAAACAGATTTTTGATGACAACTTTTACATTAACTTCTATGTGCCTCTGTTCGGGCCGGATTATCAAACCTTACTGCAACAACAAGTATTGGAAAAATTATCCAACTAATATTTCTTCTAACAAAACACTAAAAAAAGAGTTGGGCGCAAGCCCAACTCTTTTTTCAGAACCGTTCGGGGGGTAAATCGAACGTTCTGGGGGATGAAATTGATAACTTCCTTACTTTTATCATACATTGTAACCGAAAAAATTGCAAGTATTTTTTTAGTCGTTTATTTTTATTTTTCCAAGGGGCTCACGTAAGTAAAAAATTTCTACCCTTATTATGTCCCAGATTGCTATAATATGAATGTTCAGGAGGAATTATGAATAAACAAGCCGTAACCTTTATTTTGTCTTTATTGGTATTGCCGCTACTGGTCAACACAGCCAGTGCGCAATCGTCCCGCTCCGGTAGTTTGCGCGACAACACCTCTCGCTCTGCCACTGCGGTCATCACCGAACAAGCCACCTCGGATCCAGGTGATATTTATCGCGGTACTGTTTTTGGTGCTGAACAAAAACAATATCATAGTGATGTCCCCGGTACTCGTCCGCGAGCAAAATCAAAATTAGTCTATGATACGTCTCTTATCCGCGCCATTAAAATCAATGACGCCGACCGTGTACGCACGCTATTACAAGCCCATGTAAATGCCAACGAGAAAAACTATGCGGGTATTACTCCTATGACCGTTGCCGCAGAAAAAGGGAATATAGATATTATCCGTATGCTTGCCGAAGACGGGAAAGCCGATGTGAATGCCAAATCCAGTTACGGAATTACCCCAATTATTGCGGCCGCCTCAGCCGGACAAGCCGACGCTATTTCTTATTTAGTCAAACATGGAGCGAATGCTACCGCAACAGATGATTTGGGCAAAACCGCTACCATTTATGCCGCCAATTACGACGATCCGGACGTTTTAAATGATTTAGTATCCATGGAACGTTCTACCGTCAACCTGCCTGATAACAGTGGCAATACTCCGCTTATCTATGCTGCACAAAAAGGATATTTAGATAACGTAAAAGTATTGCTTGCCGCTCACGCAGATGTAAATTATCAAAATCCGTCGGGGCTTTCGGCCCTGGCCGCCGCAGCGGCGGAAGGCGATTTGCCTATGGTCAAATGGCTCGTTAAAAACGGAAAGGCGGACATAAATATTGCGGATAAGAACGGATGCACTCCTGTATCTTATGCGGTAGAAAATAATCGGCCCGAAGTATTAAACTTCTTATTAACCTCGGGTGCTAACCCTAATTTACAAGATAAAAATGGGGTTTCTCCGCTTATGAATGCTTCGGCTAAAAATCTACAAGAATGCCAAAAAATCCTCTTACACCGCAAAGATATCGATATTGCCGCCACAGATAAACAAGGTCGCAGTGCTATATTTTACAGTGCCTATTCGGGGGATATCTTCCCGGCTAAACAATTAGTAGCGGCTCGTGCGGATATCAACACTCCTGATAACAAAGGTAATACGCCTTTGATGAATGCTATTATGGCCAAAAATGACCGCACGGCTGCTTTCTTTATTCAACAAGGAGCAGATTTGGCTCCTATCAATAAAGCAGGCGATTCGGCTTTCACGTTAGCCAAAAAGTTCTTACCGAACTCGTCCACCGTAACGTTGTTGGATATGTCACGCGGTTCCATAGAACAACAAGCCATGCAAGTAGAAGCCCAAAAATTAGCCACCGTACGTGAATTAGAAGAACAACTTGCACAAGAAGAAGCCGTTGTGGCTGAACTTAAAGGCCAAAAAGAAGCGGAACTGAAACAAGCATTAGCCGAGAAAGAAGCCGCCGTACGGGCCGAAGTAGAACAAGAATATCAAGTTCAAACAGCGCAAGTGGAAAACGACCCGGAAATTATACGCTTACAACAACAATTGGAAGCAGCAAAAGCCCAAAAGAAAGCCGCGTTGGAAGCACAAAAGAACCAACGCCTTGACGAAAAATTAGGGCGTAAAACGGCTGACGTTAAAGCGCAAGTGCAAGAAACAAAAACCACCGCGCAACAACAAGCCGCGCAAGCAAAACGCAAAGCCACGCGCACCAACACACAACGCCGCCAAGCTACTGCGCGCCGCAAAACTACCACCAGAGGAATTGGAGGAGAATATATTCCTAAAGCCTCGGTAGAACCGCAAGAAATTAAAATGAGCGACCTAATTAAATAACAACGGTTGCGAATTTGAAAAAACACCCCACGAAAAATTCGTGGGGTGTTTTTTATGATAAAGTATTTATTTTTGCAAGTGTTTAGCCATAAACTTACGCCAAGCACTATATAATTCTTCGGCTTTTGCTGCAGACAAATCAGGCATCACTTGCGTATAAGCGGGGGAAGACACACACGATAAACCTAACGGCTTGGCCCCTAATATGGCGGCGCCTAATACGGTTGCATCTGATTGGTGGGAAACTTCTAACGGAAGTTGTAAAAGTCCTGCTTGAAATGAAGTTAAATAGGATAAGTGCGAAAGTCCTCCTGACACTTGTACCGGGCCTTTCACTTCACAACCATTGGCACGCAAATACGCCCCGATATCGGTGAGCAAAAAAGCGATGCCACGCACTACGCCGGCCACCCAATCTGGCTTTTGCGTATGGGGGGACAAACCGTCCACCGCCGTCGGCGTTTTGAAATTCCAATACGGCGCACCAAGGCCGCCAAACGCCGGCAAAAACCAAATAGGATTTTGGGCACTTGCGCATAAATTATCCACTTCCGTATCATCAAATAAAATTCCTTGTGCTTTGAGCCAAAGCAAAGCACTCGCAGCAGAATTAACCGGCCCTTCTACTAAATAAGAGGACGTTTGTCCTGCGCCGTCTGCAGACAGCGAAGTCAACATCCCCGGCAATAACACCTCTTTTTTCGCGGCGTTATACAACCAAAAGGCACCGGTACCGTAATTAATCAAACTTTTATTTTCTTGCAGATTAAAATATACCGCCGCACTTTGTTGGTCACCCACGCAGGCCGTAATCGGGATAGAAATACCGTCGTACACATACGTTCCGTAATCAGCTGCCGACGGACGTAAAGACGGCAAAATTTCCATCGGAATGCCAAATGCTTGGCATAATTTTTCACTCCACTTTCGGGTATGGATATCCACCAGCAAAGTACGTTGTGCAAGGGTTAAATCGGTAGCAAAAGTTTGGCCTGTTGTCAGATGCCAAATAATATAAGATGCCACAGGGGACATGAGTAAACGCCCTTGTTTAAGTAATTCTTTACAAACCGGAAAATTTTCAAGTGTCCAGGCAATTTTCGGCGCAGAGAAAAACGGCGTTTTATATAAGCCCGTCAATGCGTGCACTTCCTCTTGGCTAATTGCCGCCTGTTGTGCTTGCATTTGCGCCCGGCCATCTTCCCATGTCAAAACCGGCGCAACCGCCTCCCCTGTTTGTTTATCCCACAACACAACCGTAGAACGTTGCGAAGTAATGGCTAACGCAGCCGCATTTTGCGGGCCGGTTTTATCCAGTACCGCTTGCAATGATTGTGTAGCGGCGGCCAGCAAATCAGCCGCATCATACTGCGATAAACCCGGTGCGGGGCGTTTAGGTAATAAAGGCAAATAATGTTGGGCGGCTAATGTACCGTCTTCCCGCACGGCTGCGGCGCGACAACCGGACGTGCCGATATCTAAGGCAACAATGAGAGATTTTTTCATAACAGCCCAATTCCTAAAAACTATAATTGTTTTTCCACAATAAGTCGCGGCGTTTTTAGTTTCTTTACCAGCACTTGCAGTTTAGCCTTGTCTTGCGCAGAAACCGTATCATCATCCAACAAGCGCGCCACCGTGGTGCGCGTGGGAGCAAGTACCTTATTTAATAAGTTTAACTTTTCAAGCAATGCCACTACTTTTTCTTCATCTGTTAAATTTATTTTTTCTTCTTCCGTCAGTTCCGCGGTAAATACTTTACCGAAATGTCGCGCAAATTTATTTTTTTGCATCAAAGCAATAATTTCCTGTTCCAAGCGGTGTTGTTCGTCTAAGAGTTCTCCCAAGCGGTCAATTTTTTCGCTTAACTCGTCCGTTTCACTTTTAGGTAATGGCGCGGGAACAGTCGCCGGTTTTTTAAGAGCGGGGGGGACAACGGCCTCCACTTTTTTGTGCGCCCCGTATCCGCTGGGGCCATCATATTCTTTTCCGGTAAAAACAGGGCACAAATTGCGGTAATCACAAAATTTACATTGTGTTTCGCCGGGGGTCGGGTCGAATTTTCCGGCACGGATATTATCAGCCACGTCTAACACTCCTTGCCAAAAAGTAAAAATTTCTTTATCGGGGGCGCGTTCAAATTTCAGTTCGGTTAATGTTGGCAAGTGATAAAAACTCATTTCCCCGACACGCACTTCCTTAACAGACGGATCTTTACTTTGTACCAACGCTTTGATAACAGGCGAAGTTTCCACCACTTTTTGATACATATAAAGTTGTGTGGGCTCGCGCTGAACCGTTTTACCTGTTTTATAATCTAAAATTTTAATCTTGCCATCCCCCAAATAATCCATACGGTCTAAAATGCTAACTAAACTTAATCCGTCGGTTTCCAGGGTGCTTTTCATTTCTACCGATAAAGGGTGAATAAACGAAGACTCATTTTTTTCGTAATAGGTTTCTAAAATGCGGCGGCCTTCGGCAAATCCTTCCAACTCTTTTTCTACCGAAGCATAGCCTTTTTGTTCAAAAGTCGTTTTGCTCCACTCGCTATCAAAAAATTTTAGGGCTTCGGCCAATGACGGAAATTCGGGCCGTTGTGGATTAAAAATAAATTCCATCACAGCATGCAACGCCGTACCGAATGCAAAATAATATTTCGGTTTTTCCGGCAACATATGCACGTAACGAAATTTGTATTTTTGGGGGCACTCCTTATACATCCCCAATTTAGAATAGGAAAACGATAAATTTTTAACCATAATTGTTTCTCCGGCAGACAAGTTATTTTATTGTAGCATTTTAGATTCACAATTTTTCACTTGTTTTTTATCGCTTTTTCTTATAAACTTATTAGTAAGGGAAATAATCATTTTCCTGCAAGGAGTTTTTATGAATAAATTTTATTGGCTTGGTTTGCTAACGCTTATTGCGTTACCGGTGGCGGCAGAAAACGTTTCTTCTGTCAGTTTTAACCCGTCACGCTTGGGTAATTATGATTACCTAAAGGTATCCGGCCCGGCAAAATTCCCGGGGGGGTTACGTACGCCCGTCCTGGAAGTTAATACGCCCGGCACGCTAACTGTCCAAAACAATACTACATCCGCTATCTTCAATGTAGAATCAATCAGCGGGGACAATACCGGAACGGAATTTCACTTCCCTAATGCTATTGTGCATGGCGGAAATGCCATAACGGGAACTTTTTCCTACTCGGCCGCTTCTAAATCTGCGCCTTCGGTTACTCCGGTTAAC
>NZ_CACVTK010000008.1:0-16240 GCF_902757105.1 Candidatus Avelusimicrobium luingense
TAGGGCGTTACAATCCGTTAGTGGTGGCCAACACGGTAGAAAGCGTAGAAATGACAGAAGCCATGTTGAACTTGCGTAAAGCCGTGCAAGGCAAACTTACGCAGGGCAAAGTGGAACAAGTTTTAGCCGAAAATAATGTAGGCCCTTCTGTACGATTAGAAAATAATCTTTCGGTTTCTTCTAATGTAGCCAATGGACAAACGCCTGTAACAATTGACGGCGGCGATTTGACTATTGGCACAGATGCTCATTCTTTAATTATTCCCCCTGCCGCTGATATCGTTACGGTGACTCCTCAGGTTCGCGATGTCGTTCCGGTGGAACCTGTGCCGAGTGCCGTAGTGGAATATCAAGAACCTGTCGGGCAAGAATGCAGCGGATTAAATCCTCGTTGGATAGATGAAAATGGTGTCTGTCATGAAGGAACCGGTGGTCCTAATGAAGAAGTGGTAGTTGCTGAACCTGCACCGAAAGATAATTTATGGAATCGTATAACTAATAAAGTTAAAGGTTGGTTTACTCCTTCTCCTAAAGTGAAATCGGCCGAACCGGTAGCGGCGGATGCTCCGCGTGCGGAAGAAGCAGCTGATGATGCTGCGCAAACGGTGACTACGCAATCGTCCCAATCGTCATGGATGCAAGGGGTACGGGAGACTTTGAATTTACGTATCACACCGCCTACGATGTTGAAATCAATGGGCCTTGGAATTGGTACCCTTGTAATAGGTTCTGCTATTGCAACTACGATGGGTGTTACCGGCGTGGCGCCTGAAGCATTTACGTTGGGAACCGGTATGTTGGCTAGTATGTTCCCCTTCTTCGGTGGGACCAAAACTTCTATTTCTAAAGGGGCTTCTTTGGCAGGCGGAAGCGCCGCTGAAAAAGCACAATTTGCTAAACAAGCCAAGAAAGTCGTGGACGATATTGAAAAAGAAGCCGGTGTAGAGAACGGTGGAGCCGAAGTCTCTGCCGCGGCAGAAAAAACCGGTTTAACCTTGGCCGAAGCACGTGTGTTAAATATCGCTAAAAAGGCGCCGTTACTTGCTATCTTATACTCTTTCATGATTACAGGCTTTGGAGATTTCGTATCTCCGGCGGTTGCTTTGGCAAAAGATACCTTTGGTATTTCCCAATTTATTGCGTCACTTATTCCGTTAGCCGGGTTCTCCATGTTTGCGTTCTCGGTACCGATTAGTGTGTTGCAATCTAAAATCGGTAAAGTAAATGTGATGAAATTAGGGGCGGCTACTGCCGCTATCGGTACTGCTTTGCCGATGTTCTTCGGTATGAGCGGGCATTTTGAAGCCACCAATATCAGTCAATTCTATGCTATGTTAGGTTCTATTGCGCTGATTTGTATGGGTTCTACCATGCTTAAATCCGGAGCCAGTGCTATTGTAGCAGAAGCCTCTGCCACCGATGCCGCTATGACCGCGAACTTAACCAAAGGGGATGCTATTAAAGGTATTCCGATAGCCCTTGGTTTTATCGCTCCCGGTTTGCTCCCGATGCTCGGATTTGACTGGACGGCTTTGTATCCTGTCTATACGGCGTTCTTTGCAGGTGGTTTAGCGGTGTTGTCAACCGTTAAGATTGCCGAAGCCAAACCGGCGAAAGTATCTTCCTTTACTGAAACATTTAAAGTATTAAAAGATAAAGATATCGCCTTATTAGCCGCTGCCGGGTTTGCTTACATCGGTGCGGAAATCGGTGTGTTGTCTTCTACACCGGTCATGTTAGGCGAATTAGGTATTTCGTCCGAATTTACCGGAACGGTGGCTTTCTTAACCACCATGTTACCAATTATTTTAGCCCGTACATTTGCTCCGGCTATTTTGAAAAAATGGGGTGAAGATAAAACGTTAATCGGCTCTACGATTTCCGCCTTAGCAGGGTTAGGTCTTGTGTTAACCGGAAATGATATTGCCGCCTTAACCGGGCTTGTATTAACCGGGTTAGGTTACGGAAACATCTTCCCTGTATTATTAGGTAAAGCCCAAAAGAAAGATATTTCTAAAGTGAACGAAATTACCGGTGTCATGTTAACAGCCATCGTGGGTGGAGCCTTTATTTCCCCCGGTATGGCAGCGTTAGCTGATGCGGCCGGCGTTATTACCGGATATCTTGTCCCGGCGGCTTGTATCTCCTTCATTATGGGTGTAGCCTACCGTGAGATTATCCATGGACGTGGTATGGGTGGAAAAACCGGTATTGACGGAGCACTTGATGTCGGTATTAACGAATTAGGTAAGAAAATAGGGAATCGTTCTATTAAATTAAAAGATAATTTCACGTTAGAAGGCCCTGAAATCATGGAAAAAATTAAAGCCTTCTTTGATCGCCTTAAATCTGATCCTAAAGCCTTTGTTGCCTTGGCAGCGACTGCTGCTGCGGCCTCTACGTTAGCCGGCAGTGCAGATATTCCGGAAGATTTTGCTGCCGCTTCTATGGCTGCAGTAACCGGAGCGGCTATACCCGGCGCTATCGGTACCAGTGGAAAAAGTTCCTCGTTACTTGATATTTATTCCAAAGGTGCAGAAGGCCCGATCACAATCCCGGCAACCAGTCTGACGGGGAAATTATATCGGAACCAAGCCAAAACCGGCACGGCTGAGAACTTATTCTTGGCACAATCCTTCAATTTACTACCCGAAGGATTTGTAGAACCTGGATATGCGTACAGAGGGATGAATTTCCACCTGATTAAAACACCGGAAGATTTGCGTAAAATTTTGGAAAACGGGTTGCGTAAAGGGGATACCCGGTATGATGCGGTCTCCTTTGATGATAATGTGGCGCAAGCCATCCGTTATGCGCAACAGTTTGCCCAATTCGGTCATACTCCGGTTTTAATTAGACGTCCGGTTAATCATACGTCTCGGTTGAATTTTGCCGATGTCGCTCCGGATCAAATTTCAGACGTGTTGGTGTGGGTATCTATAGATGGAAAAGCCGGTTGGTGGAGAGCCTCGTTAGATCAAAACCACCAAGTGGTGTTAACCTATGCCAAATCTATTAAAGAAGCACGTGAAGCAGCTGCCGTACCGTTGGCGGATCCGGCTGCGCCGGAAATGGCACCGAATGCTGCGGTTTCGTCGGAGACGGCAGGCACTGATCCGAAAGGGTTTAAAACGACTGATGTCAAAACCAATAAAGCACAGGCTCCCCCTTCTCCGGAATTAACTATTTATGGTAGCGAAATCGGACAGGCTGTTCCGTTTAAAGCAACTGATATCCCTCAATTATTTTCTAAACAAGCGCCGGCTGCCGGCAGTGTAGTGCATGTCGGATTTATGAGTGATATTCATGGCCGGATGTTCTCTAAACCGAATCAGAAAGACGGTACTGTAACCGGTGGTATTGCCCCTGCAGTGGAAGTTAATACGCAAATGGAAGCTCTTGATCCAAACTATACTTTCGTAACTATTGGTGACGAAACGGGGGCTGCTGAAGTCAATAATCGTCCGTTACTTATTGCCCGCAACTTACATTATTTAAAAGCAAAATTTTCTACATTGGGTAACCATGATTTGGATGATAAGGGTTCCAGTGTGCGGGATATTCTTAAATTCATGCGTAGAATTCATGATCCCTTTGCCTTGTTAGCCACGGACGTAAAACGTTTAGTTGGTATGGAAGATTTCTATCATCCTTGGGCTATTAAAGAATTCCCGGCTCAAAGAGAAACACCGGAAGGCAAATTGGTAGCCGATAAACCGGTACGTATTGCTTTTGTCGGCATCCCCATGGAAGGGCCCGGTACAACCGACGCTCCTGCCGGTATGGAAAAGGGGTTTGCCACTGCCCGGGAAACGTTAGATAGATTCTTTACCTCCATAAAAAATGGTAATGAGGTGGATGGTGTAATTATTATGGCTCACCAATCTCATTTAGATACTCGTATCGGTGATCCGACAAACAACTCCGTCTTAGAAGTTATTAAAGATTTGCCCCCGCAAGATAGAGCCAAAATTATTGCCGTTTTTGGTGGACATAAGCACCAAATGATGGCAGATTATCCGTTGGGAGCAGACGGCCCGCTGTTTGTGGAATCGGGGGCTTATGCCGAAAGCATGGCAATACTCACCTTTAAATTTCAGCCACGGGCCGCTGACGGAACCATGGGTGCCCCGCAGGTTCGCCACGATATTATTTCTTTAAGCAATGTATCGCTTCAAACTCCGCAAGCCAAAGATGTGTGGGCTTATACGGAACGGGTACGCGATTTGAAGTTAGATGATGTCATGGTAATCTTTGATGGAAAACCGTTAACAAACGAAGTAGGCGTAGATGCCGTAGGCATTGATGCTACCGGTCCGGATCAATTAGCCAATATTTTACAACAGGCTGTTACCCCCAGATTGGTTGAAGACGGTATTTCTGCTCAAGATATTATTGGTACGTCCAGCAGCATGAACTCCGGCCGTGCTAAACGTGATGACGGTACCCCCTTCTCCGGCAAAGTAACGGCCAGAGAAATCGTGCAAGATGCTCCGTATCAGGAATTCCCGAGTGTGTTGCCGATTACCGGTAAACAATTCGAAGAGTTTGTTCGCCGCAATATTAAGATGTCGTATGTGGATCCGAAGAACAAAACGACGCCCAAGCAAATTTTTGCTAACTTCGCTTATTCGGATAATGTCTTGGTATCATTTACTCCCAAGTTGGACAAAAAAGGTAAAGTTGTAGTAAATGCTGCCGATCAAGTTGAATTGAACACGTTGCAAGTGTATATCCGCGTAAACGGACAATGGCAACCGATTGATCCTAAACATACTTATTATATGACGGCTTTGGATCATATGTTGCGTGGTTTCTTTGAAGCCTCTACGATTAAGGGCATTGAAGGACTGGAACAAGCAAGCCATCGATTTGATGGTTGGATCCTTAGTTCTGTGGTTAATAACTACTACAAATCCCTTAAAGTGAATGGCAATCCGTTGCACGTCACTTTAACACAAGGTCGTATGATTAACGAAAACGCCTGGGAAACTGCTTTGCAAATGTATCGTACCGGGCAATATACGGAAGAACAAGTGGAATATTTAAAGGATGCCGCGCCAACAGTGTTGTTCTCTCGTTATGTGCAAACCCATCCGCAAGGGTATTCACAATCGTATGAAGACTTTGTGAAGAATGATGCGGTGATTAAGAACTATCCGCAAATTATTCAGGACGTAATGTTTAACGCCGCGCGTAAAGCGGATGAAGCCGTTGCCGCAGCCCGCGCACACTAAGTTGTTTTAAGTTGGTTTTTAACTCCCCGCGAAATAAATTCGTGGGGAGTTTTTTATGATAAATTTTCATAAAAACAGATCGGTTAAAGGAAAAAATAAATCTTCTTTTTCCCCCCTTTTTTATGCTTAATTTTTAAGGCCATTTTTACGAGTAAAAATTGACGTGAAATTTTATTGACACGCACCCGGAAAACTGATACACTAAACTCATAAGGAGTAAAAATCTTACAAAGAAGAGGATACTATGGAAAATAAAAAACCAGTAGTAGTCGGAGTTGGGGAACTCCTTTGGGATGTTTTCCCCACAGGAAAACGTGCAGGTGGCGCGCCAATCAATTTTGTGTATCATGCCACGCAACTTGGCGCTGAAGGTTATGCAATCAGTGCGGTGGGTAATGATCCGTTCGGTACGGAAATTTTACAAGAATTGGACAAAAACCACATCGCTTATTACATTGATACTCTTTCCTCCTACCCGACGGGTAGCGTAAAAGTAGAATTAAATAACGGTATTCCCAGTTATACCATTATTGAAAACGTGGCGTGGGATCATATCCCGCTTACCCAAAACGCGATTGATCTAGTCAAACGGGCCGATGCGATTTGCTATGGTACTTTGTCCTTGCGCAATCAAGATTCTAAGAACACTGTTACCACGCTTTTAAAATATGCCCGCCCCGAAGCCTTGCGTTTCTACGATATTAACTTACGCCAACATTATTATTCCAAAGAACTGATTGAAGAACTCTTGCAACTAGCCAATATCTTCAAAGTCAACGACGAAGAATTGGAAGTCATCAGCAAGATGTTCGGTATCAGCACCAATGAAGAAGAATTCTGCAAATTCTTCATGGATAAATATAACTTGAAATATGTCATCATTACGGCCGGCGATAAATACAGTTACGTCTATTCCAAGACGGGAACTTCTCGTATTGATACGCCCAAAGTAACCGTAGCCGATACCGTCGGCGCGGGTGATGCGTTCTCGGGCGCGTTTGTACAAGGCATTTTAGCCGGTAAATCGCTCAAAGAAGCACACAAACAAGCCGTAGAAATATCCGCTTTTGTTTGCACGAAAACAGGGGCTTGGCCGGAATATGAAAAAGCACCCTGTGCAAAATAAATAGGAGATTATATGACCGAACAAAAAAATAGTTCATTAGTTGCAAAACTAGTTCCGGTAATGCTCGCTTTCTTCGCTATGGGCTTTGTCGATAGCGTGGGCACCGCTGCGAACTTTGTTAAGAAAGACTTTGCGTTGAATAACTTCCAAGCCTTTCTTTGCTCGTCCGCCGTATTTTTCTGGTTCTTAATTTTCTCTGTTCCGACAGGGATGTTGATGAACAAAATCGGCCGCCGCAAAACGGTACTCATCAGTTTGTGGGTAACCTTAGGCGCGCTTTTGTTGCCGCTTATCCCGGTAAAGAGTTTGGCCCTTTTGATGGTGTCCTTCTCGTTACTCGGTATTGGTAACGCGCTTATGCAAGTATCACTCAACCCGTTAGTGTCCAACATTGTTACGGGCGACAAACTCGCCAGCACGATGACCTTTGGTCAATTCGTAAAAGCCATTGCGTCGTGGAGCGCTACGGTAATTGCTCCGTTTGTGGCTGCCAAATATAACAATTGGGCGCTTATGTATGCCATCTTCGCCGTAGAATGTGTGCTCGCGTTGATCTTCTTGGGTAAAGAAAAAATCAAAGAAGAAGAAATCACCGGCAAACCTTCTACGTTTACCGAATGCTTGGCCTTACTCGGTGACGGCACGATTTTACTCTGCTTCATCGGTATTATGTGCCACGTGGGTATTGACGTAGGTACCAACACGGCTGCCCCGCAAATCTTAATGGACAAAGTAGGTCTTGCTACCGAAGCCGCTATGAAAGCGACGGGGATTTATTTCATCTTCCGTACGATTGGCTGCTTTACGGGTTCGTTCTTATTGTCCAAGATCTCGGCCAAAATTGTGTTTGCCGTCAGCGTAGTATTTATGCTGTTGGCGATGGTGGGCTTGTTCGCGTTTAACACGCAAGGTGCGTTATTTACCTGTGTAGCGTTAATCGGGTTGGGCAACTCCAACATCTTCCCGATCATCTTCTCGCAAGCCATCTTGCATAAACCGGAGAAAAAGAACGAAATTTCCGGCTTGATGATTATGGGCCTTATCGGTGGTGCGGTATTCCCGCCTATCATGGGCTTTATGTCCGATATGATGGGTTCCCAAACGGGTTCCGTCATTGTAATTACGGTAGGTGTGGTGTATTTGTTGGCGTTAATTGCCAAAATCAAAAAAGCCGCTTAACCTGACGTCTTTGTAAGACAAAAACTCCCCAAAGAAATTTATTCTGCGGGGAGTTTTTATTTGAACTTCCTCTCCAAAAACGATACAATAGAAATAAGATTGCCAGACGGTAGTCTTATTTTTTGTGTAAAGGAGTTATATGAAAAAAGTAATTTTAGCGGTTTTATGTGCGTTATGCACGACTGCCGCACTGGCCCAAGATGCTAAACGGGGCTGGCAAGTAGAAATTAAAAAACTCGCGTTTGATCTGACTTCTACCGAAGTGCAAAACGCCCAAGATTATCAAGGCTTTTCCGATGCTCGTCTTACGTCTGATTCTCAAACAGCCGTACGTGGCAGTTGGGATTCTATCGCCGATTACCATGCCGAGCATTTTTTATGGAATAACGAGTTAACTATGGATTATGGCCGTACAAAAATCCGTCCGGTAAATGGTGAAACTTTAACAAACGAAAATGCTGATAAAATTTTATTCACCACCGGTTATACGCAGCGCTTGTGGCACGTAGATGATTTTTTAGGCGGTTTTGAAGCCGGCCCATTTGCTAATATCGGCTACGAAACGGAATTTACCAAGCCTGACAATGCCCCCCGCACGCGCATTTTACGTGCGATGGCCGGCGCCAAATTGTTTGAAGGGAAATATCTAAAGAGTTTATATGCGGCTATTGTCGGTGAACGCGATTTTACCTATGAGCCGTATGCCTCTAAATTGGCGTGGGAAACCGGATTCAAATTGGAACTTCCGGTGCGTGAAGGTGTTATTTTTAAGTGGGATGCTATGTACCGCGATTATTTAGATACGACCGAAACCCACCCTACCGATTTAGATTGGGAATTTGAAACAAACGCGCGTTTAGATGTACAAGTGTATAAGAACTTGTATGTAGCCCCGTTTGTGAGTTATTATACAGCCCAAGGCAAGTATATCGGCCCGCGCGGTGAAAACGTGTATATTGGCGTTTCTGTGTCGTTTAGCCACATCTTTCACGCCGCTAAATAAGATTAAATTTATTATTGATGAAAAACCCCCACTTTTTAAGCGGGGGTTTTTGTTAGTCGGAGGTTTTAGTTTCATACGGTGTAATCACGAAGTGCTCTTCTTGTAATTGCACCAGACACCAAGTGGGTTTATCTTCTATATTCATCAATACCAGCATGCCTTCTATATGATCGGCCGGAATATCATGGGTTACTTGTTGAACGATTTTCCCGTTATCTTCAGATCCTGTTACTATCACAATAGCGGGAATCCCGTTTTCCACATATCGCGAATTTCGCAGCGCATAATCTAAAGCCAATTTGGGTTTTTTGGTTAAATTGGTATATTTGATAGATGTTACCGCTGCCGCGCTGTGGGCCGAACTGGACATTGCCAGTAACAAACAGTTGGAGTTTCTCCCTACATCACAAATCCGTAAGCCGTTTTGAAAGATATTGCGCATCTCTTCTCCTTGTGCAGATAAGCCTAAGCCCCGGTATAAGTACCCCGGACGTGTTAAAGCCGGCAAAGGCGGCATTTGTTGCGTTGAAATTTGTTCAATGCGGTAAGGAGTCAAATCTGTTGCTTGAAAAGCACTTTCCACACGCAATTGCGGAAGTGCGGCGATTGCTTGCCGCAATATGGCCAGTTGCGCGCGTTGCTGCTTTAATTGCCAGGCTTTGATATTACGCCGTTGTTGTTCCAACCAAGAACGTTCTTTCGTTTGCGGGGCCGGTTCGGGAAGCGGTACCGTTTCTACCCAGACTCTGGTCGGCGTTAACGGAAGGGACGGTGTAAACGCCGGGGCGATAGCCGGAGCGGCTGCTAACCCTTGCATGGTGTTTAACACACGTTCACTGGCGATAGCGCTAGCATGGGCCACTTGACCGATGGTTTCGGCGGCCTGTGTAATTGCATATTGCGCATGCACCGGTAATACTCCGGCGATACACAAAAATACAGTAATTTTTATTTTAGGTGTCATTTTCCTCACACAAAAAAACACCCGGACTTGTTAAGTTCAAGTCCGGGTGAGTATATTATTTAATTCAAATTTTATCGGTCTGTAACTAATAACCTTCCGGACTGAACTTTACATTTAATAAGTAGAGCGGCCAAGGAAGCACGCAACGCAACCATCGCCGCCGTGGTAATAACCACGTCGGTAATCAGGGTAATAAACATCGTTGCGTTTTTTTGCATACGTATTATTGTAACTATTTCAAAAAAATTTTGCAAGTATTTTTTTAATAATTATTTTTTTCTCATCGGAATGTTGAGAAAATTTATACATGAAAAAAGTTTTTTTATATAAGAACCCCCGCTCTAATGAGCGGGGGCTTTGTTACGAAATGCTTACGCAAACTTATTTGTTTACGCTGGCCATGTGAGCGATTAAATCGAGCACTTTGTTGGAGTAGCCGATTTCGTTATCGTACCAAGATACTACTTTGACGAACGTGTCGGTCAAATATACACCGGCATTGGCATCAAAGATAGAGGTGCGTTTGTCGCCCAAAAAGTCGGAAGACACAACGGCATCTTCGGTATAACCTAAAATACCTTTGAGTTCGCCTTCAGCGGCTTTTTTCATTGCGGCGCAGATAGCGTCTTTGGTAGCCGGTTTGGCCAAGTTAACGGTCAAGTCCACTACGGACACGTCCAAGGTCGGTACGCGCATAGAGATACCCGTTAATTTACCGTTAAGTTCCGGAATAACTTTACCTACGGCTTTAGCAGCACCGGTAGAAGAAGGAATGATGTTGCCGGAAGCGGCACGACCGCCTCTCCAGTCTTTCATAGACGGGCCGTCAACCGTTTTTTGGGTGGCGGTGGTGGAGTGTACGGTGGTCATCAAACCGTTGACGATACCGAAGTTATCGTTTAATACTTTGGCGATAGGAGCCAAGCAGTTGGTGGTGCAGGACGCGTTAGAAACAAATTGCGTACCTTTTACATAGGTTTTTTCGTTCACACCGACTACGAACATCGGGGTCGTGTCTTTAGACGGAGCAGACATGACTACATATTTAGCACCGGCTTTGATATGGGCTTGCGCTTTTTCTTGCGTCAAGAATAAACCGGTAGATTCTACCACATATTCGGCACCGACTTTGTCCCAAGCCAAGTTGGCCGGATCTTTTTCGGCGGTTACGCGGATTTTTTTACCGTTGACGATAAGTTGATTGTGTTCAACGTCGGCTTCAATGGTGCCTTCAAATTGTCCGTGCATCGTATCGTATTTGAGCATATAAGCCAAATAGTCAACCGGGCACAAGTCGTTAATACCGACGATTTCAATGTCTTTGCGTTCTTGAGCCGCGCGGAATACGAAACGACCGATGCGGCCAAAACCGTTAATACCTACTTTAATCATAATGGTACATCCTCCCTAGATTTTTACTTCTCTTATATTTTACAATTTTTTTACGCGTGCGATATAGTATAATTTAGACACGATAAGGAGTATTTATGGGTTTAATTTTCCCCCCCGTTAGAAAAAGCCGTTCTGCCGCCTACGTTACCCCGAAGTCTTATGTAGACACGGTGGCCCGTGGTTTGAAATTACCGTCCAAAGCGGTGGTGTGTCCCCTTACGCCGCTGGTGCAGGCGCTTGTCAAACAAGAAAATTGGAAAAAACGGTTTTTAGCGGCAGATGTGTATGTGTCGCCCGAAAATGATTTTTGTTATATCACGGGGTTTGGTTGCGGTGGGCCGTCGGTTGTGCTGGCGGTTGAACAAGCCATTGCTTTGGGCGTGCAAGAAATTTATTTCGTAGGACTTGCCGGCAGTTTGCAAGAAGAAGTCTTGCCAGGGGATATGGTAGTGTGTGAAGAAAGTATTTGTGCCGACGGTACTTCTCCCCATTATACGCATAAAGAAATCGTGCGGGCAGATAAAAAACTAACCGCACGGCTCATAGGCCAACTTCGCGGGAAAAATATGAATTTCCACGTCGGAAGAAATTGGAGCACGGACGCGATTTTCCGTGAAACAAAAGCCGAAATTAAGCACTACCAAAAAAATCACGTTTTGACAGTAGATATGGAAACATCGGCGTTATTGGCTATGTGTGCACGGCGTAAAATACCGTGTGCGGCGGTATATGTGATCAGTGATTGTTTAGGCGGACAAACGTGGCAACCTAATTTCAAAAACCCGCAAGTATGGCACCAGTTACGCAAATTATTAAATACTATAAAATCAAGGAGTTAAAATGACTATTAGAATGTTACTAATCCCGATTATGTGGATTTTATTTGGACTTATAGGTTTCTTTGGTTTTGCTCGGTTTGTCTTTCGATTTTCTGCGTTAGCAAGTATTGGAATATCTTTGGGGATATTTGTGCTAAGATTCGGGATCGTATCCTTGTTATATTCAAAGCAACATCTTTTGACGGGAGAGATCCTTTCGTGGCTTTTTTTGTTATTGGCTTTGGTTGGGTGGATTGCCGGAGGTATGTATTATGTTCGTCAATGGAAAACTGCAAAAACAGATATTTCAATTCAAACCATGCATACGGGGCAAATAATTCAAAACACCAATCAACTTGAAGAACCTTCCCAAAATAAAGAGATCGTTTCTCCGAAAAAAGATATCGGAATGAGTTTGGTACGGTGTATCATGCTTGTTGGGGGAACATTTGTCATTTCCTTATTATTGATAATAGGTGTATTTTTATTAAGTAAGGATCAATTATTTATGCTTGGTGCCAGTATAGTATGGGGATTTTTGATAGCCATATTTGTTGGTATTGCTGTAATAGTGGAATTTTGTTGCGGCTTGACGAGCGGATTGTCATGGACACGTTGGTGGATCTTGCTAGGTAGTAGCAATTTAATTCCGGCCGTAATTGTATGGATAATGTCTATAATGGCCCCGCCTTCCAATTATACGTTTTAATTAAAGATTTTTCGTCGGGGAAATGGCTTGAGTTACGTTGAGCGTATTTTATTCGTAACGACTGACCTGCTTGCTTTGTGATTTGCGAAATAACGACGAAAACGCATGGCTACGCGCATATAATAACTGTTTGCGCCCTTCGGGTGTGCGGGTAAAAATCAAATCGCATTCGCTGATATATTTTTTCCACAATTGATAAAAAATCTGTGCATGTTCCTTCTTCTGCGAAATTACCGACGGAACCGCAAAAAAATCTTGAGTAGGCCAAATGCCGAAAAATTCTTTTCGTACCAGTAAATAACGCGGATTTTGTATCGGATCTAAAATCTCTCGGATGGACTTCATAATCAAATTGTTTTCTTCGGGCGATACGTTTCCCACCGATACGAATATGCTTTTGTCTAACGGACATGTTTCGCAACGGATATTGATTCGTTGCAAGTTGGCTTTGATTTGTTTCATGGCGGCCAACGTTTCTACCGTTACAATAGCAATTTGCCGTATGATTTTTTCGGGGCTGGAACAGCGCAAGTAATACCATGTCGGTTTAATCATGATAACGAAAAAAGCCCCTAAAAGTAGTAAGGTGATGACGGGTTCTGTTCGCAGCAAAGGCAAAGACGATAAACCAAATATCATCGCCCAAATTGTGGCGATAGAAAAATAGCCCCGATACGAAAAACCGCTGATTTTGCCCGTATGACGCACCCCCTTGCGTAGGGATAATTCGGCATTGTTGTAGCGTTTTACAAAGCCTTCCTGCCATAACCAGCGCGTTTTTTCCCGATTGGCGGCGCGGGACATCATGCCTTTGTTAAGCCCGATAAATAAATCTTCGGTAATTACTTTAGCGGACAATGTGTTTAATTTCGTTTTGAAAAATTCCGGCAAGATGCGGTCTATGCCGTTTTCAATGGTATAAGGGGCGTCTTCGCCGGGGGCTTCGTAACCTTGAAAGCGTTGGCAAAGTTGTTGATAGTCGTGTAATTGCACAAGGGCTTCATCTTCGTCGGGTGTGGCGGTAGCGGTAGAAAGCCGTTGCTTAATAATTTCCCAATCGGTCATAATTTTGACGGATGCCAAATGCCAGATGTTAGATACTTTATCGGGGTTGTTGCGGTCTTTGCGAATAGCACGTCCGCGCATTTGGTTAGAGAGCATATACGAACTAACCGTGCTGGATAAGATGAGCGAATTGATGCTTGGCGCGTCCCACCCTTCACCTAAAAGTGCTTGCGTACCGACGAGTACTGTTAAATGCCCTTCATTAAACAGTTGGGTAATTTCTTTCACTAAAGCCGAACGGGAACTGTCCGACGCGGTTACTTTTAGGAAATTTTCATCCCGCTCAAAAGGCGTTAAATTAACACGTAAGCAGTTAAAGCGTTCGGTTAAAAGCGGACGTAAATGGCTGGGTACTAAAATAATACTTCCCGTCAGAACACCCAGTGAAATATCCTTATGTTTTTTGAGTGTTTGCCAAATGGGAATAACTCCCAATGCCGAGCAATCGGTTACGTTGTATTTAATGTAATCAGCCAGTACGACGAGCCGTAAATCTTTTCCCAGCGTTTTGGCTTCCAGCGCAACAATTTCTTCAATGGAGTCTAATTTGCCTAAACTGTTGGCAATGGTGCGTTTGATTTTGGGGTCGTCTATCGTAAAAACGCTATTTCGCACGAGTACACCGGCTTCTTTGGCCTGTTGGGTAAGCCCGGCAAAGAAATCTTCCTGTCCGTCCGTTAAGAAAGCATCTTTTTTCAGAAACACAAATTGTAAAAACAGTTGTTGATAATCGGGCGAAAACGTGGGAATTTGATTTTCTTTAATATCAAAATACGTTAAAAAATTAGCCGGAACGGCAAACCCGGCATGACGTAAAAACGCGGCCAGCGCGATATGCGTTTTGGGTTCGTCTAAAATTGTTTCTACCGATTGTTGTTCCAAATAGGCATAAAGCGTTTGGATAAGTGTATCATTTTTCAAAAGCGACGTTAAAAATTCGGTAATGCGTGCCGTGCGTGCACGAATTTCGTCGGACTCGGTTTTGCGCAAACGCGAGAAGTGAATGAAATCTTGGTGCGGGCATAAATCGCCGTTTTGCACGAGTTCGGGAATAGAAATCATTTCATCAATCGGCCCGCATAATTCGCTATACCGTTGCCATTCTGCCCCGTCGGCATCATAAGGTGGTGTGGCGGTAAGAGAAACGGTTTGCCGCGGAGATAAATGTTCCATTAAGTAGGCTAACGCTTTCCACCATTCTTTACGTAAATGGTGGGCTTCGTCAAAACACAAAACGGAAATCTGGGCTTGTTTAAGTAAGGTGATAATTTCTTGTGCTTTTTGGGGAGAAAGACGGCTTAATACTTGTTCGTTGGTTGTTTCTTCCTCTTCTTTGGGAGTGTCTGTAGCCTCTTCATCTTTCCCGCAGAAAGCCGCCAATAATGCCTGATAAGTAATTACGGTAATGAATTTAGGTGCACGTATATTGACCGATACAATGTCGGCGGCGTTCTGCCCGTTCAAAAACGAATCAATTAAGCGTTGTTTCCACTGATCGCGGATGGTAATGGTCGGGGTTAAAATCAGGGTTGGAGTATTTAGGCGGGCAATAATTTCAAGCCCGAGTGTAGTTTTTCCCGCTCCCGGTGCGGCAACGACGTGTAGTTTTTCGTCAGATAAGTGTAGTGATAAATTATCTAAAATACGTTGTTGGTAAGTGCGCCACGTTCCGTTAAAGTGTAAGACCGATTTTTCCATATTATTTTAATTCCGCTTGGCTTTATAAAAATTAAAGCAAAATAACGCACAACCTACCAGAGCACCCAGCGTGTCCATAAGCATATCTTTTTGGGCGTCCCAAATGTCGCCTTGTGAACCCAAAAAGGCAAGCCCTGCACTTCCACCGTCCACTTCGGCATATATCCACTCTACAAGTTCCCAAAAATTAGCCAGTGCCATGATAAAAATGATGCCTGCCACGGCGGCCCATTTGAACGACGGAATAATTTTTTTACGCCACGTAAATTCGCTGATGAGTAGTCCGCTGATGCCGATAGTAAAATGGGCAAGCCTATCATAATGGTTTCGCTCAAAACCAAAAAATTGTGTTACCTTGTCAAACGGCACGCGTTCAAACGTATAACACGCCCCGATAATTTGCAAGACACAAAATGCGAAAATAACGAAGTAAGACAAGCGAGAAAATTGAAATTTTTTATAGGTTAGACCGAAGAATGCTATAAAGAAAAATACACTCGCCATTTCCGTCCACCATACTTGCATATCATAAGCAAAACAAAACGACCAAATTGTTTCTGCTATTAAAATAGTCAATAAACACCAGAGAAATTTAGGGGATGTTTTCATACATTTATTAAAGAAAATTGAAAAGGGTGTCGTCAATTAGGTTCATAAGAAACAGAGCGATAACTTAATGAGATGTTCTGGGCCGATGAAGTTGCCGGACAAGGTGTATATAATTATAAAAATTAGGGCGTTTCAAGTTCGTTAAATTTTGTTATAATATATAAGTCGTAACGATTTGGAGAGGTGGCCGAGAGGCTGAAGGCAGCGGTTTGCTAAACCGCCATACAGGTTAATTCCTGTATCGAGGGTTCAAATCCCTCCCTCTCCGCCAGTTAAAAAGCACCTGAAAAGGTGCTTTTTTATTGGCAGAGAGTGGAGCGGCATAAACTGCTTTATGCCGCGTCGGGATTTGAAGCCCGCAGCGATGTTTTTGTTTGCGAAGCAAGGCAAAAACCGCGAGGGCGGGCCCGGGCGCAATTTCCGTCAGGAAATTGACGTAG